>JAFAZD010000370.1 GCA_019239955.1 Armatimonadota bacterium | reverse complement strand
GCGCAGGGAGACGAGGCCATGCTTTGTCTCCTTCGAGACCCCGGGCCTTGACGGCGGCTCCGGTGGCTGTGTCGGCGGTGGCGGCCAGGTGTCCATGAGGAGATGATACCCCGGCGGCGGAACACAGTTGCGCCTCCGTCGCGCCTTCGGCGTCTCATATTTGAGGGCGGCTTCGATGAGGGGTGTGAAGGATTAGAGGAGGGGGCTTGGCCCGTTCCTACTCCCCCAGAATTGAGGGTTGGGGGGCGAACTCCCCGAGAACGGGGGGGCGGACGGCGGCGAGGTCGCGGAGGGCTTGGAGCAGGGCATCCAGCTTGTCGCAGGTCTGGGTCAGGCGGGAGGCCAGTGCGTGCGCGTCGGGGCCGGACTCGTCCCGCTCGTCCAGTTCCGCCTCCACCGCCCGCAGGCGGGCCGCGCCCTCGGACGTGAGCGCGCCGCGCAGTTCCTGACACATGAGGTCGCGGTACTCGGCGAGGAGGGCGTCGTCCGGGGGCAGCGCGTCCGGCGTGGGGGTGATGATCGGGGCGCGGGCGGCCTGGCGGAGCAGTTCCTCGGCGGTGCATCCCGCCAGCGCCGCCCGCGCGTGCAGGGCGGCGTCCTCCTCCGGTGACAGCGTGATCGTGTAGACGCCCATGCCGCCATTATACCCCACGCCCGGAGGCCCCCACCCCCCGCTTCGCCTACCCCTCCCCCATAAGAATGGGATAAGAATGGGAGAGGGGCCAGTAAATACCGCCCGGTCGCCTCCTGACCAGAGGCAACTGACCGATTGAAGCCCGCCGCAAGCACCCATGCTTCAGCGGGGCGTTAGGCGGGCTTTTCCCTGGCCCCCGTCATGGGGGCTTTAGCCCGAGCGGAGCGGGTTAGCGTTTCGCCAAGCGGCGCCTGACAACCGTGTTGATTTGTGGTACACTGTCAACATGGCAAACGCCACCTGTCAACACGACGAGCACCGAGTGCATCTGCTGATGTACCACCTGATCTTCTGCCCCAAGCGGCGCAAGAAGGTCCTGGTGGGCGACGTGGCCCGCGACCTGGACGCACTGGTGCGCGAGAAGTGCGCCGAGAAGGGTTGGACGGTGCATGAACTCGCCATCCAGCCCGACCATGTTTACCTGTTCGTGCAGGTCAACCCCGAGGACTCGGCCTCCGACGTGCTGCGCCACGTCAAGGGCTACACGTCGCATACGCTGCGCCTGCGGTACCCCGAACTGAAGAAACTGCCGTCTCTCTGGACCCGCTCGTCATTCTCCGCGACGGCGGGCAACGTGTCGCAGGCGACCATCCAGCGGTACATCGCCGCCCAGAGGGGGATGTAGGGCGTGCCGAAGTCTCTGAGGTGCTGCCGCTACCGCCTCTACCCGACGAAGACGCAGGCCGAGGGCCTGGCGGCGACCCTGGACGTATGCCGCGCCTTCTACAACGCCCTCTTGGACGAGCGCAAGGTCGGCTACGAGAACGGCCACAAGGTCACGAAGACGGAGCAACTGCGCCGCGTCAAGGAACTGAAGGCGACGGGCCTGCCCCTGTACGTCCACAGCCACGTCCTCCAGGTGGTCGCCGCCGACCTGGACAAGTCGTTTCAGAACTTCTTCCGCCGCGTCAGGGGCGGCGAGACGCCAGGCTACCCGCGCTACAAGGGGCGCGACCGATTTGACTCCTTCGGCCTGAAGGAGAAGGGCAACGGGTTCCGCCTGGACGGGCGGCGGCTGGAGATCAGCGGCATCGGGCGCGTCGCCGTCCGATGGCACCGCGAACTGCCCGAGGACATCAAGACCGTCCGCGTCACGCGCAGGGCGGGCAAGTGGTACGCCTGCTTCGCCTGCGAAGTTGAAGACGAGCCTTTGCCCGCTACGGGCGAGGCCGTGGGCCTGGACGTGGGCCTCTCGCACCTGCTGGCGACCAGCGACGGCGAGTTCGTGGAGAACCCGCGCTGGTATCGGGCGGGGCAAAAGGCCCTGCGGCGCGTCCAACGGGCCGTCGCCCGCAAGAGAAAGGGCGGCAGGAACAGGCGCAAGGCCGTCCTGCGGCTGCAACGCCACCACGAGCGCGTCAAGAACAGGCGCAAGGACTTTCTGAACAAGATCGCGCATCGGCTGATCTCGCGGTACGACGTGATCGCCCTGGAAGACCTGCGCATCAGGAACATGGTGCGGAACAGGCACCTCGCGAAGAGTATTTTGGACGCGGGCTGGAACTACCTCGCACACAGACTCGAAGGCAAAGCGGCAGAGGCTGGCCGTCGAGTGGAGTTCGTCCCGCCCGCGTACACCTCCAAGACGTGTTCCCGCTGCGGGACGGTCTTTGAGGACCTCACGCTGTCGGACAGGTGGGTGGAGTGCGACTGTGGACTGTCTTTGGACAGGGACCACAACGCCGCCATCAACATCCTGTTCCGCGCCTCGCTGGGACACAGCGATTGGGCGATAACGCAAGGCGTCGGCCTCAGCGTGGCCCAAGAAGCCGTCGGGCTTTAGCCCGTGCGGAGTGTCACGTAGAGGGTCTGGGCGGCGTGGGCGCGCGGGGCGGCGGCCAAGGCGAGGGGACCGAGGGCGGCCAGGCTCAGGAGCAGGGCGGGGCGGCGCGGGAGCGGCCGCTGGCGTGGGAGTTGCATGGCTGTGCTCAGCCTTTCTGTGATCCCCCTCGTGCGGGACCAGTTGGACCAGTGTGAGTTCGGGACGGGTCGCCGAGGGGGGTACAGGGGGGTACAGCAAAGACTCAGCGCCAGGGCCATTATACGACGGTATGCCCGCCTGTGCCGATGATCCGGCACACGCGCCTCGGGGCCGGAGGTCGGGACGCCAGCGTTCCATGCCTGCGCCCAGAGCCTGGCCGCCAGCTCCAGGTGCGCGTCCGTCAGGGAACGGGCGCGGGTCGTCCGGGGCTACCGGACGCGCTTGAGCCAGCCGTACTGGTGGAACGAGAAGTGGTTGCGCCGCCACAGGTCGTTGTCCTGGACGAAGTCCCGGTTGGTCTTCAGGAACTCGCGGACCGCCTCATAGGGCCCCGGGCCGAAGCTGGGGTAGACCGGGTGCGCGTTGATGTTGGTGTCCTCGACCACCAGGTGCTGCCCCACGCCGACGAACTGCGGGTACACCGCCAGCTCGCGCAGCACGTGCTCCCGCGAATGGTCCGAGTCCAGCGAGACCAGCCCCGTCGGCGCCGGGAGCCGCTCCCGGATCGCCCGGATCGTCTCGGGGGCCGCGGAGTCGCCCGCGATGAGGTGGATGCGGGGGTGGGTGAGCCGCCGGGCCTCCGGGGTCAGCTCGACGTCCACGCCGATCACCGGGGCCGCCGGGTCCGCCCCGATGGCGTCCAGGATGTGGGCGAAGTAGAGCAGCGAGCCGCCGTACTTAACGCCGGTCTGCAAGACGAACGCGGGCCGCTCCCGGTAGATGATCTCCTGGTAGAGCCACATGTCCGACGCGATCTGCTGGATCTCGTGCCCGCAGTACGTGTTCCGCCTCCAGGTATCGGGCGCCCGGTACCAGAATGCGTGGATCGCATCAATGGCCCAGGGGCCGATCAGGCGCGACAGGACGTTCGGCCCGATTCGGCTCAGACTCACTCGAGGCAGTTTTCGCTTCAATCCCGCCACTCCTTGCCCGCCCGCCGTGCTCGCCCGCGCCGGGCGAGGGGCGCGAGGCCCAGCAAAAGTCCTCCGGCCAGCAGCGCCAGCGATGACGGCTCCGGCACGACTTGGCCGGCCAGGGAGAAGGAGGCGTTGAACGGCCCCTGGCCGGTCACGTCCGTGCCGATCCGCTCCCAGTCGGGCCCCAGCGCGCCCGGCCCGTCGTTGCGTATCCAGGATTGCAAGTCGGGGGTGAACGGCGTGCCGGGAGGGAGGATCGGCTTGGGCGCCGAGAGCCAGAGGAAGTCGCCGGCGTTGCCCAGGTCAACCTCCGGGCGGAAGAAGACGTGATCCGGCCCCAGGAGGAAGGGCGTGTTAAAGGTGACGTTGAACTGCACCTCCTGGCCCGTAACCGGGCCCTCGCCGCCGGTGAACTGGCTGGGCGCCGCCTGGATTCCGTTGACCACCGAGTTGGCGGCCGTGAAGCTGGGGTTGAGCAGGGTCGTCGTGAAGCTGAGCTGGCCCAGCGCGCCGTCCGCCGCGGCGAAGTTGTCGTCGGACGGCGAGTTCACGCGCGTGGTGACTCTGTTGTCGGGCGGGACCGTCGAGTCAAGCGGGAAGACGTGGTAAAGTTCGATCTCGACGTCTTTGACGGAGGCGGTAGTCGCGCCGCCGACCAGCAGCCCTGTGAACATGGCGCTGGTGATCGCCGTCGGGGCCGTCGTCACGAAATCGTCCGCCGTCTCGGTTTCGAGCTTGCCCGCACTCGCCGTGCGCGAAAGCGTGGCGATCTTGCCGTCGGGGGTGCCCGTGCTGAAGTTGAAGGCCTGGGCCTGGGCCTGTCGTGACGCGGCCAAAGTCAGCGTGCCGCTCACGACGCTCCAGGCAAATGCGCTCCAGGCAAATGCACTCAAGGCAGAGGCGGGCCGGGTCAGCGGGTGGCTGCGTTTCGAGGCGGGAGCACTTACGTCCATGGTTCGATCCTTTCTGTGAGGAGGCGGTTCTTAGGGATCGCCGGCGTGTTGCCTTCAGCACTGACGGCAGCGGGGGGCGCTCAGGTACAGCGGGTCGTGCAGGAGTGACAGGGCGGTCATGGGAGAACGCGCCCTCGGCTGCCGTAGGGCCGGCGGCGAAGTGTACCCAGATGCGCGTCCTTTCAAACCTTCCCTCCCCGTCCGGGAAAACGGCCGCGAGCCAGATCGTCCAAATCAAAGGCGGCGAGCGTTTGGAATGCGACCATCCCGACCGTGGCGGGCCCTCCCCGGCGGCGGGGATGCGCCGGGGGGCCGGGGCGGCGCCTCACGCCTTCCGGCGGCGGGCGGCCCAGCCCAGGGGCGCGAGGCCCAGGGCCAGCAGCGCCACAGGCGACGGCTCCGGCACGGCGGGGGCGGTGTAGGAGAGGACCACCTCCCCATTGCCGCCCGCCTGGCTGCCGAGGCCGCCGACGCCGACGCCGGGCCGGTAGTTCGGGGCGCCCGTGCCGCCGGGGGTCGCGCCGCTGCCGGCCTGGCCCACGAAGTTGGTCAGGCCGGACGTGAGCGAGGAGCCGCCCCCGCCCCCGCCGAAGGCCCCGCCCCCGAAGAAACCGGCCCCGCCGCCGCCGATTCCCGCCCCGCCGAAGCCCGCCCCGCCGCGCTGGCCCCCGAAGAAGCCCGCCCCGCCGCCGGACTGGGTGCCGCCGCCGCCGCCGAAGGTCCCGCCGCCCTCGCCGGTGTCCAGACCGCCGGCCCCGCCCCCGCCGCCGGGGCCGCCGGGGCCGGCGCCGGTGCCGCCGCCGCCGGCCCCCGCGTCCACCAGGTCGGCCCCGCCGAGGATCAGGGCCGAGCGCCCGCCGCCCCCGCCGGCCCC
>JAFAZD010000284.1 GCA_019239955.1 Armatimonadota bacterium | reverse complement strand
CGGACCAGAAAGATCTCGCTGTGGCCGCCGGAGGCGACCAGGCAGACAACGGGGAATTTGATGTCCGGGTCCACCAGCCAGTTGGCGTAGATGTGGGCCTCGATGTGATGCACGGCGATCAGCGGGACGCGCAGGGCGTAGGCGAGGGCCTTCGCCGCCGAGACGCCGACCAGCAGCGCGCCGAGCAGTCCAGGGCGATTGGCGACGGCGACGGCGTGAACGTCCGGGAACGCCAGGCCCGCCTCCCCAAGCGCCTCGGCGATGACGCCGTTGATCTGCTCGACGTGGCGGCGCGAGGCGACTTCGGGCACGACGCCCCCGGTTTTGGCATGGAGGTCAATCTGCGAGGCGATGATGTTGGACAGGACTTCGCGCCCGTCGCGCACGACGGCGGCGGAGGTCTCGTCGCAGGAGGTCTCAATGCCGAGGATGTTCATGCTACCCCTCCCGGCGCTACGTGCCACCCGCCCCGGAGAGGGATGGAAGCACCTTGCCGCCCCTCCTCTCCCGCTTCGGGGGAGGTGGCGAGCCTCAGCGAGCCGGAGGGGGTTCTTCTGCCGGAGGACGTGTTCATGCGGCGGCCACCTCCGTCGCATACTCCGTCTCCACGTTCTCAAAGAACACGCCCTGGAACTGGCCCGGCTGGAGCGTGGGGAGGGACAGTGCGACCGTGTGCGGTACATCGGGGGCAAGCGCAGACACGTCTAGGTACCAGCCGACGAAGGTGCGGTCCGCCGCCTGCGGGTAGATGCTGATGTAGGCCTTTTGCAGATCAACAGGCTGGCCGTCCAGGGTCAGGGAGACAGCCATGTCGTCCTTTGGGTCGGCGATCTGGACGTAGAGCAGCAGGCGGTCGGATCCGAGCCACGTCGCCCGCAGGTCGTCCGGCGTGTAGGGGATGGGCCAGGCGGCCCGGCGGCGGCGGAGCTGGTCAAAGATGCGCGCGGGGATGGTGAACGCGCCCCGCCACGCGCCGCCGGTGAACGCCGGGTCATGGTCACCGACGGGCTGGCACTGGTCAAAGCGCGTCCCGGCGAAGCGGACGCGGGCCGTCACCGTGTCGCCGTCGTGGGTGAAGGGGACGGGGACGCCGTTGACCGTGACGGCGCTGACGGCCCTGCCGCCGGGAACCAGGATGGGCAGGCTCCGGTCATGCCCGATGGGGCCGGTGACATTTTTGGCCGCCAGTGTATTGCCGTTCAGAGACACGTCGCCAGCCGTGTTCAGGAGCAGGGGTGGCTTGGGACGGAACGGGGCGATCTCCAAGACCAGCGCCGACGCGCCCCCCATCAGCAGCGAGAGGGTGTCGCCATAGCGCCCGAAGCCGACCGGACCGGGGCGGGGGTGAAGCGCCGTCAGGGTGAACGTCTCCCCTCGGGTCAGGCCCATGGAAGCGTCCAGCGTAAGCTCGGCGCTCATGGCCCGCTGGTTCGGGTTGAACAGGAACACGAAGCCGTGATCCTCCATGATGGCGGCGGTTCCGTCCACCCGGCCCACCCCCGGCTGACCCAGAATTGGGCGGACGTGGCGCAGGATGTCACGGTTCTTATCCGTCCAGTCCAGCCAGTCGCGCAGCCATTTTTTATCGGCGGCGGAGAAGTGCGTAAACTCGCTCTCGTCGCGCGCCGGGATGAAGTTCAGGACGTGGTTCATCGGCGCGGTGGCGACGGAGGACAGGACGGAGTATTTCCAGCCCAAGTAGTCCCAGTCGCGGATACGGAAATCGGTCAGGGCCAGGCTGCCCTGGGCGTCAAAGCGCTGAGTCTGGTGGGTGAGGAAGCCGGGCAGGATTTCCGTGGGGCAGAAGTTCTCCATCCGGTACCACCAGGCGGCCCAGCGCTGGCGGTTGCCGTAGACCCGGTCCACATGGAGGTCGGGGAAGGCGCGGAAACTCTCCGGCTGCTCGTCGGTCGTTGTCGGGTGAGGGTAGGTGCCGGCGAGCCAGGTCCAGGGGCCGTAGTTCTGGTAGGACTGGCGACCGTCCATTAGGATGTCCGGCAGGCGCTCGCGCAGCGACTCCAGAATCCAGCGGCAGCCGTACCACTGGGCGTAGGGGCTGGACTCTTTGTAGTTGAGCCACCAGTAATCAAAGCAGTAGCCGCTCACGCCGGTCTTCCGCTGGAAGTCCACCAGTTTCCCGATCAGCCAATCCTGAAATTCGCGGTTGGCGGAGTTCGCCCCCGCGTAGGCCCCCTCGCCCGCATTCCATGGGGGGCGCCACTTGAGCGACGGGTAGACGTAGGCGACGAGCTTGACCTCGCGTTTGGCGGCGTAGTCCTGCATGGCCTTGACCGAGGGCGGGCCGGGGTCGCTGCCGGGGTCCCACTCGCCCTTGCGGATTTTCTGGCCCAGGCCCAGCCAGAGGATGTTCTCCCAGCCCCAGGCGTCCGTGCTCTGAGATTTGGACGAGAGCGCGCCGTTAGCGGGCGCGTAGAGGATGTTCGGGCAGCCCAGCGCCGCCGCCTGGTCAATGATGCGCCGGTACTCCGCCTGCCCCGGCGGCGTCGCCACGTCAATCTGATAGTCGTTCTCGCACCAGCCGACGTGGATTCGCGCGCTCTTCTGGGGCGGGGACAGGAGGAAGGCGCGGACGCAGTCGGTCAGCGCCTGCCACTCGGCGGTGTCGCGCACCGGCGAGTCCGTCCCCGCGCGTTCGGGGTGGGGGAGATACTGCCACTCCGGGACGGAAGCCGTGGGGAAGCCCTGTCCGGTCAGGCCATAGGGGCCGAGGCACACGCGGTCGCCGGGGAACGGGCCGTAATTGGGCTTCCAGTCCATGTCCGGCGCGTAGGAGATCGCAACCCGCTGCCCGGTCCGTTGCCACTGCATGAACGGGTTCTGCACGACAAAGAACAGGCCGTAGCCTGGCGCCCCGCCCGCGCCGAAGCGCACGAACGCCCCGTAGGAGCCGCCGCGATTGAGGAGTTCCCCGGCGATGGGTGTGCCGAGCGTCGCCTGAAACGGCGTCAGGGACTTCACATGGTAATCGGCCCCATCGGTCACGTCCAGCGAGAGTTGCTTGCTGACAAACCGCCAGCTAGGCTGAAGTTCATAGGTGACGGTGACGACGTGCGGCCCGGCGGTGTAGCCGTAAGTGACGGTATTCTTGTCCTGCGTCCGCGTCGGCGCGGGGACGGAGGCGCTGTCCAGCGTCGCCCCGTCCAGCGCCACCGAAAACCCGTCATCCGCGAAGCCCACTGTTTGGCCCAGCGCCCGGTCATGAATCGCCGTCAGTCCACGCACGTCAAACTCGGCTTCGAGGAGGTCATTCTTCAGGCGCATGGGGCTGGTGTCGGCAGGGGCCGCCGCGGCGGGTTCGGGAAGGCCTGTCGCTAGCAGCAGGGCTGAACCAGCCTTGAGGAACGTCCGCCGGGAGACTCTGTTGTGATCGGGCATAGGACTGTTTTACCCGATACCAAGAAGATATTGACTGATGGTCCACAGAGATAGGTGACCTCACACGCTCGAATGGTAATGTTCCGTGAAAAGATCTGTGTGAGAAATTTCACGGGGTATGTGTGAAAAAAGCCACTTACTGGGGGCCGGATCGCTATTATGATTACATATTATGATTGTGTTGGTTGATCATGCCGCCGGACGGCTTGCGGCGAGTGTTGCCGTCTCTCCGGGGCCATGCCTCTTCTTGCCGGCGATACTGTCGCTCCGAAACGCACTACGGGTGGTTTCATTCGCTGGAATACCTGGGCCGCATCTGCGTAATGTGACACTCCGCATCGGCTGAAGAATAAATCCTCAAGCCGAGCGGCTTCTTGGGCAACGCCGAGCGCATCCACTGACGTTAGCGCCCGACTGCTGTGTCCCAGCCGCGCATTGCAGGACAAGAACAGATGAAAAAGTCTTTGGCTCGGCCTGAAAACATTCTTAAAGGCTCCGTCTCGGGAGGCCGCGAGAATGACGCAGTTCGCTTCGCTCATCCCACGGGCTAAAAATAAATTCTAAAGCCTCGTGGCTTGCGGTGGCCTCAATTCTGTCAGAATATTGACACAATCACCAGGAGTGATTATAATTATACTAGCGGCATAAGGCTCATTTAACCTGTCTTACTGTTGTTCTACTTGTATGGAAGGGAGACTACCAATGCAGAAGCCTTGTCCAACCGTATGGCGCAGTGTCAAAAGGTGTGCGCCGTCCCTGGCATGTTTGGTGATGGCCGTCGGAGCCAACGCTCAGGCGACCCTCCCCTTGCCCCCACCGCCTGTTCTGCAAAATCTCAGACGGGTTCAGAAGACTGCGCCGCGCACAAC
>JAFAZD010000080.1 GCA_019239955.1 Armatimonadota bacterium | reverse complement strand
CTGGAGTACGACGGCCTGCTCCCGACGGGACGGGTGCTGCCCGTGGACGGCTCGCCGTATGACTTCCGCCAGCCGCGCCCCATCGGCGGCACGGTCTTCAACACCTGCTTCACCGCCCCCCGGCGGGACGGGGATGATCTCTGTCGCATCCGCCTGGCCGCGCCCGACGACTCGCGCGCCCGCACCGTCTGGCTGGACGCGGCCTTCGATTACGTCGTGCTCTACTCCGGCGATCCGCTGCCCGAAGCGCACCGCCGACGGGCGCTCGCCGTTGAGCCGATGACGTGCGGCTCCGACGCCTTCAACCATCCCGACTGGGGACTCGCCGCCCTCGCCCCCGCCCAGACCCTCACCGGCTCCTGGGGGGTCACCGCGGAGTAGCCATGTTCCGATGGTTCCTCCTCTTCCTGCTGATCCCGGCGGCCCTGCCGGCGTGGGGAAAACGCCCGGACACCGTGGACGCGACCTCGCTGCGGGGCAAGATCATGTGCGGCTACCAGGGCTGGTTCCGCTGTCCGGGGGACGCCGCCGGATTGGGCTGGATCCACTGGAGCCGCGACTCACGCCGCCTCGGCCCGGACACGCTCACCTTCGAGATGTGGCCCGACATGCGCGAGTACGACGCGGGCGAGCGATTCCCCGCGCCAGGCTTCACGTATCCTGATGGCCGCCCGGCCTCCCTGTTCAGCGCCGACAATGCGGCCACGGTCCTGCGCCACTTCCGGTGGATGCAGGGCTGCGGCCTGGACGGGGCCTGGCTGCAGCACTTCCTGGTGGACCTGCCCGGCGGGCCGCAGCCGGCGCGATACCCGTCCCGCCTGCGCGTCCTGCGCCACGTCATGGCGGCGGCGCAACAGACCGGGCGCGTCTGGGCGCTGGCCTATGACATCGCCGGGATGCCGACGGACCGCATTTACGACGTGCTGACCGGCGATTGGAAACGGATGGCGGCAGATAACACCATCAAGTCGCCGCGCTATCTGCACGATCACGGCAGGCCCGTAGTGCTGATCTGGGGGTTCTACGATCACAACCCGTCTAATGCCATGACGCCCGAATTGGCGAACAAGTTGATTGACTTCTTCCATGCTCCGGGCCCCCACGCGGCGTATCTGGTCGGGGGCGGGGACTGGAACTGGCGCGGCAACCCGGACCCGCAGTGGCAGGCCCTCTACCGCCGCTTTGACGCCTACGTGCCCTGGAACGTGGGCAACTACAGCGTGGACGCCGAGGGGACGAAACACGCCTCCGTCGGCTACTGGGCCGACGACCGACGGGAGTGCGACCGCCACGGGGTCCAGTGGATTCCGGTGGTCTACCCCGGCTTCAGCTGGGACAACCTCCAGCGGCAGCCGCCGGGCACGTCCACGATCCCCCGGCGCGGGGGCCGGTTCCTCTGGGAGCAGTTCCACGCGCTGGCGGAACTCAAGGAAGAGGCCGTTTACGTCGCCATGTTCGACGAGGTGGACGAGGGCACGGCGATCTTCAAGGTGACAAGTTCCCCGCCGGTCCAGGGCCATTTCGTCGGCTACGACGGCCTGCCCAGCGACTGGTACCTGCGCCTGGTCGGTGAGGGCATTCGCCTACTGCGCGGCCAGCGCCCGCTCACCCCGGACATCCCGATCATGCCATGACCCATGTGATGCACCGACGTTACGCGCTGGCTCGTGAATAACTGCCCTGCACTTCAAGGATCTTGTTGTGGTTGACGACGCAGGCCGACGTTTCTTTTTCGCCCCCCACTTGGTCATTGTGTCGGCGGCAATGGCCGCTTGACCATTCTTCTTGACGACTGTGATGGTAGACACGAAAGCAACTCACCTCGCTTACTGACGTACTCGATGGGGTTACGGGTCCGGCTTCGCCTCGTCATCCCGGGCGAGGATCGTAGACGGATTACGCCAGACGCGGCAGAGGGGCTGAAGGGAGCGCGTGACGGTCTGCGTCGCTCCGTTCGGGTCTGGGGAGTACCAGTCGGCCCCAGTTCGCGCGTCGTGGTACTCGTACAGGGGCACGACGGCGGGCGATGGCTTCTCCGAGGCTGTGGGCGCGGGGGGCAGGGCGTAGAAGAGCGGCGGGCGGTTTGCCGGGATGGGAATCAGACCGTCGTGGGGGCGGCTCGGCGGGACGGCGAAAAAGGGCGCGTCCTGCACCTGGCCCCACTCGTGCTGGGCGTCTACCGTCTCGCGGAGGGCGTAGCCCGTGCTTCCATCGGTGCGCTTCAGGCGGTACACCGGGACGGGGAGCGACAGGCTCGGGTCGTCGAGGGCGAGACGGTACATGATTTGGTTGTAGTTGTAGCGCGGCGTCTTGTCCGGGTTGCCGGAGTAGGTGTCGGTGTAGGTGCCCTCAAAGTAGATCAGGCGGCCGCCGTCCTGGTCAAAGAACGGGTGCTGCGTCGGGTTGTAGAAGGTGTAGTGGTCGTGCGTGACGATCTTGCGCGCGTAGACCCAGGGGCCGACGGGGGTGTCGGACTCCGCGAACCAGAGCTCGCCCAGGAAGGACGGCCCGCCGAACTGCTGGCCGGCGATCATGACCCAGCGCTTGCGGAAGGGGTTCCAGAACACCGAGCCGCCGTGAGTCTGCACGGGCGCGTCCGTGTCCGCGTCCCGCAACTGCAACAATCCCTCCGCCGCCTTCATCTTGCCGGCGGCGATCAGCGCCTGCTGCTGCTCATTGCCCAGCGGGGGAGTGTCCGGCTTCCAGGCGTAGATCAGTCGCCCATTGGCGTCCCGGTCCAGGCGAGTGGCCGCCCCGTCGAAGCGGCTGCCGGGCGCGAGGCAGGTGAAGCCTTCGTAAGTCCGCAGGTCGGTGATGTGCGCCATGTCCGCGCGCACGCGCACCAGGGGCATGGCCTCCATGGTCTTGGGCTGGAAGTAGAGGTAGACCTGTCCGCCCGCCGTCGCGCGGAACGGGTGCCCGTCGGGGTACAGCGGCGCGTCCACCGGGAACGTGCGGAGCGGCTCAAAGACCGCCTTATCGTCGTTGAAGGCGGCCAAGCCCTGCTCGCCCACCTGGCCGTGGCCGTCCAGGTGGACGTAATGCGTCAGCAGGCGCTCCCGCCCCGCGCCGTCGGTCAGGGTGAACAGGCCGCCCACCCAGACGGGGCCGCCGAGGCCGGGCAGCGGCAGCATGGGCCGGCTGAACCCGCTCGCATCCACCCAGTAGGTCAGGTCCACGCCCTGACCGGGATCGAGGCCGCCCCGGCCCGGCGGCAGGGACGTGGCCCCGGAGGTGGCGAACTGGCCGAGCGGGTACGAGGGCCGCTCGGTGTCGCCGAAGAACCAGTAGAGCCTGTCCCGGTAGGGCGTCACCTCGACCGTGTCCTGCCCCATCACCAGGCCATTCAGCAGCGGCTGCCGCATGGGGACCGGCTGACCGACCAGGACACTGTCCCGGTAGATGCCGGCCCCGGTGAGCCGGTACAGCCGCTCGGCGATGTTGAGGCGCTTCAGTTTGATCGTCGCCCGGCCCCCCGGCTTGACCGGCAGGGCCACGCCCCGATAGCCGAAGCCGTCCGCCGGGTACTCGTAGCCGTGGCTCTTCACCGAGAACCAGACGGTGCGGCCCACCAGGTCCGGCTCGTCCAGGGCAACAATGCCGTTGCTGTCCGTGTAGAAGCGCAGATCGTTGGTGGTCCGCAACTCGACCAGCGGGACGCCCCGCCCCGTATCGGCATCCACGACCGTGATCCGGTAGTAGTCCCGCGCAGCCGCGCGCAAGCGCAGAGGGAGACCACACAGCAGCAGGGCCAGCAACGGCAGGGCGCTGATTTTCATCTCGTTCACCGGGTGCTCCTACCGCGCCGGCAGCAGGAGCAGGGCGTCCAGGCCGAACAGGGTGTTCTGGGACGCGGGGTTCTTGCCGGCGACGGTGACGACCAGGGGGTTGCTGCCCGTCGGCAGGCGGACGCGGCCCAGCAGCAGGGGGCCGCTGGGGATCACCCCGTCGTGGTAGAGGTCCACGGTCAGAGGAAGCGGATGGCCGGCCAGGGAGAAGGTGAAGCGGCCGTAGTCGGCGGCCTCGGTGAAGTAGCCGATCAGGTCATACGTGCCAGCGGCGGGCGGGGTCACGGGCAGCATCAGGGTGTCCCCGGACTTCGTGCCGATCCAGAAGAGCTGCCGGTCGCCGCTCCACCGGCCCGGTGACGCATCCATGTCCTGCACCACCACCTGGCCGCCCGTCGCCCTGGCGGAGTTCAGCAGGCTTTCGCCCTCGATGGCCCCCGGTATTTTGAAACTCGGTGTCGGCGTGGGGGGCGACGGCAGCGCAATCTGCGGCGCGGGCGGCATCGCAGGTTCGCCTGCCACTGAGCCGTCATCGTACCAGTAGGAGATCGAGGAGTAGTACACGCCGGGGGCGTCATTGGCTCCGCCGTGCTCGATTTGGGCGTCCAGGGAGGACTGGAAGTCCGGCGCGTCATTGACAAACCAGCGGTAGGCGTTGATACGGCCCGCGTCCTCGCGCACCAGCGCGCCGTTCATCGGCAGGGCATTGGGGCCGCCGGAGAAGTACCAGCCGCTGTTGAAGCAGTCTTCCGTCCCCGTGCCGTTCCAGGGGCCGATGACGGTGGTTTTGACCTGAGAGGGCAGCCACGTCTCGCCATCAACGCGGAACTGGTCGTCGCCCTCCAAGAAGCCCAGCCCCTGCGGCCCGGCCATCGTCTGCACGACGCCGACGAAGTGCCCCCGCCGCCCCTGAACGCTCGCCCAGACGTGCGGGACTCCGCGCCGCGTGACCTCCTGCCGCCATTGGGCATGGAAGTACCCCACCTGGCCCGGCAGGAACGGCCTCTTCTCCACGTCCTCGGCCCACTGCACCGTCACGGGCCGGCCATTCCCGTTTTCCAGCGTGAATCGGGCACTGTGGCCGAACGGCATCGGGAACCGGGCCTGCCAGATGCCGCCCTGACGACGCACCAGCAGCGACTGGAAGTCGCGCCCGCGCCCGTAGGCGTTGCCGAAGAAGTCAGACAGCGGGGCCGCGACGTCGGCCGTCTTGTGCCCGTCGAAGTAGGCACGCAGGACCAGCCGGCGCAGCGATAGGTCATCCGCGTCCGGCGCAGACACCTGCACCAGTCGCACCACGCCCGGCCCATTTTC
>JAFAZD010000346.1 GCA_019239955.1 Armatimonadota bacterium | reverse complement strand
GCCGTCCGCCGGGTCCGGGAGGACGAGCGCGGCGCGGACGAGGCCCGCGTCCTGGGTCTGCACCTGGAAGGCCCGTACATCAACGCCAAACGCCGAGGGGCGCAGCCCGAGGCCCACGTGCGCCCGCCCGACGTGGCCGAGTTTCAGCACTGGGTCGCGCTCTCCGGCGAGGCCGTCCGGCAAATCACGCTCGCCCCGGAGACGGAGGGCGCGGAGGCGCTCGTGCGGGCCGCCCGCGCCGCAGAGGTCATCGTGTCCCTCGGCCACACCGACGCAACCGCCCAAGACGTGGAGGCGGCGGTCGGGTGGGGGGCGACGCAGGGGACCCATACCTTCAACGCGATGCCGCCGCTGCACCACCGGCATCCGGGCGCGGCGGGGGCCGTGCTCGCCCGCCCGGAGATCGTCGCGGAGGTGATCGCCGACGGCGTCCATCTGCACCCGCTGGTCGTCCGCCTGCTGCTGGCCGCCAAAGGCCCGGCGGGGGCCGTGCTCATCACCGACGCGATGGAAGGCGCGGCCATGCCCGACGGCGAGTACGCCCTCGGCGGCGTCCCCGTCTTCGTCCGCGACGGCACGGCGGCCTTCGCCGACGGCACGCTGGCCGGCAGCGTCCTGACCATGAACCGCGCCTTCCGCAACGCCCTGCGCTTCGCCGCCCTGCCGCCCCACGTCGCGTCCGCCTACGCCAGCGCCAACGCCGCCCGCCAACTGGGCCTCTCCGACCGCCTCGGCAGCCTGGAACCCGGCAAGGACGCCGACCTCGTCCTCCTCCGCCCCGACACCGGCGAGGTCGCCTGCACCCTCATCGGCGGCCAGATCGCCTACCGGCGCTAGGAGACAGGCGGCGGGGGGCCGAGACGGGTACGGTCTTCCAGGCTCAACGCCGCCACGTCATACGAAATCCGTCCAGCGCGGTAGTGGTCCAGGATCGCCGCGTCCATAGTCTGCATCCCGTCACCGCGTCCGGCCTCCATCGCCAGCGTGAAATCCGTTTGCTCCTCCAGAACCATCTGGCGGACACGCTGCGTCATGATGAGTATCTCATTGGCGGCGAGCCGGCCCTGGCTGGTCTGGGCCTTGTATTCCGCCGAGGCCGGGATCAACTTCTGTGCGATCACCGCCTGTAGCGTGCGCGCCAGCAGTCGGCGAATCGTGGCGCGCGGCTCCGGGAAGACCTCGATCAGCCGCTGCACGGCCTCCGAGACCGTCTCGACACTCAGCGTGGAAAAGACCAGATGGCCCGTCTCGGCCAGCACCAGCGCCAGCCGCACGGTCTCCAGGTCCCGTAACTCGCCGATCAGCGCCACATCCAAGTCCGAGGTCATCGCGGACAGCAGACCCTGCTCATAACTCTCCACGTCCTCCCCGACCTGGCGTTGCGTGATCAGACTGAGTTTGCTGCTGAACTCGTACTGGATCGGGTCTTCCACCGTGATGATCCGCTCCTTGCGCGTTCGGTTGATGTGCTCGATCATGCCCGCCACGGTGGTGGACTTGCCGGACCCGGCCGGCCCCGTCACCAGAATCAGCCCCCGCAAGGTGTGGGTGAGCCGCTCTAAAACCGGCGGCAGCCCCAACTCGTCCACAGACCATACCCGCGAAGGCACAACACGAATGGCGGCGGCCAGTCGCCCCCGCTCCCGAAAGACCTGGCAGTGAAAGACGGATTGATCCTGCCGCAGCGTCACCCGTAGGTCCCGCTCCACCAATTGTGCCTTCTGCAAATCGCTCAGATACGGCGAAAGCAAATCCTCCACCGCCCCGGCCTCCAACAAGTCCGTCGGCTTGACGGGCGTGGTATGGGGCACAAGCTCCCCATGGACACGGAAGATCGGGGGCATCCCCGCGACCAGGTGCAGGTCGGACGCCTGCCGCTGGACCATCTCTGTCAGCAACGTGCTGAGTTCCATAGAAAACAAGGCAGGGGACTGCCGCTCTTCAGGCGGCAGGGGAATGCCTTCCTGCGAAGCAGGAACAAGTTCCTGTCTGCCGCAGGCTGCCCTGAACCCTGCGTCCTCCTCCCGGTTGTTGTAAATTCGTGCTCGCGTATGGTATAATAGGGGCATGGACAGGACGTTGCGGCTGTCCCTGAGTCCCACAACGGAACAGGCCGAAAGCCTGTTGGAGACGATGCGCCAGTTCACGCACTCGTTCAACGCTGTCTGCGCCCAAGGCTGGCGGCTGAAAGAGGGCAACGCCTACACCCTGCACAAACTCACCTATCGCAATTGCAAGTCCCTCTGCCCAGAACTCGTCTCCGACCTGCACGTGCAGGCGCGGCAGAAGGCGGCGGAAGCCGTCAAGTCCGCCCTGGCCCTTGCCAGGAAGGGCAAGAAAGTCAGCAAGCCACAGTCCACGCTCTGCCCGCCCCGCTACAACGTCAACTCGTTCTCGGTGGATTGGCAGAAGGGGGTGGTGAACCTTGCTACCGTCGCGGGTCGGCAGAAAGTCGCCTTCTCCGTCCCTGCCTATGCGCTGGCTCTGGTCGGCAATCGTGTCTCTACTGCCGACCTCGTTTACCGCCCCGCAGGGCGCGGGACTAACCGCAAGGGCAGGTTCACCCTGCACGTCGTCCTGAAACTGGGCGACGTTGAGTTTGCTGATAACGGACAATGTCTCGGCGTTGACCTGGGCGTGACCCGTCCCGCCGTCACGTCCGACGGTCGTCTGCACGGCAAGAAACGCTGGCGCGAAGTCAGCAAGCGTCGCTTCCGCCTGAAGCGAAAACTGCAATCCAATGGGTCTAAGTCCGCCAAGCGGCACTTGAGAACCCTTGCGGGTCGAGAGACTCGATTCCGACGGGATTGCGACCACGTATTGAGTAAGCGTATCCTTGACGGCATCACGGTGGGGACCACCGTCGTGGTGGAGAACCTGACGAACATCCGCCAGCGGGTGAAGGCGACCAGGGGCGAGGCCAAACGCCGCCTGCACTCCTGGTCGTTCGCCCAATTGCGCTGGTTCCTGGACTATAAGGCTGAGGCACTCGGTTGTCGTGTTGTCGGGGTTGACCCCAGGCACACGTCGCAGCGTTGTGCCACCTGCGGTCACATCTACCGTGGCAACCGCCCGTCCCAGTCCAGGTTCGTGTGTCGCTCGTGTGGTCATCGCGCCAACGCGGACATCAACGCCGCCCGCTCAATCCGTGACAAGTACCTTGTCGGCTGGTCTTCACCGTCCGACGCGGCTCCGTCAGAAGTCGCATCGTCTCAGCCGTTGCTCGCGTGAGAACGCAGAGCCTCTCGGGCTAGGGACAAGCCGCCTGCTTTAGCGGGCGGTATCTGACTCTCCCCTCCTAAACCAGCCGGCGGCCCGCCGGGGCGGCGGGGCCGTTCGGGAACAGCAGACGAGAGGACGCCTCGGGCGGCGTGGGACGTGCCGCCAGCTCCCGGCGAAGCTGGGCCACTTCCCCCCACAGTGCCTGCGTCTCGGCCCGCAATTGGCGCAGCTCGGCCATCACCGTCTCCCACGGTTCTGGCTCAATCTGCGCCTGGACCGCCGGCCAGAGGTCCGGCGTGTCCCCCATCGTCCATTGTGCGGCCAGGTCGCGGACGGCCGCCAACTCCTCCCACGCCCGCCGGCAGGCCGGACATTCGGCCAGGTGCGCCCATACCTCTGTCGCATCGTGCGGCGGTAACTCACCGTCCAGCAGCGCCGTCAGACACGCCCGGCGAGTTTCGCAGGCCGCGGCCGCACCCGTTTCATGCACTTCAGTCATCGTTTCCCTCTTCCCGCCAGGCCCAGAGCCGCCGCCGCAGCGTCTCCGTCGCCAGATGCTTGCGCGAGGCGACCGTGCCGACCGGGCACTCCAAAATGGCGGCGATCTCGGCGTAGGACAGCCCCTCGTACTGGCTGAGGATGAACACAGTCCGTTGCGGCTCGGACAGAGTCCGCACGGCCTCCCGGATCGCCTCCGCCAGCGCCTGTTTCTGGGACTGCTCTGCGGGATCATCGCCGCCCTGCGGAACTTCCCCCTGGAGCCGTTCCGTCGGATGGGCGGCGCGGGCATGGTCCAGGCAGATGTTGCGGACGGCGCGCAGCAGAAAGCCTTCGAGCGAGCCGCCACAGGGTCGCCAGCGCTCCCGGACGCGCCACAGGCGCAGCAGCGCCTCCAGCGCGGCGTCTTGGGCCGCATCTGCATCGCCGCCCAGCAGGCGCATGGCAAAGCGCAGCAGGCGCGGCTGGTACGTCCTGACCAGCCGCTCGAACGCCTGCGCGTCACCCGCCGCCACCTGCCGCATCAGCGCGTCATCGTCCAACGCCCGCTCCTCTCAATAGAGAAACGGGATCGGCGGCGATTGGCTTCAACTTTTTTTGAAAAGTGATGGGGAGGAGCAAGAGCGGGATACGACAGGTTCTCCTGCTCCTCCGATTTTCTACCGGCGGTGAGCCGGGGGCGGGCCGTCGTGGAACGTCCACTGCGGCGCTTCCACCGCCGTGGGCGGCAGGGGGTTGCCGTCATAGTCAGTGATGCCAAGTGAATTAGCAAGAGGAGCGGGCGATAAGGATGGGTGATGGTAGTGGGTGCGGTGAACGATTGAGGCGGTGCGACAATCGAACACCATGTAACAGGGCGGGATTGTCTCACCTGCCACTTGGGCCTGCGGCATCTGGACATGGGCCGCGCTGGTCGGATGATGCACCGCCGGGGCGGCGGCCAAGCCGCCTCCCAACAACAAGACAGACACCGCCGGAGCGACTGGATAGGACTTCCTGGGCATGGGCTTGTTCTCCTTTCTGTCCCCGTGCTCTATGTTACGCGCCCCTCCTGCGGCAAGTTCCTCCCTATGCCGAGGGCGTACAACCATAACGTCCATCATGCGAGTTGATCATCTTGACATAGATCTTCTTCAATCTCACCCATCTTTGCCTTATCGCCGCACCCCGAGAATATTGTCTGGTTTACCTTTTTCAGTTGTCTGAAGTTGAGCCGTTTGTCCCAGAATACCTCCTCATGGGATGCGACTTCATTGGCGTTGCCAATTAACCCCCTCTCGTGCAGGCCAATGGCGACATATGCCAGGACTCCGGCGAGTAACAATAACCACCGGGCCATATGACCGAACTGTGCTAGGTGCGTCGGGGGAGGCGCGAAGAGAACAGGCAACGCATCCTGGAGGTAATACACAGAGCCAATCATGGCCATGACCTGCAAGGTCAACAGCGGCAGCGTTTCGAACACGCTGGGCGCGTCTGCGGCATCTGTGTCCTTTTTCCGACACCAGGCCGTC
>JAFAZD010000335.1 GCA_019239955.1 Armatimonadota bacterium | reverse complement strand
GCCCGCAGGCGGACGTGCTGATCGCCCTGACCCACATCGGCATCCGCGAGGACGAACGCCTGGCCGCCGCCTGTCAGGGACTGCATCTGATCGTCGGCGGCCACTCGCACGTCACGCTGACCGCCCCGGAAGTCATCGGCAGAGTGCCCATCGCGCAGGCGGGCTGGTTCGGCCATTACCTCGGCCGCGTCACATTGGGGCTGGGCGCAGAGGGCCGAGTCGCCTCCGTGACCGGGCAGTTGGAATCTCTGAAGGCGTGAGCGAATGCCTCTGCTGTTTCTCCCCATCACCTGGGTCGTGACGGCCGCCGGCCGGGTGCCGGCCGCCTGGCTGTGCCTGCCGGAGACGGCGGCGCGGCTGGACCGGAACCTGGTCGGCTTCGCGCTCGGTCTCGGCCTGCTGGCCTATGGCATGCTGGCACTGGGGCTGCTGGGCCTGCTGTACCCGCTGGCCGGTGTGCTCTGGGTGCTGACTCTGACCTTGCTGGGCGGGCGCCAGCACGGAAGGATGCTTCGAGAATTGCGCGCGTGGCGGCCGAGGCGGCTGTCATGGCGGGGCCGACTCGCCGCCGTCCCGTTCGTTGCCTTCGCGCTGATTTCCCTCGTCGGCGTCTTTGCCCCGCCCGTCGTCTTCATCCCCGGCGTCAACGCGACCGAGTGGGACAGCCTTTCCTATCATCTCGCGGACCCGAAGCTGTTTCTGGAGATGCACCGCATCGAGTCGTTGCCCTGGCAGCCCCACAGCAACTTCGCCTTCACGACGGAGATGTGGTACACGCTGGGGCTAATGGCGGGCAGCGTACCGCTTGCCAAGTGCTTCCACTGGGCCTGCGCCGTCGGCTCGGCCCTGGCCGTGTACCGGCTGGGCGCGCGTTGTCTGACTCCGCGCGTGGGGGTGTGGGCCGCCCTGCTGTTCGCGGCGACGCCCCTGGTCTTCTGGGAGGCCGGCGCCGCCTACATTGATCTGGCGACCACGTTCTTCACCACCGTCGCCCTGCTGTGCGCCGCGCACGGGCTGTCCACAGGCGATTCGGGGTGGCTGCGATTGGGGGCCGTGCTGGCGGGCCTGGCCCTCGGCACGAAGGCGACCGCGCTGATGACCGTGCTGCTGCTCGCGCCGGGCTTGGCGCTGTGGCGCTGGCGGGAGGAACATCAGTCGCCGGGCCGCGCGCTGGGCGGGGCCATCCTCTGGGGGGCGCTGGCGCTCGCGGTCGGCTCGCCCTGGTACGTCAAGTCCTGGATCAGCACGGGGAACCCCGTGTATCCCTACTTTTATTCCCTGTTCGGCGGGAGGTGGTGGGACGGCGCCCACGCCGCCGCCTATGCGGCCTCCAACGATCCCGGCATGGGGCGCGACGTCGCCTCGGCGATCCTGCTGCCCTGGCATCTGACCATGTACCTGCCGCCCGGTCACCCGACCGCCTGGCCCAAGCCCTTCACGGAGTTCCCGTCGGCACTGCTCTCACTGTCGCCCGTCCTGCTCGCCGCCTTGTTCTTCCCGGCATTTCAGCGTCACCCCGCGCCGAAGGCTGTCCGTCTGCTGGCCCTGTACGCGCTGGGGTGGCTGCTGCTCTGGTTCACGCAGACGCAGTTCGTTCGATTCCTGCTGCCGCTCGTCCCCGTCCTCTGCCTGCTGGCCGCCTGGTCCCTGTGCCGCGCCGTCGCCGCCCGCACGCTGTCCGGGTACGCGCTCGCGGCCCTGACCGGCGGCTCCCTGCTCTGGTCACTCGCGGTCGGCGCGCAGCTCGCGGGGGCGCAGGCCCCGGTTGCATTAGGGCTGGAATCGCCGGAGGTCTACCGCACGCGCTACTTCGCCGGGTATGAGGCCATGCGGTTCATCAACACGTCGCTGCCGGTCCACGCCAAGGTGCTGCTGTACGGCTACCCCTTCGGATTCTACTGCGACCGGCCCTATCTGTGGGCGGACCAGAGCGCCTACGTCTTCGGCCCGGACGTGCGCTCGCCCGATGACCTGCGCCGCCGCCTGCGCCAACTGGGCGTCACCCACCTGCTGATAGACGCCGACACCCGCCGCAGTGGAGTCGTCTTCGCCCCCGGCGACACCCCCGTCGGCTGGCTCTACGCCCTCACCGCTGCCCAGGGCCCGCCCCTCTTCCCCGGCCCGCGCGACCCAGATCGCGGCATCCTCATCTATGCCCTGCCGCGGGATTGAAGGGGCAGGGCCTTCTAGATGTAATACATCAGGGCCTCGACGGCCTCATCGGTCTGTTTCCGGGTGACGGCACGGTCGCCCTCGGCCAGTACGGTGATGGGGGTGTTTTCGAGGATGGCGCGGATGGCGTCGCGGACCCGGCGCAGGACGCGGGCGAGTTCGGAGCTGTCGGCGCTGCTGTCGTCGGCCCACTTGGGGATGGGCATCAGCAGGCCCTCGAGGTGGCGCAGCGCCTCGGCGAGCGAGATGTCTTCGGGGGCGCGGTTGAGACGGTAGCCGCCGTGCTGTCCGCGCTTGCTTTCCAGGATACCGGCGTGGGAGAGTGGGAGCAGGACCTGCTCGAGATACTTCTGCGAGGTGTCGCAGCGGGCGGCCAACTCGCCGACCTGGACGTAGCCGTTGTCCTCGCGCCAGTTGCGAACCAGGTCACCCAGGACGCGCAGGCCGTACTGGCTTTTCGTGGTCAGACGCATGATCTAGTATAGCCTCCCGGATGTGATTTGTCAAGTTAGGGAGTAGTCAATCTCGTAAATGCCGCGCCCCCGTGCCAAGTCATGTGAGGCATTTCACGCCCATGTCGTGAAATAGGCTACTCTCACTGCCACCCGCCAGCGGTACAATCTGCAACACCTTCCATGTCATATGGACCCGTGAAACGCTCCCCGGAGGTGCCGTCGCTATGTGTGTCACAGAATCTAGAACCGGCCGACCAGCCGACGGGCCGACCGGCAACGGCCGGATCGGCGCCCGCGTCACCGAGCCGGAGTGTGAGCCGACTCCGCTGCGGCGCATCACCCAGGCGCAGCTACGCGCGCTGCTGGCGGAGCATCGGGAGTGGCTGAAGGCGGGCCGCCCCGACTGGAGACAGCCCGACCTCAGCCGCATTGACTTCAGCGGCTGCGACTTCTCCGACGTGTCCTCCCCACTGTCCCCGGACTCGCCCTATCTGGTCTGTCTGCGGCAGGCCAACTTGCAGGACGCCGAGTTCGGCCAGGCCGCCCTGGAGGACGTGGACCTGCGGGACGCGAACCTGGACTGCGCCGATCTGTCCCAGGCGCGCAACCTGCTCGAGGCGCAGCTAGGCGGCGCGAGCCTCTGCCACACCCAACTGCCGCCCAGCGCCGCCTTCAAGGCGCTGGACAAGGTCAATGATCTGTCCAAGACCGCTAGCGGCATCTTCCTCTCGATGCTGCTCGGCTGCGTGTACGCCTGGCTCGTGAATAGCGCGACCACAGACGCGCAGCTGCTGACCGACTCCAGCACGTCCCGGCTGCCGATCATCCAGACCGATATCGCCATCACGTCGTTCTACTGGGACGCACCCGCCGTGCTGCTGGGCCTGTACCTGTATTTCCACATCTACATGCAGCGGCTGTGGGAGGGGTGCGCCAAACTGCCGGCGGTGTTCCCGGGCGGCGAGACCGTGGACATGCAGACGTACCCCTGGCTGGTCAACGACCTGGTTTGCCGGCATTTTGTCCAGCTGCAGGGGCGGCGGCCGCCGCTGGCGAGTCTACAGGCGGGCCTCTGCATCCTGCTCGCCTGGTGGGCCGTCCCGTTCAGCCTGCTGATGTTCTGGATGCGGTACGTGCGTCTGCACGACACCCTCGGCACCGCCCTGCACATCCTCATGCTCTTCGCCGCGACCTGGGCGGGCATCCAGCTCTACCGCCTGGCGGTGGCGACGCTGGACCGAGACGACGTGCGCCTACTGCGCTGGCGTCAGCCGCTCCGGGATCCAAACATCTATCGGTACGGCGCCATCGCGCTGGCCGTCTGCGCGGTGCCCGCCTTTCTTTCTTACGGCGCATTCTGGGGCCGTCTGCCGGGTGACACGCCGCAGGAAGCGGGTCACACGTCGCTCGCCTCCGACGTGTCGGGATGGGTGGTGGACATGATGGAAGATCACCTCGGCGACCGGCCCTTCTTGGACATCAACGGAGCGGACATCTGCGTGAAGCCGGCAAACTGGACGGCGACGGACAAGGAGGTTCTCTCGGTCAAGGAGGCCGACCTGAAGAAGCGCAACCTGCGCTACGCTAGGGCCTACCACACATTCCTGGCCCGGGCCGACCTACAGGGCAGCGACCTGGAGTGCGCCGATCTGCGCCAGGCCGACCTCCAGCGGGCGGAGTTGCAGGGGGCGGACCTACGCGGGACGAATCTGTGCGGCGCGGACCTGCAAGGGGCCATCCTAGACGAGAAGACCCGTTTCACCGGGGCCGAG
>JAFAZD010000112.1 GCA_019239955.1 Armatimonadota bacterium | reverse complement strand
CGCAGCAGGGACAGGGGCAGATGCCCACTCTTACCGTACCAGGCGCCCCGCAGCACCACCACGTCGGGGCGGCCGTCGTTGTTGTAGTCCGTGACGACCAGGTTCAGGCCATCCATCTCTCCGACCAGTCCGGCCTCTTTGGTACGCTCGGTGAAGGTGCCGTCGCCGTTGTTATGAAAGTAGCGCATCTGGCCGTCCGGGCGCTGGGAGGAGATCAGCAGGTCGAGCAGTCCGTTGCCCTCGAAGTCCTCCATGATGACTGAGCCGGACAGCCCCAGCAGGTCGAGGCTCATCTGCGGGGCGGCGTTGTAGAAGCGCGGGAAGGGGGCGGTGCCGAAGTCCTTCAGGGGGATCAGCCACTGGGGGGGGACGCCCTTGGGGTACTCGCCGACGGTCATGTAGGCGATGTTGAGCAGCCAGCGGGCCTGCAGGTCGTCCGGCTGGGCGCGGAGCACGGTGGTGAGGCAGCGGATGGCGCTGCGGGAGCCGAACTGCTTGGTGTGGACGCCCGGGACGGCGATGGGGAGCAGGCAGGAGTAGGCGTTGTTGCTGGCGCAGCAGTTCTGCTGCTCGCCCAGCCGCAGGTAGCCGATCGCCTCCTGTGTCAGCAGGTACAACCTCGCCTGCCTCCAGAGGGCGGGGGGCGCATGGGCCTGAATCTGCTGCTCGACCAGGTGGAACTCCTGCAGGGCCTGCTCCGTCTTGCCGGCCTTGAGGAGTTCGTCGGCATACCTGGACTCGATCTTGACGTGGTCAATCGGACTCATTCCCGCGTTTGGAGCCTTGAGCTGGGCCTCCAGGAGCGCGGCCCGCTCGTCATTCAGGTACAGGACCGCCCGTGGGTCCAAATGATCGCCGATCAGCTTCAGCATCTGGGGAATGGTCTGGGGGCCGGTCGAGGCGGCCCGGGCCAACTGCCGGAGGTGACGCCGGTAGGCCGTGACCTCCGCGCCCAGAACGAGCAGGCCGACGGCCAGCAGTAACAGGGGCGGTGCAAACCGCCACCGGGCCGTGCGCGGTGAGTCCTTCACAGGCGGAGAATATCCGAAAAAGATGACGAGAACATGACGAAGCGGCGGAGCGCAAAGGCGGCCCGCCGCCATCCGGGGACGTGAGGACCGCCGGCCTCTCTGAGAGGCGGCCGTTGCTTTTGCCTTTCATGCCTTTTTCATGTGCGGCGTGTAGGATAGAGAAAAGTCTGGCGGCCACCTCGGATGTGACCGCCGCGAGTCGTGAGGGTGACGAAGTCAGCCCTCGGAGGTGCAGATCATGAACACACGTCAATTTCTCTCTTGGTCCGTGACCGCGTCACTGACCGTCGCCCTGGCTAGGGCGGCATACCCTCAACCGCTGGCGTTCAGCGATGTCCCGCTCGCGCGCGCCGCGGCGCAGGTGAGCGCCCGCTACGGCGTCGTCATCCGCGTCCCGGGGCGCTCGGGCCGGCGCGTCACACTCCGACTGGACGACACCGATGCGCCGGGGGCGCGGCTGCAGGCGATCAACGCGCTGGCGAATGCGGCCGGGATGGACTTCACCAAGACCTACGTGGTCAGCAAAGCCGCCGACGGCCATGTCCTCTCTCCAACGGTGGATTCGACGGCCGCCGTGCCGCTGCCGCCGGGGACGCTGCCGGCGCGGAAGGCCATTGCTGTGGTCGCTGGGATGGATGACGCGACCGCCCAGGTCGGGGGCGACGTTGGCGGGACGGTGACGCTGTCCGGCAGCCCCCTCACCGTCGGCCGCGCGGCGGCGGAGATCGCGCAGCAGACGGGGACTCATTGGGAGACGGTCTACGTGCTTGGCCCCCGCGCCGAAGGTCCGGCTCACGGCGGCACAATCATCGGCTATGTGGACGGCGGCGCGCCCATCGTTCAATTCGCCTACGTCTATTATGACGACCCGCAGCAGGAGGCCCAGAGACAGCGGGAGGCGGAGGCCGCTCAGCGGGAGGCGGAGCGGCAGTGGACGGCGGCGACTCAGCGGGCCGTCCAGCAGGCGACAGCCGCGCAGCAGGCGATGGCCGCGCAGCAGGCGATGGCTCCGCGCGCGCTCCTAAGCGCACCGACGAATGGGAGCGGGTACCTTCCGAGCGGCTATAACCCTTACGGCCCCGACGGCAGCGCCTACGGAAACGCCTACGCGAGTGCCTACGGAAACGCCTATGGGTACGGCGGGTACGGCAATCCCTATGGCGTCGCTCGCGCCTATAGCCCCGCCAACGGCCTGACCGTCCTCAACAGCGGCTACGGGACCGGCCCGGTCGTCATCAGCGGGCTGGGCTACTGACCAGTATGGGAGTGACGCAGTTGAACCCAGTTTCGGATGGGGAACGGACCCGCCGCAGGAGCAGGTTTACTCTTCAACTGCGCCACTCCCAGCATGGCAGTTGCCTGCCGTGTGCTACTTCATCGCGGATTTCCCAATGGCGCGGCGGGTGTAGGCTCCTGTCAAAACGTTGCGGGCGGCGGCGACCATCTCCGGGTAGGGGTGTCGGTGACGGACACGAGGCCGATGTTGTAGTTCTCGCCGTCCAACGGCCGGCCCGTGAGCGGCTCGTCCACTGTTTTAGTAGCCGGGCGATTGCGGGATGCCGCCCCTGCACCGCCCAGTCATAGGCCGTCCTGCCGTCGTTGTCGCGCAGATGGGGGTCGGCCCCGTGAGCGAGCAGGCGGCGTACACTCTTTTCAGAACCGTTCTCGGCGGCGAACATCAGCGGCGTTTCACCGCCCATCCAAGATCTCACGTTGACCGCGGCGCCGTGGTCCAGCAACAGCTTCAGTACGTCCGCGTTGTTCCACATCGCCGCCCACAACAGCGCCGTGGTCCGCGTGATCGCGTCGTGCGCGTTCACGTCGGTCCCCCGCATGAGCAACTCGTTCACGGCCGCGGTCCGCCTGGGCGCCGCCGGGCCTGCCCCGGCGGCCTCGACCAGGGCCGTCGCTCCATTATCCTCCCGCGCGTTCACGTCCGCGCCCGCGTCGAGCAAAACCCGGATGGCCCCCGGCTGGGCCGCCCGGGCCGCCACGATCAGCGCCGTCTGCCGCCTCGGGTTCCTGGCGTCCACGCGGGCGTGGTGGGTGATCAGCAGCCGCATGACTGGGACGTTGCCCCGCTGGGACGCGCGCTGTAGTGCAGTAAAGTCTTCGGCATCCCTGGCCTCGACCGGAACACCATGGTCCAGCAATCGCCTGACCTGAGCCGTCTCGCCTCGCTCGGCCGCCTTAATCAAGGCAGAGGTCAGGGTTCCTCCGCCTTCAGGGGCGCGGCCGAGCAGGGGTACCGGTGCCAGCAGTACAGAGACCAAGATACTCAGTACAGAGACCAAGATACTCTATGCCTCCTCATGTATATTCCGGTATTCCGCGCGGAGAAGGGGCAAGAGCGTTGCGCCCCTCACGTCCATCAGCGCCCGCGTGTTCCGCGACGGGTCGAAGACGTAGAAGCTGCTGACGCCGCCCCGGCGCTGGCTCACCACGCCGCCCCAGGAGCCGGGATTGTCGGTGTAGTGCGCCTGCGTGATCCCGGAGCCGTCCGCGTCCACCAGCACGTTCTGGCCGTCCACCTCCCCGCCACAATTAGCCTTACTTGCGGTCGTAGCCAGCCGCTACCAGCACTTCCGTCACCTCCCACACGACGAAGGCCAAGACAATCAGGGACACCCCCACCCCGGCCTTCCCGGGCCAGGAGTGTCGAGACACGCATCCTACAACAAGGCTAACGAGTTCCAGGACGAAGGCAAAGAGAAAGGACGCGCTGCCTCCGACGTGGCCCATAAGGGACAAAACGCCGACTGTAAATCCCAAAAGCGCGAGCAAGAGCGAGATGACGCCAACGTAGGGAGAGGCAGCGCGCCCGGCCGCGCGCGGTGCAGGGCACGTCGGCGAGGGCGGCCATTCTTTTCGTTCGCTATCTTTTTCGTTCATGCTTGTCACTCCAGATGGATCGGCCGCCGGTATTCTGGGGCAGAACCGACTGGCTCTCGCAGGAGAGGCCGGCACATGTCATGAATTGACCGAGCAAGAGCCGACGCGGAAGGAACATCGGTTGCTGGCGGTTAGAAGAAAGATACGAGTATACATAGGCGACGAGTCCCACAACGATTATCTGCGGATATGCCTGTGTGGCATGAGTGACAAGTGAATATCACATGCAACACCATGATGCCTCCGGCGACTCATCGTGACGAGGACTTCCGGCCCGCACGGCGGGTGTAGGCTTCGGCCAGGACGCGGCGGGCGGCGGCGACCATCTCCGGGTAGGGGGTGTCGGTGACGGACACGAGGCCGATGTTGTAGTTCTCGCCGTCCAACGGCCGGCCCGTGAGCGGCTCGTCCACGTACTGGAACCAGTGCGCCCCCACGAACGCCGGATTGTCCACGACGCTGCGGATGTAGTCCCGGAACATGGCGGCGCGGGCGGCCTGATTGGGCGTGGAGACGAGGCCGGGATGAAACATCCCCCGGTCCAGCGCGCCGAAGTGGAACTCGCCGATCAGGCACGGCCTGTTCAGGTCCCGCGTGAAGGCCCAGGCGTTCGGATCCAGGCGCGGCCGGTAGATGTTGAACGAGACCACGTCGCAGACCTCGGCGGCGGCGCGGACGGCCTCGGGGGTGTACCCGGCGAAGCGGCAGCCGAGGTACAGGTGGTTCGGGTCGTACTTCTTGAGCGTGTCGCGCACGACGGTGAAGTATTGACGGGCGAAGGCGTAGACGAACGCGCCCATGTCGGCCTCCTGCGCGCCGTTCGGCTGATGGCTGGCCTGGTAGGGCGCGCTCAGATCGTCCCATGCCGACAAGTGAGTTCCCCAGGCGGCGTTGAACTTGTCAATCGTGTCGTATTTGGCCTTCAGCTGCGCCAGGAGCGCCTGTTTGGCTGGCTGGGCGGCGGGGGCCGCGAGGGAACCATAGGCGAGGCCGTAGCGGCCGCCGTCCACGTCGCCGCCGCTCCAGGACAGCTCGTTGTCCACGAAATAGCCCAGGCACCAGGGGTCATCCTTGTGTGCGGGCGCGTTGGCCCGGAAGTAGCCGTCGGCGTCGGCGGCGAACTGCGGGTCGAAGGGGTCGTGCATCCGGCCCCAGTAGTCCGAGCCGGAGGCGACGCGCGCGTGGCCGCCGGGGATGTCCATGCGGGCCGTGTAGGGCACGAGATGCATCGCCTCCAGCGCCTCGTCCGACCAGTTGCCGATGGTGTTGAAGCCCCAGGACTTCAGCCGCGCCGCCGTGGTCTTGCGCCAGGCGTCCAGATAATCCGGGCCGTACTTGCGCTCCAGATTCGCCCCGTAGAAGTCAAAGGTCGTGCCGGTCTTGTAGGGGCCGTAGATGTAGTAAAAGTCGTGGCTGTAGAATTTGGCAAGCGGGTCTGTGGGGCCGGGCAGTCCCGTGAACATCGCGTCGCGCGGATGCACGATGGTGGCCTCCGACGCGCCCACCACGTCCACGCCCCAGGACAGGAACAGACGCCCGGAGGGCGTCACCAGCCACCAGCGACCGCCGCGCCGGGTGGTCGAGAAGAAGCCGGTGGCCGGCAGCGACGGGCCGTCCGCCCAGCCGCCGTACTCGTCGCGCCCCGGCGGCGACGGCGCGGCGGCCAGCGCCCTGGCCTCGTCCCGGCGACGCCGGGCGAGGTCCGCCAGGGAATGCACCTTGCCGGGCCAGTCGGCGCGAGTGAACTGGCCGAACGGGTCCACGATGCCTTTGTAGAGGTCGCCCGTCGCCGTGGGCGGGAGCAGGCGCAGGCGACTGACCCGCAGGGTCATGGGCGCAGAGGGCTGGTGCAGGAAAATCTGGAAGGCGACGATGTGGGAGGCGTCCACGCCGCCGCTCCCGGCCATCTCCGTCACCCCGGCCCGCACGGGAGAGGGTGGCGCGCCGACCATTCCCATCATCGCACGCGGGTCGCGTGGGTCCAGGCCCAGGGAGAACGTGCCGGACCGTCCGGGGCCGAGCGAGGCGTTGCCGGTCCGGCAGTGGTGGACGCCATCGGCGCGTGGGTCGTCATCCACCCGCACGCTGAATTCCACTGGCTGCCTGCCGGGGTTCGCCGCATCGAAGGCCAGGGTCGCCCGCCGCCAGTCCCACGCCTTCCCCTGGCCCGCCGCCCAGTACGCATTCGGCCACTCGGCGGGCTGAAACGTGACGGTCAGGGTCTGCCCGCTCGACGTGATGCTCGCATTGCGCCCCTGCGCGGCGGCCGGCGTCGGGAGTGCCGTCTGCGCCCCGGCCAGAGCAGGCATACCGAGCGGCAGGACAACGCAAATCAACGCAAAGGATAGGTGTGCAAAGGATAGGTGTCGGGACATCGGCAATTCCTGGAAATGGCGGTGCCGGCTGGCAGTGTCATTGTAGCACAATCAACCAACGTGGGGGGAGTCATCTCGGTCAACCCGGCGCGCAGCACCGGCCCCGCCCTGTTTGCCGGCGGCCGGGCGCTGGCGTAGCTGTGGCTCTTCTGGCTGGCGCCGCTCGTCGGGGCGGCCCTGGCCGGCCTCGCCTATCGGTGGCTGGAGGAGGAGATGCACGACACGGCGGCGGCCCCTGTCATCGGCGAAGTCAAGGCGTAGAATCGCCCCCTGCCCCCAATTCTGGGGGAGTCAGACGGCGAACCGGATGTAGGGGCGACCCGACGGGGC
>JAFAZD010000269.1 GCA_019239955.1 Armatimonadota bacterium | reverse complement strand
GGCATGGCCTACCTGGTGCGCCGCCTGCTGGAGAACACGTCCAACGACTCGTTCATCCGCCGCGTGGAGGAGGACGCCGACGCCGGGGCTTTGCTGCTGGCGGACCCCGCCCGCCTGGTGTCCGCCTCCGCCCCGCCGTCCGCTGGGGCCGCCCCGGGCGCGTTCGTCAACGAGCCAGAAACCGACTTCGCCATTCCGGCCAATCAGGAGCAGATGCGCCGCGCGCTGGACTCCGTTCGGGCCGGTCTGGGCGAGGTCGTCCCAGTCGTGATCGGGGGCCGGCGGGAGACGTCCCCGGAGGTCGTCGCGCGGCCAGACCCCTCCGACATCGGCCGCGTCGCCTCCCGCGTCTGCTACGCGACACCGGAGCAGACAGGGCGCGCCGTCGCCGCCGCGCAGGCGGCGTTCCCGGCCTGGCGCGACACGCCGGTGGCCGAGCGTGCGGCCCTGCTCCGGGGCGTGGCCGCCGAGTTTCGCAGCCGCCGCTTTGAGATCAGCGCCTGGCAGGTCTTTGAGGTCGGCAAGCCCTGGCGCGAGGCGGACGCCGACGTGGCGGAGGCCATTGACTACTGCGAGTTCTACGCCGGGGAGATGGAGCGGCTGGCCGCGCCCCGGCGGCGCGACGTGCCCGGCGAGTGGAATGAGTACGGTTACGACGCGCGTGGGCCGGCGGCGATCATCGCCCCGTGGAACTTCCCGCTGGCGATCCTGACCGGCATGGCGTCGGCGGCCCTGGTCGCGGGCAACCCGGTCGTGCTCAAGCCCGCCGAGCAGTCGTCGCGCGTCGGCTATTTCCTGATGGAAGCGCTGGAGGCGGCGGGCGTCCCGCCCGGAGTCGCCCATTTCCTGCCGGGCCGGGGCGAGGTCATCGGCCCGGCGCTGGTGGCCGATCCGCGCATCGCCCTGATCGCCTTCACCGGGTCCAAGGCGGTCGGGCTGTCCATTTTGGAGGAAGCGTCGCGGGTGCGGCCCGGCCAGCGCGAGATCAAGCGCGTCATTGCCGAGTTGGGCGGCAAGAACGCCGTCATCGTGGACGAGGACGCCGATCTGGACGAGGCCGTGCTGGGGGTGCTGGCCTCCGCCACCGGCTACTCCGGTCAGAAGTGCTCGGCCTGCGCGCGCGTGATCGTCATCGGGGCCGCCGAGGGGCCGTTCAACGCCCGCCTGGCCGAAGCCATCCGAAGCATTCAGATCGGCCCCGCCGAGGACCCCGCGACCACGCTCGGGCCGGTGGTGGACGGGGACGCGCAGGAGCGCATCCTGGGCTATTTGAAAGTCGGGCGTCAGGAGGGGCGGCTGCTCGCCGAGACGCCCGTGCCTCCGGAACTCGCGGGACGCGGCTATTACGTCCCCGCCGCCGTCTTCACGGACTGCGATCCGGCGGGCCGGCTGTGCCAGGACGAGATCTTCGGCCCGGTGCTGGCCGTGCTGCGCGCCCGCGACCTCGACGAAGCCTTGACCCTGGCGCTCGGCACGCCCTACGCGCTGACCGGCGGCTTCTACTCACGCTCGCCCGAGCACATCGCCCGCGTCCGCCGGGAGTTCCGGGTCGGCAACCTCTACATCAACCGCAAGATCACCGGCGCTTTGGTGGACCGGCAGCCCTTCGGCGGGTCCGCGATGTCCGGCATCGGCTCCAAGGCGGGCGGTCCCGACTACCTGCTCCAATTCCTGATCCCGCGCACGGTCACGGAGTCCGTCCTGCGGCGCGGCTTCGCCCCGCAGCGTGGGCCGGGGCAAGAGGCGAACGGAGGGCGGCATGGCGAATGAGGCCGGTGGGACACAGACCGTCGGCGGCTACGTGCTTGACCGGCTGTACGCGCTGGGGCTGCGGCACATCTTCGGCATCCCCGGAGATTACGTGCTGGGGCTGTACCGGCTGATCGAAGACTCGCCGATCCAACACGTCGGCACGACCCGCGAGGACTGCGCCGGCTTCGCCGCCGACGCCTACGCCCGCCTCAACGGGATCGGCGCGGCGTGCCTGACGTACTGCGTCGGCGGGCTGAACGCCGTTAATGCCATTGCCTGCGCCTACGCGGAGCGGTCGCCGGTGGTGCTGCTGTCCGGCTCGCCCGGCCTGGCCGAGCGGCGGCGCACCCCGCTGCTGCATCACATGGTCCGCGACTTCTCCACCCAGCAGGAGGTCTACGAGAAGATCACGGTGGCGGCGACCGTGATCAATGACCCGCTGACCGCGCCGCGCGAGGTGGATCGGGCGCTGGCCGCGCTGCAACGCTACAAGCGCCCGGTGTACCTGGAGATACCCCGCGACCTGGTCTTCGCGCCGCTGGGAAACCCGCTCCGACCCCCGGCAGACCCGCCGGATGCCAGCGACGCGGACGCGCTGGCCGAGGCGGTGGCCGAGGTCAGCGCGATGCTGGCATCCGCGCGGCGGCCCGTGGTGCTGGCGGGCGCGGAGGTGCATCGGTTCGGCCTCCAGGAGACGCTGCTACGCCTGGTGGAACGTCTCCAAATGCCGGTCGCGTCCACCCTGCTCGGAAAATCGGTCATCCGCGAGGACCACCCGCTCTTTGTGGGCGTGTACGGCGGCCTGATCGGGCGCGACGCCGTGAACCGCTTCGTGGACGAGTCGGACTGCTGCCTGATGCTGGGGTCTATCCTGACAGACATTGATCTGGACGCCTCCTCCCCCGGCATCTCGGAGGCGCGGACGGTCCACGCGACGGCGGACCGGATCGCGGTCAAGCACCACCAGTACGGGCAGATCCGCTTTGAGGACTTCCTGCATGCCTTGGCCGACGCCCCCCTGCCGGCGGCTCCCATCCGCCCCCTGCCGGGCCGCGAGGAAGGCCCCGCCGAGCCGCCGGCCGCCGACTCGCCGGCGACGCTGGCCGGGGTGTTCCGTCAGCTGGAACAGATTCTGGACGAGAACATGGTGGTGATCGCCGACGTGGGCGAGTCCCTGTTCGCCGCGGCGGACCTGCGGGTCCACCGCGCGGCCGAGTTCCTGTCCCCGGCCTACTACACCACGATGGGCTTCGCCGTCCCGGCGGCGCTCGGGGCGGGGGTCGCCGCGCCGACGCTACGGCCCCTGGTGCTGGTCGGCGACGGTGCGTTCCAGATGACAGGCACCGAGCTGTCCACCTGCGTCCGGTACGGCCAGTCGCCGATCGTCGTCATCCTGAACAACCGGGGCTACTCCACCGAGCGCGAGATGCTGGACGGGCCGTTCAACGACATCGCCGAGTGGCGCTACGAGCGGGTCTGCGACCTGGTCGGCGGCGGCGTGGGCCATGTGGCGGACACGCACGGGGCGGTGGCGGACGCCCTGGAGGCTGCCCTGGACGATCCGCGCCACATGCACGTGTTGAACGTCCGACTGGATCCCGCCGACCGCTCCCCGGCGATGAGGCGCCTCGCGGGCCGCCTGGCGCGGCGTCTCTCGCTGGGCCGCCCGGAATAGCCCCTTTCCGGGCACTACTTGAGGCTGCCGAAGTCCGCGCGTCCGTTGACGCTGACCGTCACTTTCTGGATGCCGGGGAACTGCCGCAGCGTCTTCGTGACGGCGGCGCGGAAGCGATCCGGCGACAGGTCGCCGGGCCAGGACTCGTGGCCCACGAAGTTGACCTTGGCCGCCTTGTGGTGAACGGTGTACGTCCCGACGTGCAGCGTGCCGTCCTCCAGGCGCAGCAGCCCCGCGGCCTTCTCCGCCGCTGTCGGGCCGGCCAGCAGCTTGACCAGAGCGTTACGTGCGGGCGCGGCGGCGTTCACCACGCGCGGGACGCCCTTGAGGCTGAACGGATTGGCGGGGGAATTGATGCTCGGATCGAGCAGATAAATGGTGACGGTCCGGCTGGCCGCGCCCGCCCCCAGCGCAAGCAGAAACAGCAGGGCGATGACCGGCAGCAGAACTTTCCCGACGTTCTTCATGGCTCATCCCTCCATCGGCGACGCCGTCAGGCATCACCGAAACGAACGTCTTACTGCCGATCATATTCTCCACAGCCGCCCGGACTCCTTCTCCAAAGAAAGAGTCCTCGCATGGGTCAAGACCGCCCGGAGAGGCGAAAACTGTCCTCCGGCTTCACTGGCCGCGCGCCCTTATCCTCCGGCGCTGCTTTCGCCACCGGCCTCGTCCGCCGCTTCGCCGCTGTCGCCCTCAGCCGTCTCGCCTTCCGGCTCCTCCATGCGCTGCCGAATGGCCTCCTCCGCCATGCCGGCGAACTCGCTGCTGTCCACAACCTCGCCCTCGGCATCTGGGTCAGCGGCCACCGGGTAGTCGTCGTAGGACTGGTCGCGTCGTAGGGACGGATTCATGGCGTCCGGGTTGGTGGTGTTGCCGTCATCGGCTACAGGTGCTCTCTTGTCGTCAGGCATTTTTGGCCTCCTTTATCGTTTCTCTCTGACCATTCCCGACCAGACCTCCGGCGAGTAGGGCGATTAAAAAGAGCGCCCCCATCCGAGGTAAGGATGGGGGCGGGATAGGCTGATATTATCCGTCAAGGCGCCGAGCGGAATCGAACCGCTGCATAAAGGTTTTGCAGACCTCTCCCTTACCACTTGGGTACGGCGCCATGGAAATGAACCGGGGCACGGCGCACCGTGCCCCATCATCAAGAAACACTGGAGCGGGAGACGAGGATCGAACTCGCGACCTCAACTTTGGGAAAGTTGCATTCTACCACTGAACTACTCCCGCGTGTGACTGTATTATAACCCCGCCGAAAAACTTTGTCAAGCCTTGTGGCGTGCGACTCACGGGCGGTGTCGGAAGTGGCTGGAAGGGGCACACTTGGCAAATCTCAGCAAATCAACTATAATGGGCATATGTCGAAGAGAATGACTTTCCCGTTGCTCATCGCTGGCCTGGGTCTCGGCCTGCTCCACGCGGCGGCCCAGACGCCGACCGTTATCACAGTGGATGCCGACGCCAATCGCCACCCCATCAGTCCGCTGATCTACGGCGTCGCCTTCGCCAGCACCGATCAGCTCCGGGCGCTCAACAGCCCGCTCAACCGCTCCGGCGGCAACGCGACTACGCGCTACAATTGGCAGGCGAACGCCTCCAACCACGCCGCCGACTGGTTCTTTGAAAGCATCCCGGAACAGGACCCGACGCCGGGCGGCAGCGTGGACAGCTTCATCGCCGCCACCCGCGCCGCCGGGGCGCAGCCGATGGTCACGATCCCCACCATCGGCTGGGTCGCCAAGCTCGGCCCGAACCGGGCGATGCTGCCCAGCTTTTCCGTCGCCAAGTACGGCCCGCAGCAGAAGACCGACCCGTACCATAGCGATGCGGGCAACGGCGTCAAGTCGGACGGCCAGACCGACATCACCGGCAACGATCCTCACGACGCCCACATCCCCTCCACGCCCGCCTTCCAGCGCGGCTGGGTTCGGCATTTGACGGCCAAGTGGGGCAGAGCGGCGCGAGGCGGCGTGCGCTATTACCTGATGGACAACGAGACAAGTCTGTGGCACAGCACCCACCGCGATGTCCACCCGCAGGGCCAGACCATGCATGAGGAGTTGGATGATGTCCTCGCCTACGGCACGATGGTCAAGTCCGTGAACCCCGCCGCCCAGGTCGTCGCGCCGGAGGAGTGGGGCTGGCCCGGCTACTTCTCGAGCGGTGCGGACGAGCAGTACGCGGCGGCGCACCACTATCAGGGGCACCCGGACAAGGACGCCCACGGCGGAATGGACTACCTGCCCTGGCTGCTGACCCAGATTCACCAGCACGACCAAAAGACGGGCCGGCGGCTGCTGGACGTGTTCACCGTCCACATCTACCCGCAGGGCGGGGACGGCGGCGACGATGTCTCGCCCAGAATCCAGGCGCTGCGCAACCGCTCGACCCGCTCATTGTGGGACCCGAACTACAAGGACGAAAGCTGGATCAACGACAAGATCATGCTGATCCCGCGCCTGAAAGAGTGGGTGCGGACGTACTACCCCGGCACGAAAATCGGCATCACGGAGTATAACTGGGGCGCGGAGAGGAACATGGGCGGCGCGACGGCCCAGGCCGACATCCTGGGGATCTTCGGACGCGAGGGCCTGGACCTGGCGACGCGATGGACCACGCCGGACAGCAACACGCCGACGTTCAAGGCCATGCAGATGTACCGCAACTACGACGGCCATCATTCCACGTTCGGCGACGTCAGCGTCTCGGACGCCGCCCCCGACCCGGACAGCCTGGCGTCGTTCGCCGCCGTCCGCTCCGCCGATCACGCGCTGACGGTGATGGTCATCAACAAGGCCCCGGACGCCGCCGCGCCCGTCGCGCTCGCGCTGTCCCACTTCACGCCGGGCGCAACGGCCCAGGCCTGGCAACTCACGTCCGCCAACGCGATCACCCGCCTGCCGGACGTGCCGGTGACAGGGGGCCGTCTGGCGGCAACCCTGCCCGCGCAGAGCGTCACCCTATTCGTTGTGTCCGGGGGACGCTAACCCATGACAGACCATGCCCATTCTGGATGGCATCCGATCTCACCCCGAGCTGCACCCGGCAGTGGCTGCGGGAATGGATTGCGGCCGCTGGGATAACCAGCCTTGCCACTCCGGCGGGACGGATCGGGAGGAACCATGCAGCCGCCGCAAAAGAACAAGCCGGACTACGGCATTGATGCGCCGGCCCTTGCGCGCAATGTAATCCTTCTGGTGATTACAGGATCGGTCGCCGGCTATTTTCTGCACCGATACTCGAATGAGGCGGCCAGAATCCTGACCAGTGTTCTTTCAATTTTGGTCCAGTTAGGCCTCTGCGCCATCGTGCTATCGCTGATCTATGTGAAAGTCGAGAAATTTCGGCACCGGGACAAAATGCTCAACATGCTTTCATGGACAGGCAAGGAGCAGGTGCTGGATGTTGGCACAGGGCGCGGCTTGCTGGTGATCGGTGCCGCGAAACGGCTGACAAGCGGCAAAAGCTTCGGCATTGATATCTGGAACAAGGGAGATTTGAGCAATAACAGCTACGAGGCAGCGGTGCGGAACGCCGAACTCGAAGGCGTCAAAGACAAAGTGGAAATCAAGAATGCGGATGCTCAACATCTGCCGTTTGCGGACAACACCTTTGATTATGTCCTTTCCAACCTTTGCCTTCATAACATCTACAGCAAAGAAGGTCGAGCGGCGGTGTGCCGCGAAGTCATACGAGTGTTAAAGCCGGGCGGCAGCGCGCTGATTTCTGACTTCCTGCATACGAAAGAATATGCAGAGACATTCACGAGACATGGCCTGCAAGCAACTCGTTGCGTGTCCTTTCTCCTCGCCCCTTTTCTGCTGAAAATCGTGAAGGTGCAAAAGATGTGATAAAGGCAGCCCTGAATTCTCGACCACAAGGCGTAAAAACTAAGGAGACACACTATGCCGGAACAGGAACAGACATTTCAGAACTATGACCGCTACATCAGCGAGTTGTTCGCGTCGGAGGACGAGGCCCTGCGGGCGGCGCGGGAGGAGGCGAGGCGCGAGGGCCTGCCGGGGATTCATGTCTCGCCCAGCGAGGGCAAGCTGCTGCACGTGCTGGCCCGCATGGCCGGGGCGCGGCGCATCCTGGAGGTCGGGACGCTGGGCGGCTACAGCGCCATCTGGCTGGCGCGGGCGCTGCCCGAGGGCGGCCGGATGATCTCGCTGGAGATTGATCCGCATCACGCCGAGGTCGCCCGGCGCAACGTGGAGCGCGCCGGGCTGTCGGGGAAGGTCGAGGTGCGCGTCGGCCCTGCCTCGGAGTCGCTGGCGCAATTGCAGGCGGCGGGCGAGGCACAGTTTGATCTGGTGTTCATAGACGCGGACAAGGACGGCTACGTGGACTATCTGAAGAAGGCCGTGCCGCTGACGCGCGCGGGCGGCCTGATCCTGGGCGACAACACGCTGCCCGATGCGGTCCTGGACCCGGCGGCGGACAGCGGGACCAAGCGCTACAACGCCGCCGTCGCCGCCCACCCCGATCTCGTCTCCATCCTCATCCCCGTGCTGCGCGGCCATGGACTTGACGGTCTGCTGGTTTCCATCAAGGCGTCGTGAAGTGGGGATGGCGGTCAGGAGAGAGAGCGCCAGCGAGCGTGCCAGCGAATGAATTCGGTCCGATGCGGTCAGCGAATGAATTGCGGTCAGCGAATGAATTCGCCGCTTGGGGCGAAGACGCCGAGTCTCCGCCTTCGCGGAGACAAGAATGGCCGGTTCCTGTGTCTGCGAAGGCAGACACTCGGCGTCCGCGCCGGAAGCGGCGAATTCATTCGCTGGCTTCCTGGCTGAACGGCGAGAGGGCGCGGGCGGCTTTCACCGCCCGCGCCCTCATGTCTTTTCCGAACTCAGGCGGCGGCAAGCGCCAACCGCTCACGCCCGCAGAGCTGATTCCCATTGCCCTCGGCCTGGATCGTGGCCTCGGCTTCGTTGAGGATCGCCTTGGCGCTCTCGTGAACTTCCAGGGCGTGGGAGAACTGAGCCATGTAGAGGTGGTAGTAGAGGCCCTTGTTCGCCAGCAGCTCCTCGTGCTTTCCTTGCTCAACCACCCGTCCCTGGTCCAGCACCACGATCTTGTCCGCATGCATGATGGTCGAGAGCCGGTGCGCGATGCTCAGAGTGGTGCGGCCCACCATCAGCTTGTTCAGGGCGTTCTGAATCAGCGTCTCGCTCTCGCTGTCCAGCGCCGAGGTCGCCTCATCCAGAATCAGAATGCGCGGGTCGCGCAGGAACGCGCGCGTGATCGCCAGGCGCTGCTTCTGGCCGCCGGAGAGCTTGGTGCCGCGCTCGCCGATCTCCGTCTCATAGCCGTCCGGCAGGTCCAGGATGAAGTCGTGCGCGTTGGCGGCGACGGCGGCCTCCACGATCTCCTCGTCCGTCGCGCCGGGCCGGCCGTACAGGATATTCTCCTTGATCGTGCCGGTGAACAGGATGTTGTCCTGGAGCACCATGCCGATGCTCTGGCGCAGCGACTTCACCTTCACGTCCGCGATGTTCTGGCCGTCCACGCGGATCTCGCCGCCCGTCACGTCGTAGAAGCGCGGGATGAGATTGACCAGCGTGGACTTACCCGCGCCGGACGGGCCGACGAAGGCGACCACCTCGCCCGGCTGGATGTCCAGCGTGACGTTCTTCAGGATCGGCTGGTCGGGGTCGTAGCCGAAGGTGACGTTGCGCAGCTCGACGCGGCCCTCGATCCGGGGCGGCAGGGCGACGGCGTCCGGGGAGTCCTGGATGTCCGGCTGGGTGTCGAAAATGTCGAAGATGCGCTCGATGGCGGCGCCGGCGTTGGCGATCACCGCCGCCAGGTCCGTCAGGCGCTGCAGGGGCATGTAGAACATCCCCAGGATCAGGTAGAACGTCATCATCGTGCCGAGCGTCATGCGACCGCTCAGCACCTCATGCGCGCCGAACAGCAGCACCGTCATGGGCGCGATGCTGGTCAGCACGTTCGACGCCATCATGTTGCCCGCCTGCAAGCGGACCGTGTCGATCTGGCGCTCAAACAGCGAGCGGTACATCCGGTGGAACAGGCGCGTCTCCCGCTTCTCACGCGCGAACGCCTGCACCACGGTCA
>JAFAZD010000256.1 GCA_019239955.1 Armatimonadota bacterium | reverse complement strand
CAGTGGGCTGTTCCGCCGCGAGCACGCGGTGAGGCAGGTCTTCAGCCTGTGGCACGGACATTGCTGTCCATGCGCCGTCCAGGCCGGACAGCAATGTCCGGCCCACCTACGAAAGACCTGCGGCTACGGTCCGGACAGACCTCATGGATCATCCCGTCCGCCCCGTGAACAGGCTCTGCATCACCGCGCCGCGGTTCAGGCGCACCGGGCGATTCTGCCGGTCGCGCACTTCGACGCCGGGATCGACCCCCAGAACGTGATACACCGTCGCGCCCACGTCGTCCGGCGAATACGGCGTCGTCGTCGGGAAGGCGCCGATCTTGTCGGACTTGCCAAGCACCTGCCCGCCGCGGACGCCCGCCCCGGCGAAGAAACCAAAGAAACAAGGCGCCCAGTGGTCGCGACCGGGTTTCTGGCCCGCGCGCTGGGCGCTAATCTTCGGCGTGCGCCCAAACTCACCCAGCAGCATCACGAGTGTTTCCTCGAGCAAACCCGTCGCCTCCAGGTCGTCGAGCAAGGCGGCCACGCCCTGATCCAGAGGGGGCAGCAGCTTATCCTTCAGCCGGGAGAAGATGTCGCCGTGCGAATCCCAGGTCTGCGCGCGGCCCATGTTGGCCTGGACGACCGGCACGCCTGCTTGCACCAGCCGCCGGGCCAGGAGCAACGATTGGCCGAACGCATGACGGCCGTAGCGGTCGCGAACAGGGGCTGGCTCACGGTGTATCTCGAAAGCCTGCGCCACCTTGCCCGAGGTTAACATCGAGAACGCCAGTTGCTGCTGATCCGATAGGCGCCGGGCCGCGGCCAGGTCGGCCAGGCGGCCCTGTTGGCGGTCCACTTCACCCAGGAGCGCCTGCCGGTCGTTGAGGCGCGATACCTCAAGGCCGGGGGCGAGGCGCAGGCTGTCCACGCGGAAGTCGGCGACGTTGGGGTCGCTGGTGATCTGCCACGGGTCGTGCTTGGGCCCGAGGATGCCGGCGTGCTGGCCGGGCCAGGTCAGCGGGCCCTCCATCAGGAACGTCGGGAGATGGACGCCGTTGGGAATGGCGTCGCGCCGGGGCCGGAGGTAGTCCAGGGCGCCGGCGTAGCACGGCCAGTCGTCGCGCGACGCCACCTTGTCGAAGAACGCGCCCGGCTGCGGGTAGCCGGTCAGGAGGTGGTGGGTCGCGACCAGGTGGTTGTTCTCGCGGTGCGCCAGCGAACGGACGAGCGCGTACTTGTCGGCGCGGGCCGCAAGCCGCGGCAGGTGCTCGCTGATTTGGATCCCGGGTACCTTCGTGGCAATGGGGCGAAACTCGCCCCGGATTTCTGCCGGCGCATCCGGTTTCAGGTCGAACATGTCCAGGTGGCTCGGAGCGCCCGTCAGGAAGATGAGGATCAGGGATTTCGGCTTGCGCCCCGCTTGTCGTCCGGCCCGCTGCGCTGCCGATGCTTGCTGGGCCAGCAGCGCCGGCAGGCCGATGCCAAGCAATCCGGAGTAGCCGACCTGGAGAAGTTCGCGGCGTGTGATTCCCGTCGTGTGTCGGTGGGCCGGGACGGCGGATGGCACAGTCCATTCCTTTCGCTGGAAGGGGCGTGGGTAGAGTGCGGAGCAAATTTCCGAAGTCTTCGGAGACTCCGGAAGTTTATCAGGCATAAACATTAGACCACAGCGCGCGGCCGCTGCCAATGGCTTTTCGGGCAGGTTCTTCAAGGGCGGAGCCTGTTTGCATATAAAGAAATCGCCCGCCCGCATTGACCCGACCATGACCACACCCCCGAGGAGATGCGCCTTTATGACGGCCCCGACCTATGAGAAACTCACCCCTCCCACCCAGGGCACCCGCGTCACCGTGGACGCGAACGGCCGCTGGCACATCCCCGACGATCCCGTCGTGGTGCTGATTCGCGGCGACGGCATCGGCCGCGACGTCGGTTCCGTCCCCGGCATCACCACCTGCGCCGTGCGCGTCCTCGATGCGGCGGTCGCCAAGGTCTACAAGGGCAAGCGCCGCATCCACTGGTTCGACGCCCACGCCGGCGACGCGGCCCGGGAGCGCTACTACCCGCAGGTCAAGGATGCCGAGGTCAGTTCCCTGAACGAGGAGAAGCAGCGCCAGCTCTATCTTCCGGACGACACGCTGAAGGCGTTTGAGCATTACAGTCTCGGCCTGAAAGGTCCATTGACCACGCCGATCGGCGGCGGCTTCCGCAGCATCAACGTCTACCTGCGCATGCGCTTCGATCTCTACGCCTGCGTGCGGCCGGTACGCTACTTCCAGGGGGTGGAGGCGCCCAACAAGCGGGCCGACAAGGTCAACATGGTGATCTTCCGCGAGAACACCGAGGACGTTTACTGCGGCATTGAGTTCAAGAGCAACAGCGACAAGGCCCAGCGCGTCCTCGCGCTGCTAAAGGAGATGGGCTACCAGGTGGTGCCGTCATCCGGCGTCGGCATTAAACCGATCAGTCCCGAGGGCACCAAGCGGTTGGTGCGCATGGCCATCCGCTTTGCCCTGGACAAGAAGTTACCCAGCGTCACCTTGATGCACAAGGGTAACATCATGAAGTTCACGGAGGGGGCGTTCAAGGACTGGGGCTACGAGGTGGCGAAACAGGAGTTCGCGGCCCAGACGGTCAGCGAGGACGAGGTGAGCAAGGGCGCCAGCGCCGCGGGCAAGGTCGTCATCAAGGACCGCATCGCCGACAGCATGTTCCAGCAGATCCAGCTGCGGCCGGACGAGTACAGCGTGATCGCGACGCCGAACCTGAACGGCGACTACCTGTCGGACGCGGTAGCGGCTCTGACGGGCGGCATCGGCCTGGCCGCCGGCGCCAACATCGGCGACCGGGCGGCGATGTTCGAGGCCACGCACGGCACTGCGCCCAAGTACACCGG
>JAFAZD010000162.1 GCA_019239955.1 Armatimonadota bacterium | reverse complement strand
TGTGGCCGCAGACCTCAAACCGCGCCCAGTCCCAGGACGTGTTCCAGTGGGTCGGGCGCTCCAAATTGCCGAACTGGATGTCGTAGGTGGCGCGCGCGCTATGCACGGTGACGGGGAAGGCCGCCTTGAGCAGTGTAGAGCGCTCCTGCCAGTCGGCATCGGTGGCGAAGTCAATGCGCGGCAGGTCCCGGTAGACGCTGATGCGCTGGGCGATGCGGCTGCCCACGCCGAAGGAACGCCTGACCTCCACGGTCGCGCGCAACGGCCCCTGCTCGATGACCTCAATGCTGTCCAACTGCTGCACCGGGGTCATCTTGTCCCCGTAGTAGATGTCAATGTCCCAGGCGTCATAGGTCATCGGCTTGTCTTCAAACGTCAGCAGGGCATTTCCCTTGCAATAAGCGTTCTGGTCAATGACCTCCCGGTTCGCCCGCTTGTCATAGACGGACGTGACCTCGCCATTCGCATCCAACGTGACCTTGAAGAAGCGATTTTCGAGCGCCTCCGTGCTGACGCTCAGGCCGCTGTCGCCGTGCGCGTCGCCCAGCAGGGGCAGAGGCTCGGATTGGAGCGTGTCGTACCCCAGGGCCGGCAGGCCGTTCAAGTGTACCAGCGTCTTCTCCGCGCCGTCAAAATCTGTGACGTGCTGGCCGGGCAGGTTCAGGTCGCGGGGCAGCTCGGCGACGTCCGAGCGCGCCCAGGAGAGGGGATTGTAGAGGACGACGTCGCCCGCCTGAGTGGGGATCTTATCGGCGAGCGCCATCAGCGCCTCGTCGGCGGCGTTGGCGGCCAGGCCCAGGATGGTGATGTAGTCCTTGGTGCTGTCGTCGTAAACGGCGTGGATGGACGAGCCGGGGATGATGTCATGGAACTGGTTGAGCAGGGTCAGTTCCCACGCCTTGTTGATCTCCGCCTGCGGGTACGCGGCCCCCGCCGTCAGCAGCGCCAGCGAGGCGATCTGCTCCGCCGTCTGCAAGAGAATCTCCGACTGCCGGTTGAACCTCTTGTTGCGCCCCTGCGACGTGTACGTGCCCCGGTGATACTCTAGATAGAGTTCGCCGACCCAGCGGGGCAGCATCGGGTTATCCTTGACCTGACGCTCCAAATCCTCAAAGAACGCCTCGTTGGTGGTCAGCTTGACCCTGGGCATCCCAGGAAAGTCCTTGCCGCGCTCGGCGCGCTCCAGCATCTGGCGGGTGGGGCCGCCGCCGCCGTCCCCGTAGCCGTAGATGTAGAGGGCCGAGTCATTGAGGTGCTTCTGCTTGTACTCGGCCCAGTTACGCTGCCACTGCTCCGGGGTCATGTGCGCGTTGTAGTCCCCCAGCGGCGAGAAGTGGGTCAGGACCGTGGTGCCGTCCAGCCCCTCCCACTCAAAGGTCTGGTATGGCGGCTTGTTGATCTGGCTCCAGTAGATTTTGATCGTCATGAAGTACTTCATGCCCGCCTTCTTGATGATCTGCGGGAAGGCCGCCGAGTAGCCGAACACGTCGGGGAGCCAGACGACGTTGGTGTGATGCCCGAACTCCTGGTCGAAGAAGCGCAGGCCATAGAGAAATTGGCGCACCAGGGACTCGCCGCTGACCACGTTGCAGTCCGACTCGACCCACATGCCGCCGACCGGCTCCCACTGCCCGCGCTTGACCGCCTCTTTCACCCGCGCGTAGACCTCCGGGTAGTCGGCCTTCAGGTAGGCGTACTGCTGGGGCTGGGAGGCGGAGAAGTGGTAGTCCGGGTACTGCTCCATCAGGGCCAGGGCCGTGGAGAAGGTGCGCCCGATCTTCTGATGGGTGTGCGCGAGCCGCCAGAGCCAGGCGGTGTCAATGTGGGCGTGGCCGGTGGCCCAGAGGGTGGGGGCGAAGTCGGGATCGGCGTGATACTTCCGGTAAAAGTTCTCCTGGACGTACTCCCGCGCCTTCGCCGCCGAGGCGTAGAAGGCGTCGTCCTGCGCGCCCCGCGAAAAGTCCAGCAGGTTGGTCGCCGCGTCCAGCACGTTCATGACCGTGACGTATTCGCGGCTGTTGGGGTCCAGCGTCTTGGCGGACTCGAAGGCGACGCCCATGTCATAAAACAGGGCTTCCGTCGCCCGGTCAATGGCCTGCAACTCGGCGGTACGCAGCGTCACCAGCACCTGATCGTCGGCGACCGAGGCGCGGCCGGCTCCGGACCAGCCGCCCTGCTTCTGGGCGTCCGCCGTGCCCGTGTAGGCGGCCAGGGCCAGGTCATAGGTCCGCCCGCCTTGGGCCGGGTCGGCCAGCAGCAGCTCGTGGTGCTGGTTGTCAATCGCCTGCGCGGGCTGGCCGTCTATGTAAACCAGCGTCTCCGCGCCGCCGAACTCGAGGGCGAGGAAGACGCGCTGCCCGGCCCAATCCTGGGGGACAGCGGCGCGTGCCCGCAGGGTGACGGTCTGCTCGGCGGCCTGATACGTCCCGCCCGCCTCGACGGTCCCCGCCGGGTCGCCGTCCTCCGCCGGCCCGTGCTCCCGCGCGCCTTTGGTCAGCACAAACGGCTCCAGCACCTGCCGGTGCCGCA
>JAFAZD010000054.1 GCA_019239955.1 Armatimonadota bacterium | reverse complement strand
GTATACGCTGTATACCCTACCGCCCCCGGATGGGGTGCGGCACCCATCGCTTTGGTGCCCCCTCAGCCGCGAAGCGGGTCTGTCCGTAGCCGGCCCCGGCTCCGCTGGGGCAAGCCCCAGGGGTTCAAGACCGGCTGAACCGCCGGGCTAACCGGACAGAACCCCCTTCGAGGCTAGGGAAGGCCGTCCTGTAGCCCCAAAGGGGGTTCACTCTGTTTAGCCTGGGGGTTCAGCCCCAGGGCATCTTCCGGCCGTGGCCGCTGACGCAAGCAAAGGAGGGGCAATTGGCCGATTGCCCCTCCTGTCTCTGCCGCCCGGCCCTGCGGACGGAACGCCTACGCCTTAAACTGGCCCTTGAACTCGCCGATGGCCCGCTTGAGGGCATCAGTGGTGGTCGGCGACAGCACCTTGTCGCGGGCGATGCCCTCCGGCACCTCCGGGTACTTGTCGAACAGGAAGGCCAGGAACTCCGTCTCGAAGCGGCGCACGGCGTCCACGGGGATGTCGTCCAGCGCGCCGGTGTTGGCGGCGAAGATGATGGGAACCTGCCGCTCCAGCGGCTGCGGCTGGTACTGCGGCTGCTTGAGGACTTCCACCAGGCGCAGGCCGCGCGCGAGCTGTGCCTGCGTGGCTTTGTCCAGGTCGGAGGCGAACTGCGAGAAGGCCTGCACCTCGCGGAACTGGGCGAGCTGCAGCTTGAGCTGGCCGGCCACGTTCTTGTCCTTCATCGCCTTGGTCTGCGCGTTGCCGCCGACGCGGGAGACGGAGATGCCGACATTGACCGCCGGGCGGACGCCGGAGTTGAACAGGTCCGATTCCAGGAAGATCTGGCCGTCGGTGATGGAGATCACGTTGGTCGGGATGTAGGCGGACACGTCGCCCGCCTGCGTCTCGATCATCGGCAGGGCCGTGAGCGAGCCGCCGCCCAGCTCGTCGGACATCTTGGCGGCGCGCTCGAGCAGGCGCGAGTGCAGGTAGAAGACGTCGCCGGGGTACGCCTCGCGGCCCGGCGGACGGCGCAGCAGCAGCGAGACCTGGCGGTAGGCGACGGCCTGCTTGGAGAGGTCGTCGTAGACCACCAGGGCGTGCTTGCCGTTGTCGCGGAACCACTCGCCGATGCACGCGCCCGTATAAGGCGAGATGTACTGCTGCGAGGCCGGGTCGTTGGCGGTCGCCGCGACCACGGTGGTGTACTCCATCGCGCCATTCTGTTCCAGGGTGCGGATGACGTTGGCGACGGTGCTCGCCTTCTGGCCGATGGCGACGTAGATGCAGTAGACGTCGGTGTCCTTCTGGTTGAGGATGCAGTCCAGCGCCACGGCGGTCTTGCCGGTCTGGCGGTCGCCGATGATCAGCTCGCGCTGGCCGCGCCCGATGGGGATCATCGAGTCGATGGCCTTGATGCCGGTCATCAGCGGCTCCTTGACCGGCTGGCGCTCCACGACGCCGGGGGCGCGGGTCTCCAGCAGGCGGAACTCCGTGGAGGCGATGGGGCCCTTGTCGTCCACCGGCAGGCCCAGGGCGTTGACGACGCGCCCGACGAGGGCCTCGCCGACCGGAATCTGGATGATCTTGCCGGTGCGCTTGACGGTGTCGCCCTCGCGGATGCCGGTCTCCTCGCCCAGCAGCACCGCGCCGACGTTGTCTTCCTCCAGGTTCAGCGCCATGCCCTGCACGCCGCCGGGGAACTCCAGCAGCTCGCCGACCATGACATCTTGCAGGCCGTAGATGCGCGCGATGCCGTCGCCGATCTGCAGGATCGTGCCGACGCCCACTTCCTCAATTTCGGTCTTGAATGCGTCGAGTTCTCGCTCGAGAACCGATGTGATCTCTTCGGGTCTGATTGCCACGTTAGCCGATTCCTCCCAGGGATTGCGCCCCCAATAATTGCTGTTCCAGGCGCTGCAGGCGGCCCCGCACGCTGCCGTCAATGACCGTGTCGCCCAGGCGAATGATGACGCCGCCGATGATGTCCGGGTCCAGCGCCTTCTCCAGGAGCACGGTCTTGCCGGTCATCCGCTCCAGGCTGCGCGCCAGCCCCTCGGACTGCTCGTCCGTCAGGGGGATGGCGCTGTAGAGGGTGGCCTCCACCACGTTGTAGTGCTGGGAGACCAGCAGCCGGAACTCGCGGACGCACTCATCAATCAGGTCCTCGCGCCGCTTGCGGATCAGCAGCTTGAGGAAGTTGAGCGAGGTCGCCGTCACCCGGTCGCCGAAGGCGTCATCGACGACCTTGTTTTTGCGGGCGTCGGAGACCAGCGGCTGCATCAGCACGGCGCGCAGGTAGGGCACCTCCGCGACGAAGCGGCTGATCAGCGTCAGGTCGTGCGCGACCGAGTCCAGGATGTCGTCGCGCCGGGCGACGCCGAAGAGGGCGGCGGCGTAGCGCCGGGCGACGCGGATGTCTTTCATGCCGTGTCCTTAATCAGATACTTATACTTAGGCTTAAAAGGCGTTCGGGCCGTGTCCCGCGCCGTTGGGGCCGCCGGACAGCCCCGGCCGCCCGACGCCCGTGACGCGGTCCGAGCCGACCTCGGTGATGAAGTCGTCCACCAGCCGGGTGTGCCGGGCGTCGTCCAGCGACTCGCCGACCACCTTGCCGGCGGCGGCGACGGCCAGGGCGACCAGCTGCTGGCGCATCTCCAGGAACGCCTTCTGCCGCTCGCGCTCGGCCTCGTTGCGCGCCGAGGTCGTGATGGACTCGGCATTCTGGCGAGCATCCGCGATCAAGTTGTCGCGGAGGGCCTGCGCCTCCTTGACGGCGGCCTGGATGCGCTCCCGCGCCTCAATCTCGATGTTCGCCAGCCGCTCCTCGTACTGCCGGCGCGTCTCTTCCATCGCCGCGCGGTCGCGGTCCAGGCCGTCATAGACATCCCGGATCTCCTTCTGGCGCTCATCCAGGACTGCGAAGATGCGCTTGAAAATCACGACCCACAGGAACCAGATCAGCAGCAGGAAGCCGATGATCTGGGTGATAATCAGCGGGATGTTGAGGGCGAGCGGTCCGATGTTCTCGTTCATGTCGGTTTACCGGAAGGACGCCTTATTTCTGGATCAGGGTGTTGAGCTGGTCCGGCGTCGGCAGCTTGCCGAGCAGGATCAGGAAGATGACGAAGCCGAAGATGAACAGTGTCTCGACCAGGGCGAAGGTCAGGAACATCAGAGTCTGGACCCGGCCCTGCGCCTCCGGCTGGCGGGCGATGCTCTGGATGGCGGAGGCGAAGATCATGCCTTCACCGATGCCCGCGCCGATGGCGGCCAGGGGAGCGGCGAGGGCCGCGCCCAGCGCCAGAAGACCGAAATAGATGCTTGCCATGTGCGTGTGTTCTCCTTGAAGTTGCTGTGAAATTTGCTGTCAGCGACAGCGGATCCTTTCAGCCGCCGGCAACGCCGATTTTGGCCGGCGAGACAGCGCCGAGTTGAGCGTCGGGCCGATTGGCGGTCTCATGCTCCACCGAGGCGAAGTCATTCTCGTGCCCATCGTGTCCGTGCGTGTCGGACATGATGGAGATGTAGGCGCAGGTCAGCAGGGCGAAGATGAACGCCTGCACGACGTCGGTGAACGTCTGCAGGAGGTTGATGACGAACTGGGCCGGAATGAAGAAGTGTGATCCTGCGCCCAGCGCCAACTGATTGATGACGTCCTCGCCGTAGATGTTGCCGAAGAGGCGCATGGAGAGCGAGAACGGCTTAACGAATTCCCCGATGATTTCAATCGGCAGGAACAAGATGAACAATGGGATGAAGCCGATGAACGGGACCGGCCCCAGGAAGTGCTTCAGGTATCCGAGCAGACCCTTAGATTTAATGCCCATGTATTGAACATAGAAGAACACGATCAGGGCTAGGGCGACCGTGGTGCTGGTGGCGGCAGTGGCCGAGGTAATGTAAGGCTCGGCCAGTTTCCCATCGGGATACGTGCCGATGATGCTGGGAATCAGGCCGGTGAGGTTGCAGAAGAGGATGTAGAAGAATAGCGCCAGCACCAGCGGCAGGTGCTGCTCCGCATTTGGTCCCAACGCACCCCGAAACAGATCAGTCAGACCGGCCGTAGACCACTCGAAAAAGTTTTGCATCCGGCCCGGACGTCGGACGTTGGGCTGCCGCATGGCGAGCCACCCTAGAACCAGCAGCGTCAGCGCCGCCGCGATTCCGTTGATCAGATAAACGGGCCATTCTTGAAGATTCAACGCGTGTCTCTCCCCGTCACCAGCGCGGCTGTTTCGCCAGGTGGATCACCGTCGCCACCGTGATGGCTACCTGCGTGACAAGAAAACCGATGACAAACCAGAACAGGCTCAAGTGCCCGCCGCGAATCAGCAGGAACATCAGCCCGCCGATGAGCAGATATTTCAGCGGCAGCAGCACGGCGAACAGCGTTGTTGCGCCGCCGGTCGGCGGCGTCGCGCGGCCCCGAATGCCCGCCACGAACGAATCCAGCCCACGCCCGACAAATAGGTGCAATGAGCCGTAGACGGCCAGCCCGACGCCCAGCCCCGCCAGCACGCTCAACGCCGTTCCGAGGCGGCCCGCGATCAGCAGCCAGGCCAGCAGCGGCGCGTTGGCGGCGAAGGCGGTCCCCGCAAGCGGGCGGAACGCGGGCAGGCCGGGCTTCTTGGCGGGCGCTGCCGGCTCCGCGCGCTCCTGAGAAATTGTCGTCTGGCTCATTTCTTGCCGCGAGTCCGGTCCGTCGCCGCCAGTACCCGGAACAGGTTGAGGAAGCCGGCGGCGACGCCCAGCAGGCTGAAAATCAGCGTCCCCCAGGGCGTCCCCCCCGGATGCCCCCAGTGGCGATCCACCCACTGCCCGATGAACAGCCCCGCGACCACGCTCGCCACGAAGGTGGTTCCGGCGGCCATGCCCGCGCCCAGCTTGATGGCGGGAGAGCCGCCCCCGGCGTCATCGGTCGCCCCCCCCGGCGCGTCCGACGGACGGGGGCTTGAGGGCGCGGAGCGCCCCAGCGTCGGGCGGGTGTAGGTAACTTGCGGCGGCGGGGGCAGGGGGTCGTGCGACGGAACCGAAAGGGACGGGGTCTCGTCTTCGGATTGTGTCGGTTTGTCGTCGGCCATGGCAGCCCCCCTCGGCGCGGGCCTTTCCCTGAGTTTACCGCCGTCCAGTATAACATAAACAAACCGGACAAGTCAACCGGCCTGCGCCGTTTTTCACGAACTGGAATGACGCCAAGACGAGCGGCTAAAGCCGCTCGCTAGGAGGCTTCGCCAGGACCGTCCTGCCGGACGGAAAGAAGGTCTTGCGTCCGCGAGGACGCTCGGCGCGGAGCGCCCCAGCGAGTGAGTGAACTCACTCGTCTGTGTGACCCCGGCGGAACTTTTCGCCAGCCCTCTTCGTTGTTGATTATCCGAACCCGTGTTAAAATAATGTGGGTTAAAATGACGTGTGTATGACAAGGATGCCGGCGAAGGCATCCGGGAGCGATTTATTCCGTGAGCGAGTCACCGCAGACGCCGATCTTTTTTGACGAATCGCGCCGCCGCTGGGGGGCGCTGTCCCGACTGGCCGTGCTGGTCAGCCTGCTGTGCGCGGTCGCCGGCTGCGCCTTTCTGGTCAGCATCGTCCTCAGCCCGCAGTTGCCGGCCCTGTCGCTGGCGCGCACGCTGGGGCTGGCCCACGCCGGGGCCGCGCCCGCGCGCACGCCCGCCGAGGCGCGGCGTCGCCAGGAGGCGCACTACGTCATCACCCAGAACCAGCCGCTGCAGGACGCCACGCAGAAGCTGGCCGCTGTGATTCAGCATGAGAACGCGCCCCAGCCGATCCCGCCGGCGGCGATCTCTCCCGGCCACGTCGCCGGCCCCGTGCGCGCCGCCTTCTTCATCAACTACGAGAAGGACAGCCTCGACTCGCTGGCCCAGCATATCTCGCAGACAACGCACCTGATGCCGGCCTGGCTGTACCTGACGCCCGACGGCGGCGGCGTCACCTACAATGACAGCATCAACGCGCCCGTGCCGCTCTCGGACACGGCCTACGTCGGGCCGGTCGAGCCGCCGACGGGCGCGGAGGCGGTCACGGCCCCGTCCAACGACGCGGTCGCCTTGCAGTTGGCCTGCCGCCACGGGGTCGCTATCCTGCCCGTCGTGCAGAACGCCGGGGACGACGACTTCCATGCCGACTGGCTGCACCGCCTGCTGTCCTCGCCCGCGCGCCGCGCCGCCGTCATCCAGCAGCTGAAGGCGTTCGTCACCCTGGGTCGGTATCAGGGCATCAACATTGACTTCGAGACCGATCAGAGCCAGGACCGGGCGGGCCTGACCGCGTTCATGGCGGAGCTCGCCGCCGCCTTCCACCCCGCCGGCCTACTGGTGACGCAGAACGTCCAGCTCGACAGCGACGCCTACGACCTGCCGACGCTGGCCCGCGTGGACGACTTCCTCGTGCCCATGCTCTACGACCAGCACGCGGCGGGCGACCCGTCCGGCCCCATCGCCGCGCAGGGCTGGTTCGCCCAGGAGCTGGCGCAGTTCATGGCGCAGGTGCCCGGCAACAAGGCCGTCCTGGGCCTGGGCAACTACGGCTACGACTGGGCCCAGGGCAGTACGGACGCGGCCGATCTGGATTTCGCGGGGGCGATGCAGACCGCGCAGGAGAACCGGGTGGCCGGCGGGGGCGACGACGGCGTGGTTCAGTTGGACGCGGCCAGCCTGAACCCCTATTTTGTCTACTATGATGACCCTCAACGGCCGGGCGGGCCGGAGGTGAAACACACCGTCTGGCTGGAGGACGCGACCACGACGCTGAATGAGATGCGCGCGGCGGCTCATTACCATCCGCTGGGCGCGGCCCTGTGGCGTCTCGGCTCGGAGGACCCCAGCCTGTGGTCGTTCTTCGGCAAGGACTCGGCCCCCGCCCTGCCCCGATTTGACCCGCAGCAATTGCGGCAGGTGGACTACAGCGGCTTCGGCGTCCAGTTCCGGGGCTACGGCGACGTGCTGGACGTGGTGCAGCGGCCCACGCCCGGCCTGCGAGCCATCGGCGTTGACGGGAAGACGGGGCTGGTGACGGCGGAGCGCTTCCTGCGCTATCCGTCGCAGTACGTCGTCCGCCGTACCGGCCTCGTGGACCAGCAGGAGGGGGACTACGCCGGGAAAAACACGAGCAAGGCCATCGCGCTGACCTTCGACGATGGCCCCGACCCGCGCTGGACGCCGCAGATTCTGGACATCCTGCGCCGCTACCACGTCCCGGCCACCTTCTTCGTGGTCGGCGAGAACGCGCAGGCCCATCCCGGCCTGATCCAGCGCGAGTGGAACGAGGGCATGGAGATCGGCAACCACTCCTTCACGCACCCGGAGATGGAGATGATCTCGCCGCTCCGCACCAAATTGGAACTGGACGCCACGCAGCGCGTCATCGAGGCCATGACCGGCCACATGACCACGCTGTTCCGCGCGCCGAACCGTGCGGACTCCGAGCCGTCCACCCTCGCCGACTTCCAGCCGGTCCTGGACGCCGACGATCTGGGCTACCTATTCATCGGCGAGTCCAACGACCCGACGGACTGGCTGCCCGGCATCACGGCCAGCCAGATCGTCTCCTCCGTGCTAGGCTATGTGGACACCAAGAACGACGGCAACTGCGTCCTGCTCCACGATGCGGGCGGCGACACGCGCGCGGAGACGGTCAAGGCGCTGCCGCAGATCATTGAGGGACTGGAGCGGCGCGGGTATCACTTCGTCACCGTCTCGCAGCTCATCGGCAGGCCCAAGTCCGAGGTCTTCCCGGTGGTAACGGGGGCGCAGCGCTGGACGGTCGGCTTCGACCGGCTGATGTTCAACATGGCCTACTGGACAGGCAACAGCTTCGGCCTGCTGTTCCTGCTGGCGATCATCCTGGGCATCGGCCGCATCGCGGTCATGGGGACTCTGGCGGCGCTGCAGGCGCGGCGGGAGCGAGCGCGGACGTTTGATTCGGCCTACGCGCCGCCGGTCAGCGTCGTGATCGCCGCCTACAACGAGGCCAAGGTCATCAACAAGACGGTCGCCACGCTGCTGGCGAGCGACTACCCGGACCTGGACATCGTGGTCGTGGACGACGGCTCCAAAGACGGCACGGCGTCCGTCGTGCGCGACGCCTACGGCGAGCACCCGCGCGTGACTGTAATGGAGAAAGAAAACGGCGGCAAGGCGTCGGCGCTGAACGTCGGCATCAAATCGTGCCGGGGCGAGATCATCGTCGCGCTCGACGCCGATACGCACTTCGCGCCGGAGACCGTGTCCCGGCTGGTGCGCCACTTCGCCGACCCGGCCATCGGCGCGGTCTCCGGCAACGTCAAGGTCGGCAACCGCAACAACCTGCTGACCATCTGGCAGGCTGTCGAGTACATCACCTCCCAGAACTTCGACCGGCGGGCATTCGACCTCCTGAACTGCATCACGGTCGTCCCCGGCGCGGTGGGCGCGTGGCGCAAGGACGCGGTGATTCTGGCCGGCCTCTACTCATCGCAGACGCTCGCCGAGGACACGGACCTGACGTTCAAGATCCGCAAACTGGGCTACCGGATCGTTACGGACAACGCGGCGCTGGCCTACACGGAGGCCCCGGACACGCTCAGGAACCTCGCCAAGCAGCGGTTCCGCTGGGCGTTCGGCACCTTGCAGTGCCTCTGGAAGCACCGGGACGCGCTGGGGCGGCCCCGCTACGGCGCGTTCGGCCTGGTCGCCCTGCCGTCGTTGTGGGTTTACCAGATCGCCTTCCAGGCGCTCGCGCCGGTCGTGGATCTGACCATCGCCTGGTCCTTGTTCTACGGCAAGTTCATCGCGCCCACAGCGGGCCATCAGGACGCGGCGATGCTGCTGGGCTACTGGGCCTTGTTCTCCACGGTGGAACTGGCCGGGGCGTGGCTGGCGTTCCGGCTGGACCGCGAAGACCGGTCCTTGCTCGGCTGGCTGCTGCTTCAGCGGTTCGTCTACCGGCAGTTGATGTACTACGTGATCGTCAAGTCCCTGCTGGTCGCCCTGCGCGGCTCGCTGGTCGGCTGGGGCAAGTTCGAGCGCCGGGGCACGGTGCAACAGCCCGCCCCCGCCGCCCCGCCAGCGCAGCCGAGGGACGAGCCGGACGCGCTGGCGGCGAAGTAAGGGCCTGTTTGTAGGGGCATGGCGCGCCATGCCCCTACACGCGCCACGTGAAGCCCCGGCATTGGAAATGCCGGGCTATTTTTGAGCCAAAGAAAGTCCCTGCGGGACTGAGGACCTACGGGCGAGACATCTTCAGTCCCGCAGGGACCTTCCTTCGCGGAGGAATAGCCTGGCAATTCATTGCCAGGTCTCCTGCGCGGGCTTCGGATGCCCCTACGCTTGTCCCCCACCCCTCTTCGGGTATACTGATAGGGGCGCAGTATGCTGCGCCCCTACCCATTGCCGCAGAAGAGGGACTCTCATGACCACCACGCACGGATTCGAGCTGATCCGCGAGCAAGAAATCCCCGAACTCAAGGCCCGCGCACAGATATATCGCCACGTCCAGACGGAGGCGGAACTGCTGTCGCTGTCCAACGACGACGAGAACAAGTGCTTCGGCGCCGCGTTCCGCACTCCCCCCGCCGACTCGACCGGCGTGGCACACATCCTGGAACACGCCGTCCTGTGCGGCTCGCGCAAGTACCCGCTCAAGGACCCCTTCGTGGAGCTACTGAAAGGGTCCCTGCAGACGTTTCTCAACGCCTTCACCTTCCCCGACAAGACCTGCTATCCCGTCGCCAGCGCCAACCTGCAGGACTTCTACAATCTGGTGGACGTATATCTGGACACCGTCTTCCATCCCCGCCTGGCCCGCGAGACGTTCTTGCAGCAGGGCTGGCACTATGAGATGGAGAGGCCGGACGAGCCGCTGATCTATAAGGGCGTCGTGTTCAACGAGATGAAGGGCGCGTACTCGTCGCCGGATGCCATCTTGGGCAAGCATTCGCAGCAGTCCCTGTTCCCGGACAACACCTACGGCGTGGACTCCGGCGGCGACCCTCGGCAGATACCCGACCTGACGCACGAGCAGCTCATCGGCTTCCACCGCACCTACTATCACCCATCCAATGCCCGCATCTTCTTCTATGGGGACGACCCGGTGGAGGAGCGGCTGCGGATTCTCGACGGCTACCTCCAAGATTTCGAGCGGCAGGAGGTGGCCTCCTCCGTCTCTTTGCAGCCGCGATTCAGCGTGCCCCGGTCCGTGCAGGCGTTCTACGCCAGCGACGCTGAGAGCGACGGCGCGAAGAGGGCGATGGTCTCGCTGAACTGGATGCTGGCCGAGAACACCGACACGGAGACCACACTGGCCCTGTCCATCCTCAGCCACGCCCTGACCGGCACACCAGCCTCACCGTTACGCAAGGCGCTGATCGATTCGGGTCTGGGCGAGGCGCTGACGGCGAGCGGGGTGGACGACGACCTGCGGCAGATCACCTTCCGCGTCGGCCTCAAAGGCATCGCCATCCAGGACGCGCCGAAGGTGGAGGCGCTGATCCTGGACACGCTGCAAAGCCTTGCCGAGACCGGCATTGATCGGGAGACGCTGGAGGCCTCGCTGAACACCGTGGAGTTCCGCCTGCGCGAACAGAACACCGGCGGCTTCCCGCGCGGGCTGGCGCTGATGCTGGGGGCGCTGACGACGTGGCTGCACGACGGCGATCCGCTGGCCCCCCTGGCCTTTGAAGCGCCGCTGGCCCGCATCAAGGAGCGCGCGCTGTCCGGGCGTTATTTGGAAAACCTGATCAAACAGATGCTGCTGGACAACCCGCACCGGACGACGGTGACGACGCAGCCCGACCCGGAGTTGGCAGCGCGCCAACAGGAGGCCGAGGAGCTGCGGCTGGCGGAGGCGCGCGCCGCGATGGGCGAGGCCGACCTGCAACGGGTGATGGAGGAGACGCGGCAGCTGAAGCTGCGGCAGGAGACACCTGACCCGCCGGAGGCGCTGGCGGCCGTGCCGATGCTGCAACTCTCGGATTTGGACCCGAAGATCAAGACGATCCCCCTCGCTGAGGAGGAATTGACCGGGGCCAAAGTGCTGTTCCACGACCTGTTCACCAGCGGCATCGTCTATCTGGATTTCGGGTTTGACCTGCATGGGCTGCCACAGGAGTTGCTGCCCTACGTGCCGCTCTTCGGCCGCTCCCTGCTGCAGCTGGGGACAGAGCAGGAGAACTTCGTGCGGCTGACGCAGCGCATCGGGCAGAAGACCGGCGGCATCTGGAATCAGTCGCTCAACAGCACAGTGCGCGACCGGCCCGAGGCGGCGTCGTGGCTGTTCCTGCGTGGCAAGGCGACGGTGGCGCAGACAGGCGACCTGCTGGGCATCCTGCGAGACATCCTGCTGACCGCGCGACTGGACAACCAGGAGCGGTTCCGGCAGCTGGCGCTGGAGGAGCGGGCGCGCCTGGAGGCGAGCCTGGTCCCCGGCGGGTCGGGTTATGTGGCGCAGCGGCTGGGGGCACGCTTCACCGAGGCGGGCTGGGTCAGCGAGCAGATGGGCGGCGTCTCCTACCTGTTCTTCCTGCGCGACCTGGTGGGCCGGATCGACTCCGATTGGCACGGCGTACTGGCCGCTTTGGAGCAAATCCGGCAGGCCGCGCTGCATCGCGGCGGGCTGATCGGCAACGCCACGGTGGACGCTGACGGCTGGCAGGAGGTCCGTCCGCGCGTGGAAGAGTTCCTCGCGCAGTTGCCGGCCCGTCCGGCGTCGTCGACTCAATGGACGTGGCAGCCGGAACAGGCCCATGAGGGGCTGACCATCCCGGCGCAGGTCAACTACGTGGGCAAGGGGGCCGACCTCTATCATTTGGGTTACGCCGAGGACGGCGCGGCGTCGGTCATCAGCAAGTACCTGGCGACGAGCTGGCTGTGGCAGCAGGTGCGCGTCCAGGGCGGGGCGTACGGCGGCTTCTGCTCCTTCGACTCCCTCTCCGGTGTCTTCAGCTACCTCTCGTATCGGGACCCCAACCTGCTGTCCACGCTGGACGTGTACGACCGGACCGGCCAATTCCTGCGGGAGCAGGCGCTGGACGAGACGGAGCTGACCCGCAGCATCGTCGGGGCCATCGGCGCGACGGACCGCTACCAACTGCCCGACGCCAAGGGCTTCACGTCGCTGGCCCGCCACCTCATCGGCGAGACGGACGAGTCCCGCCAGCGCCGCCGCGACGAGATGCTCTCGACCAATGCCGCCGATTTCCGCGCCTTCGCCGACGTGCTGGATGAGGTCAGGGAGCAGGGGCAGATCGTCGTGATGGGCGCGCCGGACGCCGTGCGGTCGGCCAATGAGGAGCGTCCGAGGCTGCTGGAGGTCAAGAAGGTGCTGTAGCCCGCCGTCTGAGTTCACACCTGCGTGCGTTTTTGGGAGAAGAACGCTTCGGCCAGAAGCAGGGCGACATAGTCATCGTAGGGACGCTCCGGGGCGCGCAGGCCGGGGGGGAGCAGACGCCGCCAGCCGGGGGCGGGGTTGTCGGCGAGAAAGCGGGCGCGAGCGCGGGCGGACGTGCCGTGTTCGGGGACGATCTCCAGGGGCAAGTCGGGCAGGGCGGCGGCGAGGGCGCGGCGCAGAGTCGCGCTGCCGGTGCCATCGCCGAGGAGCAGGCGCGCGATCTGCGGGAAGCGGCGGCGCAGGTCGGCGGCTTCCAGCGTCAGCCGCTCGCTCTCGACGACGGCCCGGGTCAAGACCTGCACCGGGTCGGGGCCGGCGACGACGGCGAGGCCGCACTTGGCGCGGCCCGGATCAATGGCGAGAATGGTCTCGATGGGCTACCTCAGTTGGGGGCGTAGGGGCGACCCAGCGGGTCGGCCCTACGAACGGACGGCGGACGGCGCCGCAGGCGGCGCGGAGGCAGTGAGGTCGAGGCGCAGCGGGCCGCTGCTGTAGGTGTCGGCGGCGGCACGGGCGGTGACGAGCGCGCCGGGGCCGATTTTTTGAATCTGTTTGACGAGGGCCACCGTCCGGGCGGGGTCGGTCGGCTCGCCGACGGTCGGCAGCCCCGTGAGCGGATCCGGCCGCGGGATGATCCCCTGGCGGCGCGCCTCCGGCTGTACCCGATCCTTCAGGAACGCCTGCAGCACATCCAATATCTGATTCTCCGGGAGTGAGCCGTCGACCGTCGCGCTGCCGATGAAGGCGCCCTTCGGGAAGACCAGCACATTATCGTAAGGCTGGACCTCGATCTGAACCGGCTCGCCTCCGAAGGCGTTGTAGCGCGCGGAGGCGATGACGACGACTCCGGGGATGGCGACGGCCTGCTGCGCGATGCTCTGGGCGAGGGAGTCCAGGGCCTCGTCCTCGGAGATGGCCTTGCCGCCCCCGGCGTCGGCGACGACGCGCACCGCCCGGCCGTCCTCGCCCCGGCCCGCGCCCTCCCGCTCGGCGTCCCGGCTCAGGTCGCCCAGAAAAGCGAGCAGATTTTGTCGGACGGTGTCCGCCGATAGGCCGGTCGGGATGACCCGGCGGCCCACCTCCTGACCGCGATGGTAGATCAGGTGCGCGCCCTGCAGGAACGTCGTCTGGGTCAGCAGCTGCTGGTTCTTGTCCTCCAGCGCGGCGTTCTGCTGCGTCAGGTCGGCGTTGCGTGCGGACAGCTGCTTGCCCTGTTCGGACAGCTCGGTGACGGTGCCGAGGGCGAGGCCGTATTGCGCCTGGGCCACCCTGACGTTGCGGTCGGCATCTTTGACAGCGAGTTGGGCGACGCGCAGGCGGGACCAGGCGGCGCGCAGGTCGATGCGAGTGCTGCCGAGGCTACTGCGGACATCCGCCAGTCGCCGCTGGGCAGCGGCAAGCACGGCCTGGCGACGGCGCAGAGCGTCCCGGCTCCGCGCCAGGTCTGACCGAGCGACTTGCAGCCGGTGCAGCGAGCGGCCCAGGCGGCCCTCGGCGTCCAGCGCCTTCTGCAGCGCGTCCTGGGCGCGCCTGGTCGCCTGTTGCGCCCGCTGTTCGGCTTGGCCGGCGCTCGTCTGGGCGGCGGCGGCGCGGGCATCGGCGGTCTGCACCTGCGCCTCGCGGGAGCGGATCAAAAGGCGCTGCTCCTGGTTCTGCTGCGCCAGTTGGTGATTCTCTTCCAGCAGCTCCGGGCCGCGCAGCAGGGCGGTCTGGATGGCGCGGTCATAGCCGATCAGAGCGAACAGGGTCAGCACGGCGATCAGGCCGCCGGAGATGACCGTCCACAGCATGGCCGTGTGGCGGGGACGCAGGCCCCAGGAGGACAGGCGCTTCTTGCCGATATAGGTGCCGAGGCGGTCGCCCATGTAGGCGATGGCGCCGCCGGCAACGAGCAGTACGAGGGCGAACAGGAGCATGGCCGTGAATCAGGATCGAGATGCCCGCCACACCAGCGCGCCGCCGAGGGCGAGGCCGATGAGGTCCGGCAGGAAGGCGGCAAGGGCGGGCGGGACGCCGCCGCCTCGGGCGATGTTGCCCAGGGTGGTGTAGAGGACGTAGTACCCAAAAATGATCAGAATAGCGAGGAAATAACCAGTGTATTTGGAGGATCGCTGGGGCCGCAGACCGAGCGGCGCGCCGATCACGGTGAAGACCAGCGAGGCGAACGGGAAGGCGAGCTTGGACCACAGGTCCATCTCGGCGCTGCGGACGTCGGCGGGCTTGGTGCCGTTGGCGCGCAGCAACGCGATCTGGCGGCGCGTGGTGGCGAAGTCCAGGGTGTTCGGGTCCCGGTGCAGCAACTGCATCTCCTCCGGCGTCTTTTCCAGCGCCGTCAGGCCCAGCTCCTCGGTCGTCCCATCCTTGCCGGCGACTTTGTAGGGCACTTCGCCGGCCAGGTAGTAGGCGGTCACGTTGATGAGCTGCCAGGAACTCCCCCCGCGCCAGACCCCACGGTCGGCATGGAAGACAACCACCGGCTGGCCGTTATTGAACTGTGTCACGGTCACGTCGCGCACGGCGATGTCCTTGCCGCGCGGGTCAATGCCGTGCTCCACCTGCACCGTCGCCTGTAGTTTGCCATCCTTGCGATCCTCGAAATGGTACGGCTGGTCGGTCTGCCCGGCCCCATGCACGATGGTTCCGATCTGCTCCTGCAGGGCGGCGATCTGCGCGTTTGCCGCAGACGTCACCTTGTCGTTGACCACGTAGCCTACCAGGCTGGCGACCAGGCCCATCGCGGCGGCGGGGGCGGCGGCGCGCAGGAACGGGATGCCGCCCGCGAAGATGGCAACCGCCTCACTGTCGCCCGACAGCCGCCCGAAGCCCAGCAGCACCGCCAGCAGCATCCCCATCGGGAGGGTCAGCGCCAGCACGCGCGGCAGGTACAGGCCGATGATGTGCAGCACGACCGGCAGGGGCACGCCCGCCGACAGGTAGCGACTGGCGACCAGCACCGGGTCGGCGGCGAAATACAGGGCGGTGAACATGGCGACGCCCATGCCGAACCAGGGAATCAGGTCTTTGAGAACCAGTTTGTCCAGGAGCCGCACGCTATTTCTCCCCCTGCCGGCGCACAGGGATCAGGCGGCCGCCGTCCTGGTCGTGGCGGAAGCCGGCCTCGGCGGCCTGCTCCGGCGAGTACATCTCCCCGCACTCCTCACAGGCGTAGCCGACGATGCCGGCGCGGCGCTCGGCATCGGCCCGGATCAGGAAGGCGGACGACTCGCTGAGGTAATACTTCTGGGCCACCGGGTCGTTGGCGATCTCGACGGACGTGCCGGCCGTCTTGATCTCGCCCTCCGAGATGATGTAGGCCCGGTCAGTGATCTGGAGCGTCGCCACCTCGCTGTGGTCGGTGATCAAAACGCCGATGCTCTGGCGCTTGAGGTCGGCGATGATCTGCTGCAGGTCCTCGCGGTGAATCGGGTCAATGCCGGTGAACGGCTCGTCCAGCAGGATGAACTGGGGCCGGGTGGCGAGGACCCGGGCGATCTCCACGCGGCGGCGCTCGCCGCCGGAGAGGGTCTGAGCGAGGGCGTTGCGCCGCTCGGTCAGGTGCAGCGTCTCCAGCAGGTGGTCGCGCCGCTCGGCCTGCTGCCTGCGGGACAGGCCCGGCTGCATCTCCAGCACCAGCATGATGTTCTCGGCGGCGGTCAGCTTGCGGAACGCACTCGGCTCCTGCGCCAGATAGCCAATGCCCTGCCGGGCGCGCTGGTACATCGGCAGGTGCGTGATGTCCTTGCCGTCCAGCGTCACCCGCCCCCCGTTCGGGCGCACCAGGCCGACCATCATGTAAAACGACGTGGTCTTGCCCGCGCCGTTGGTGCCGAGCAGGCCGACGATCTCGCCCTGGGCAATTTGGAGCGACACATCGTTGACGACGGCGCGGCCTTTGTAGAGTTTTCGCAGGTTATGGGCGCTGAGGGTGGGCATATTGTGTCAGGACATCGTCCGGCAGTCAGCGATTGAAATCGCTGCTGTTAATCAGCGAATGAAATCGCCGCTGCGGGCCTTTGGCCGAGTCTCCGCCTGCGCGGAGACAAGACAGGCCCCTCTTCTGTCCGCGCAGGCGGACACTCGGCGCGAAGCGCCATGAGCGGCGAATTCATTCGCTGACTGACCATGCGCGGCGAATTCATTCGCTGTCCTTCTTCCTGTGCTTCTGTCACCGCAACGGGGTGAAGGTGGCCTGGCCGGGGCCGCTCTCGACGCGGGGGTAGTCCGCGCCCTGGCCCAGCAGCACGACCATGTGTTCCGAATGGGTGACGGCGGGGCCGGCGAGGGCGGCCTGGTCCAGCAGGGTCATGGTCACGTGGCCGGTGAAGTCAATGCGGCCCCCGTCGGGGCGTCCCGCCTCGCGGCGGTAGACGGCGTGGTCGGCGCTCATCCGAATCACGCGGCCCTCGTCCGCCTGCTGAAAGCGTCCCGTCACCGGCTTGTCCGGCGTCCCTTCCGCCGTCGCCGCCACGATGGACGACGCGCCCTGAGTCTTCTCGCCGCCGCCGGCCAACTGGATACGCAGGTCTTCGGCGTGCAGTTCGTAGGCGGCGGACGTGATGGACACGTCCCCCGTCAGGCGCAGGACGTTGCCCGCATAGGTCAGCCCCCGATGGTAGTCAATGGTGACGGGGCCTGACGGGGGCGGCTTGCCCCCGCCCGCCGCGCCCTGGGCATGAACGGCCAGCGCCAGAGCCACCAACAGGCCGCCCCCCGCCAGCAGGCGCAGAAGTCTTTGGTTCAACGCAGTCCCCTCGGCAGTATGATCCGGCCCGCCCCGACCGAGTGCAGCGTACGGAGCGCGGTGTCGGCCTGGAACGCCGGGCCGCGCAAGATCAGGCCGTTCTTGCCGTTCTTGTAGGCTACATGGCCGGTGGCGAGGACCTGGTTCTTGTCGGCCTGCCACCGGACCCGGTCGGCGCGCAGGGTCGAGCGACCGGAGGGGCCACGGTCGGTCAGAGACTTGATGAAGACGCCGCCGGTCGCGGTGATGGTCCGCGTGGACTGGTCGCCCACGGCGCGTGGGGCGGTCATGTAGGCCTCCGGGATGCCGTTCTGGTACAGCGTCGCCGCCACGTCATGCAGGACGACGGCGTAGCCGGATAGGCCGGTGGGGCCGGCGTCAACGCTCCGCGCCAATAGTTTCCAGAGCGGCTTCCCCGGATGCTTGGGATCGGGCAGGACAGCCGTGACGCCCTGCAGTGTCCCCCCGATGCTGACCGGCGGGGCGGCGGGCTTGCCGGAGGCAAGGCCAACGGAGCCCGCCTCAACGGCGAGCGCCAGCAGAGTTGCCGCCCTCACGGGAATGAACGTTATGTGAGTCTTTATACGCAACGGCAGATCAGTTTATCACAGGTTCGAGGCTTTTCGCAACGTCCAGCTAGGACTGTGCTCCGAGCATTGGAGTCCATCCCCGGCGCTTTTGTTTCGGCTAATTGCGGTATACTGTCATCAAGATTGTGAAACTTTGCACGATTGGAGGAGGACGCGGCGATGGCATATGACGGCCTGGGGGCGTTCATCCGGCGGCTGGACAGGGCGGGGGAGCTGCGGCGCATCAAAGCGCCGGTCAGCCCCCATCTGGAGATCACCGAGATCGCGGACCGGACGATGAAGCTGCCGGGCGGCGGGCCGGCGCTGCTGTTTGAGAACGTCGCCGGGTCAAAGTTCCCGCTGGCGATCAACCTGTTCGGGTCGCGCCGGCGCATGTCTTGGGCGCTGGGGGCGGACGACCTGGAAGACATCGCGGCGGAGATCGCGGCACTGACGAAACTGCCCTCGGACATGCTCCCCACCCTGCTGGGCAAATTGCAGATGCTGCCGCAGCTCGCCGCCCTCGGCAAGATCGCGCCACGGCTCATTTCACCCGTCACGCCCCCCTGCCAGGAGGTCGTGAAGATCGGCGAGCGGGCGTCTCTGGACGAATTGCCGATCCTGACCTGCTGGCCGGAGGACGGCGGGCCGTACATCACGCTGCCGCTGGTCTTTACCAAAGATGAGGGCACTGGCAAGCGCAACGTCGGCATGTACCGCATCCAGAAGTACGGGCCGCGCGAGGCCGGGATGCACTGGCAGCGGCACAAGGTCGGCAGCCGGCACTACGCGAACTTTGAGGCCAAGGGCCGGGACATCCCGGTCGCCGTCGCGCTCGGCGGCGACCCGGCGCTGACCTACGCCGCGACCGCGCCGCTGCCGGACGAGATCGACGAGATGGTCTTCGCCGGCTTCCTTCGGAAAGAGCCGGTGGAGTTGGTCCGGTGCAAGACGATTGACATGGAAGTGCCCGCCGACGCCGAGTTCGTCATTGAGGGCGTCGTGCCGGCCCGTGAGCGCCGGCGGGAGGGGCCGTTCGGCGACCACACGGGCTACTACAGCCTCGCCGACGACTACCCGGTCTTCCATGTGACCGCCATCACGCACCGCCGCAACGCCGTCTATCCTGCCACCATCGTCGGCCCGCCGCCGATGGAGGACAAGTACCTCGGCCTGGCGACGGAGCGGCTGTTCCTGCCCCTAGTCCGCCTGTTCGTCCCCGAAGTGATTGACTACCACCTCCCCGCCGAGGGCGTCTTCCATAATTTGGCCCTCGTTCGCATCAAGAAACGCTACCCCGGCCACGCCTTCAAGGTGATGCACGCGCTCTGGGGCCTGGGGCAGATGATGTTCACCAAATGCATCGTGGTGGTGGACGAGGACGTGGACGTGCAGAACCCCGGCGAGGTCGTCTGGCGGGCCCTCGCCAACATTGACCCGGAGCGCGACATCACGTTCGCTAAAGGGCCGATGGACGTGCTGGACCACGCCTCCCCCCTGTCCGCCTTCGGCTCCAAGATGGGCGTGGACGCCACCCGCAAGTGGCCCGACGAAGGCTTCACGCGCGAGTGGCCGGACGTGCTGAAGATGGCCCCGGAGGTCAAGGCGGAGGTGGACCGGCTATGGAAGGAGCTGGGGATCGGGTGAGAGTGAGGCGGCATCTTGAAGTCAGCGAGTGAATTCGCCGCTGATAGCCTTCGGCTGAATGTCCGCCTTCGCGGAGACAGGTCCCTCTTCTGTCCGCGCAGGCGGACACTCGGCGTCCTCGCCGGGAGCGGCGAATTCATTCGCTGACTCTCTGTTCGCTGGCCTCGATTCTGTTCCCCTAAAGATGGCTAAACGCTGCCCCAGTCACGCTTGGCTTGCGCGCCTTCGGCGAAAAAGGCCTCAATGGCGGCGGCGTCGCCCGCGTCCACGGCGGCCTCCAGGACATCCAGATCGGCACGGAAGCCGCTGAGGGCATCCAGGACGGCGTCCCGATTGGACAGGCAGACGTCGCGCCAGATGTCGGGGGAGGAGGCCGCGATGCGGGTCATGTCAGCGAAGGAGCCGGCGGACAGGGAGGGCGTGTCGGGGTAAGTTTCCCGCGTGCGGGCGGCGTGGCGCATGAAGGCCGACGCCATGACGTGCGGCAGGTGGCTGGTGACGGCCACCATCGCGTCATGCGCCTCCGGCGTGAAGACGCGAGTGGACGCGCCAACCTCCTGCGCCAGCATCCGAATCCGCTCCAACGCCTCCGGGTCCGTGGTGTCGGTCGGCGTCAGCGCCCAGGTCGCCTCCTGGAACAGCGTCGGCGTCGCCGCCTCCACCCCGCCCTTCTCCGAGCCGGCCATCGGGTGACTGCCGACGAAATGCGGCGCGCCCGCTGCCTGCCGGACGATGGCGCTCTTGGTGCTGCCGACATCGGTGACGACCGCGCCCGGCTTGACCACCGCCAGCACGTCGGGCAGGCTCGCCAGGATGTGGCTGACCGTGGTGCAGAGCACGACGACATCCGCCTGTCCCAGTCCCTCCGGCCAGTCCGTCGTCACCGCGTCCGCCGCGCCTAGGGCCACCGCCTTCTCCAGCCGCGCGGGGTCCCGCCCCACCCCGACCACGCGATGCGCCAGCCGCCGCGCCTTCAGCGCCATCCCCAGCGACCCGCCGATCAGCCCCACCCCCAGGATGGCGACCGTCCCGAACCGGCTCTCAAAGTGTGGCTCGCCGGTCACGGACGACTTATTCGGCACTGTAACGCTGCCCTCCTTCTGTCACGCCGCCTCATTTGATGCTCCCGGTGATGCTCGCAATGCCAACGGGTATCAGAACCCAGCCCGCCAGGATATGCAGTCGCATGTAAAACAGACGCCAGCGCTGGTACAGGCCACTGTTGCAATCGCAATACCTTCGCCATCCCTCCCGCCAGCCAGCTTCGTCACGCAAGCACTTTAAATTTAGCAAGCCTGTCTCTCGGCAGTAGAGAAGTTGCCACCATAGAAGGTGGCTCTCAAAGGCATAGCAAGGACGCGGCACCCATCCACCAGTATCCAGGACGGGAACAAATAAGCTAAAACTGTACCAAAAGCTACTATACTCATGAAATATGACTTTCTTATCATCGGTTCTTAACATCATCTCGTCTTTGTTCCGAAATAGATAGCGACCATAAAGAATAAATGCTAGACTCCAATACAAGGCCCATTCCGGCCTACGGCCGTAGCCAGAGACAGCATAGAGCAGCCCGCTCCACCACCAAGCGGGCGAGTATCGGTGCATCTGGCTTCGCTCCTGCTGCTTCTGTTCCATGAAAACCGCATCGGCCTGATCCGTCATCCCTCGACGGCGAAAATACTGCTCTAAATCCGCATAAGAGTCGGCGCTGAATTTTGCCCTCCTAATAAACGCAAGCGGTCCCGAACTGGGATCACCGGCAATGATGTGGTTGTAAGACATTCCTTCCAGATCATATGCAGGCGGCATCTGCGCGTTCGTGAACAATGCCGAACCACCAATGTTAAGATTGCGCAGATCAGTAATGAATGAACCTGTGCCGAAAGCCTCAGGCTTCGACGGATGGCAGTTACTGAAAGAAGCCTGGGTTACATTGAAGTCACACACTACGGCCGCATACTCGAAACTGACTGGTCCTAGAAACCAGGCCTGTTCGAAGACAGCCGAACCACCAACTTTAATTCGCCGAAAACTGACGGAGTACTGGTTCAAATCTCTTTCGCTGCGAATGTAGAGCAGTCCGGTGGTCAAGAAATGTGCTTTCCCGGCAAGCAGGTCGCCATCAATCTTAGCCTGACTGAAGTTCACTGGCCCCATAAAAACAGCATCGGTCAGCAGAAGATCGCCACCGATTGTGCAATCAGATACGTCTGCAATGCAGTGATTTAATCCCAAAGGGTCAAGGGGGTCACTGGTTCCAGAAATACTCACACCCTTGGGTAGTTGGAGCGTCTGTTTTACCGTGCCATCAAACCGTGTGCCTGTCGCATCCAGATCACCGCCGATATGTGACTGAAACAGGGCAACGGGGCCAGCAAAGACTGCATGGTCGATGAAGAAATCTCCTTCAACATCCATATTGTCCAGGGCTACAGGACAAAGGGGATCATCATCAATGGTGGTCGAGCGTGCCAAGAAGTGACTTCCCTCAAACGATAAGTGCGACTTGAACCGAGTATTGGAGAGCTTTACGCTTCCTGTAAAATCGCATTCTTCCAAGTCAACTTCACAGGGGACTACAGCCTGTTCCATGTCCCAGGAGCCCACGACCCGAGCATTCTGAACTTTTACTCCTTTAGCGGGTAGATGGAAACCGAATATCAGTCGGCGATCCTCTGGCATAGTATACACTTGGGAAAGGGATCCAGTTAGCAGGGCTGTCAGGAACCTCGCTGAAATAGACTGCTTGGTCCTACGATTATCCCTACCGCGAGCTTTATTCAGGTCTACGTCTTGGCCCTGGATCAAAGAGACTAAGACCTGTTTTTCCGAGGGTGTCAAGGATGGACTAGTAGTAGCCATCGCTCCCTTCGGCCATGAGATGGAAATCGCGGCGAAAACCAGCAGAATAGCAGGCATGGACAAAGAACAATTGAACATGGCAGATACTACCAAGATAGCGACGATTATCTCTCGAACAGCTACCGCGACATGGAACGCCGTGTCAATGACATCAAGGAACACAAAGGCCGCAGACGAAGGGAGTACATCAAAATACCTTCATGTGCGGCCTCTAAACATTCTTAGGAGTTACGCAGTTGGAGAGTAAATCTGCTCATGCGGCAGGTGGCTTTCCCATCTGAGATCGGGTTCAACTGCGTAACTCCTAATTCTATACATTCTATGCCTGGCTATGTCGAGTGCATCCTACAGCCGCCGTCCGACCGCGCCGGCGATGGGGGCGAGGTCGTGCATGAGTTTGACGAAGGCTTCGGGGAGGAGGGACTGGGCGCCGTCCTTCAACGCCTTTTCGGGGTTGGGGTGGACCTCGATGATGAGGCCGTCGGCGCCGGCGGCGAGGGCGGCGCGGGAGACGGCGTTGACCAGGCTGGCCTTGCCGGTCGCGTGGGACGGGTCGGCGATGATGGGCAGGTGCGAGAGTTCCTTGACGGCGGCGACGGCGTTGATGTCGAAGGTGTTGCGGGTGTAGGTCTCGAACGTGCGGATGCCGCGCTCGCAGAGCATGACGTTCTTGTTGCCCTGGCTGGCGATGTACTCGGCGGCTTGCAGCCATTCCTCAATGGTGGCGGCCATGCCGCGCTTGAGCATCACCGGGGTCTGCGTCTTGCCGACCTCGCGCAGCAGGTTGAAGTTCGCCATGTTGCGCGTGCCGATCTGGAGAATGTCCGCGTATTCGCAGACCAGCTCCACGTCGCGCACGTCCATCACCTCGGTGATGATCGGCATCCCCAGCTCCTCGCGGGCGGCGGCGAGCATCTTCAGGGCGGCCTCGCCGTGGCCGTGGAAGGAGTAGGGCGACGTGGAGGGCTTGTACGCGCCCCCGCGCAGGATGTGCGCCCCCGCTGCCTTGACGGCCCGCGCGGACTCCATCAGCTGCTCCTCGGTCTCCACGGTGCAGGGGCCGGCCATCATGACAACAGAGGTCGGGTCGCCGATCTTGATGCCACGCACGTTGATGACAGTCGGGTCCGGGTGGAACTGCTTGTTGACGACTTTGTACGGCTTGGACACGGGGACGACTCTGTCAACGTAGGGCAGCGCCTCGAACTGCTCCATGACGGCCGCTTTCTGGGTGGGATCAGCAGGGACGCCCACCGCGCCGACGATGGTGCGCTCGACGCCCTCGGAGACGTGAACGGCATAGCCGCGCTCCTCCAGCATCCGGGTAATGTGCTGTAAATTCTCTTTCGTCGCCCCCGACGAGAGGATGACAATCATGGGAAACTCCTGAATATCCGGCTCATAATAACGGCAGGTATAAGTTGTGTCCGAAAAGTGTACCACCCAGGCGGGGGGGATGTCAAGGCGGCCCCCACCCCGGCCTTCGGCCACCCCTCCCCCATAGGAATGGGAGAGGGGCCAGTGGCGAAGGCCGGACTCCTCTGGACAAGAGGCAGAGCCCCGTCGTGATCGGACCCTCTCCCGCTTGCGGGGGAGGGTCGGTCGCTTGCGACCGGGGTGGGGGCGCTCTTGCCGCCGAGGTGAGGGGCACGCCCCTACCTCACCAGCTTCAGGATGGCCCTGAATTCGGAGGAACCGGCTTCGCGGAGCAGTTCGTAGACGGCGGCCTCGGCGGCGCATGGGAGGACGCCGCTGTCGCGCAGGCGCTCCATGCCCAACTTGTGCTTTTCCAGCGTACGGGAGGAGACGGCGTCGGCGGCGACATGGACCTGGTAGTTGGAGGCGACTAAATCTAAAGCGGTCTGGGAGACGCAGATGTGGGTCTCGACGCCGCAGAGAAGAAGCTGATGACGGTGGGAGGAGCGGACGGCGTCCAGAAATTCGGGCTGGCTGGCGCAGGAGAAACACATCTTGTCCAGGGGAGGCATCGCATGATGCACCGGCAGCGCCCGCTCCACTTCGGGGACGACGCCGCCCATGCGCTCGGCGTACTGGACGGTCGTCAGGATGGGAACGCCGAGGATGTTGGCCGACTGGATCAGCAGCAGGACGTTTTCCAGCAGGCGGCCCCGGTCGTGAATGTTCCGCAGGAACGGCTCCTGCATGTCCACGACGACGAGCAGCGTGTCCTCGCGCCGCAGGATGTGGGGGTGGCGGGTGGTCATCGGAGTTAGGCGGCGGGCGGTGCACAGGAGGCGCGCATGACCAGCTCGCCGGGGAAGGCGAGGTCGTGCTGCTCCGGGTCATCGGTCACCTTCGCCTCGTGCAGCCGGTAAAGCTGGGTGATGGCGGCGGCGGCGAGTTGGGCGACTGGCTCACGCACGGTGGTCAGCGGCGGGGTCATGGCTTCCCCGAGGCGGGGCGTATCGCCGAAGGCGGCCAGGGACACGTCGGCGGGGACACGCAGCCCGATCTCGGCCAGGGTCTGCGCGGCGACGGCCGCGACGTGCTCATCCGCGCACAGCAGGGCCGTCGGGCGGTTCTGCTGGGGGGCGTTCGGCCCGTAGAGGCTGAGGACGGCTTGCCGCACCTGCTCGCGCTCACTGAGCGCCGGGTCCTTGTCGTACCGGACGGGGAGGACCAGGGCCGGGTCGCCCCCCCGCTCCGTCCAGACGGACTGCAAGCCCTGAAAACGGCGGAAGGCGACACGGGGCCGCGCGCTGGAGGCGAGAAGGGCCGCGCGCCGGTGGCCGAGACCCCACAGGTACTCGCCCAGCAGACACCCCTCCTGGGCATTATCGGCGTGGACCTGCACGAGATCGCGCGGGGCGCCATCCGCCTCGCCGAGCATGACGCAGGGGATGGTGGCGGCGGCGGCCTCGCGGGGCAGCAGTTCGGGGGTCACGAGCACGAGGCCCATGATGCCTATGGCGTCCAGCCGGGGCAGATCATCAGTGGTCAGCAGGCGCAGGCCGTAATCGTCCTCGGCACCCGCGCCGCTCTGCTCGGCGTGGCGGTGGAGGGCGGCTTGCAGGTTCTGGATATAGTGGGCGGTGTTCGGGCTGTAGACGGGGTCCCAGACGCCGATGAAGTGTTCCTCGCGCTGACGCCGCAGGCGGCGGCTGCCGCGCGGACGCCCGGAGCGGACGGGGGTGTAGTGGAGCATCTCGGCGACCTGAATCACCTTGCTCCGCGTCTGCTCGCTGACAAACGTGCCGTTGTCCCTCCCGCTCAACACGGTGGACACCACACTCGGCGAGACCCCCGTGCGCTCCGCAATATCCTTCAGCGTGACCGCCATAGCTTCCACATTGCCCCTTCTGCCTGCTATTATACTGGATTTTTGGCCTCCTTTGCAACCGCACAAGCATTTTTATATTATTACTCCCCTCCGACGGCCTAAAGCAGCACCCAGCCGCGCCGGACGCCCAGGGTGACGGCTTCAGTGCGGCTGGTCGCGCCCAGCTTGGCGAGGATGGCGGCGACGTGGAACTTGGCGGTGTGCAGGCTGATGCCCAGGCGGGCGGCGATCTGCTTGTTGGGCAGGCCCTGCGCCATCAATTGCAGAACCTCGCGCTCGCGCGTCGTCAGTGCCTCATCGGGCGGCGCGGTCTCCCGCACCGGAGAGGCCGCGTTCGCCAACAGCGGGACGAGGCCGGCGTCCATCACGACCAGTCCCGCCGCGACGGCACCCACGGCTCCGGCGATCTCCGCCGCCTCGGCGTCCTTGCGCAACCAGGCCCAGGCCGTCAGGCTGCCCTGCGCCAGCGGCAGGCCGTCTTCCAGCCTCTCGTCCAACACCGCCAGCCCAATGTCCAGCCCGCGCAGCGCCTCCACCACCGGCCCGACCTCACCTGGCGATGCGTCGAGAAGGACGACGTCGGGCCGCAGGTCCGGCAGCAGGCGCGCCAGGTCGCCGCTGCCGGAGGCCTGCCCGACGACCGTGCAGTCCGCCGCGTCCGCCAGCAGGGAGTGCAGGCCCGCACGCACGGACGCATAGGGGGCGATCAGCAGCACGCGGATCATGCCGCCCGCCTGAGCGCCGCTGCGGCATGACGCGCCACGAACACCGCCACGGTCCGGCTCGGCACGGCGAGGGCGATGCCGGGCGCGAGAATCATGTGGGCGATGCCGACGACCTCGCCGCGCGTGTTGATGAGCGGCCCGCCGGAGTTGCCGGGCGCGAGCACGATGTCCGCCTGCAATACGTCTCGCCCTGCCCGCCCCATCCAGGTTGCGCCCCCGCCGGCGCTGACGATCCCCAGCGTCGCCGTCCCGCGCACGCCGCGCGGGTGGCCGACGGCCAGGACGATCTCCCCCACCCGCAACGCCGCCGAATCGCCGATGGAGGCAATCGGCAGGCCGTTGAGTGGCAGATCGCGCGCGTCCACATGCAGCAGGGCCAGATCGTTCTCCCGGTCCCGCGCCAGGATCGCCGCCCTCAGCCGCCGCTCGTCCGGGAGTTCCACCGTCACGTCTCCGCCGCGCGGGGCGACGTGGTCGTTGGTGACGATCAGGCCGTTCCGGTCCCAGACGACGCCCGCCCCGTGCCCGTCGCGGGCGTACACCACGACGACGCTGCGCTGCATCTCTTCCACCAGCCGCGCCGTCTCCTCGCCCAGCGGGTCCACGAGGCCGGTTATGATGTTTGTCATGGATCGTTCCTCTCAACGCGGGGGCGACCCAGCGGGTCGCCCCCACGGCCCCACTCTACTCCTGCGCCCCCAGCGTCACCGTCACCTCCTGCCGCTGGCCGCCGCGCAGCAGGGACAGCGTGACGACCTGCCCCGCCTGCATCGCGCGCAGGCGGCGGCGCAACGCGTCCGCGTCCTCCACCGGCTGGCCGCCGAGGGCGAGCAGGGTGTCGCCGAGCAGCAGGCCGCCCCCCTCGGCGGGGCTGTCCGCGCCGACGCCGACAATCAGCAGGCCGCGCTCCTGGGTCAGCCCCAGCGCCGCGCGCAGTTTTTCGGGCAGCGCCACGCTTTGGGTGCTGATACCCAGGTAGCCCCGCTTGACCTGCCCGTGCGTCAGCAACGCCTCGGCGACATGGCTCAGGATCGGCGCGCCGAGCGCCACGCCCTGCCCGCGCCCCAGCGTCAGGTTCAGGAGGCCGACGACCTGGCCCGCCATGTTCACCAGCGGCCCGCCGGAGAAGCCGGGGTAGAGGGTCGCGTCCGTGTTCAAGATGAATTCGGGCCGGCCGTC
>JAFAZD010000021.1 GCA_019239955.1 Armatimonadota bacterium | reverse complement strand
GTATACGCTGTATACCCTACCGCCCCCGGATGGGGTGCGGCACCCATCGCTTTGGTGCCCCCTCAGCCGCGAAGCGGGTCTGTCCGTAGCCGGCCCCGGCTCCGCTGGGGCAAGCCCCAGGGGTTCAAGACCGGCTGAACCGCCGGGTGAGACGGACCAAACCCACTTCGCGGCTTATGACCGGCTGTGTCGGGCCATGTTCCCCAGCACCGAAAGGGGTTCGTTCCGTTTAGCCTCGCCGTTCAGGGCGAGGTCACACAGCGGGAAATTCCGAGACACTGCTTCGGAATTGGCCGGCATTTTGAAAAATCGCAGAAGCTGTCTGCGAAATCGAGATTCTCTGAGAACCGAGAAGGCGAGAGACAACCAGTGACACGTTGGATGCTTGGGAAACTCGTTCTGATGTTGGCAGTCGTCATCACTTTGTCTGCACAAGCCGACGCCGCGACGCCGTTCGCGCAGGCGGGGCCGCTGGCGCTGCGGGCGGTGCGGCTGAACGCGGCGTCCGTGCCGAGCTTTGGGCGGCTGGAGATGACGCTGGACCTGTCGGCGACGTATGACAACCCGTTTGACCCCGATCAGGTCTCCCTATATGCGGACTTTCACTCGCCGCAGGGGCGGACGGTGCGGGTCAATGGGTTCCTGAACCAGCCGTTCACCCGGCGACTGGACGGGGGGTATGAACACGTCACGCCCGCCGGGCGGCCCTTCTGGTGCATCCGGTTTGCGCCGGACGCGGTCGGGACTTGGCGGGCGCGAGTGGTCGTGCGTGACCGGACGGGGACGGCGGCGCGGGCGGTGGCGTTCCGGGTGATGCCCTCAGCCTCGCCGGGCTTCGTGCGGCGCAGCCGGCGCAACCCCGCCGTGTTCGCCTATGACAACGGCAAGCCCTTCTTTCTAGTCGGGGAGAACATGGGCTGGGGCAATGGGCCGGGCACGTTCTCTTACGACGACTGGCTGCCGAAGCTGGGACGCGCGGGCGGGGACTGGATACGCCTCTGGATGGGGACGTGGCTGGCGCTGGAATGGCCTCCCGACAAAGGGGTGACGGGCGACGGCGTGCCGCAGGCGGGGCTAGGTGTCTATAACCTCGCCAACGCCTGGCGCGTGGACCAAATTCTGGACACGGCGCAGAAGAGCGGCGTGTCCGTGATGCTGTGCCTGGGCACCTACGGCGAATTCACGACGGGCGGCTTTTTCAATGAGGGGCAGTGGAAGAACAACCCCTATAATGCGGCCAACGGCGGGCCGTGCGCCAAGCCGGAGGATTTCTGGACCGACGCGACCGCGCGGAAGTTTTACCGAATGCGGCTGCGTTATCTGGCGGCGCGCTATGGTTGGCGGACCAACCTGCACTCCTGGGAATTCTGGAATGAGGCCCCCAACACGCCGGCGGCCTGGGTCGGTGAGATGGCGCAGGCGCTGAAGGGCGGGCTGGACCCGTACCGGCATCTCATCACAACGACCTACGGGAGCGATGCCATCTGGAAGGTGCCGGAGCTGGACTTCACGCAGACCCACTCCTACGGCACGGGGGACATCCCCGACCACGCGCCGGTCGTGCGCGACGACGCCCGCGCCTTCGCCCACTACGGCAAGCCCCATCTGATGGGCGAGTTCGGCATTGACTGGCGCAAGTCGGATATTGAGTACGACCAGCAGGGGCTGGGCGTCAACTGGCACAACGGGCTGTGGGCCGGGGCGCTGTCGGGCGACGCGGGCGGGGCAATGTTGTGGTGGTGGGACAACTACATCGCCCCGAAGGACATCTATGGGCAGTTGACGCCGCTCCGGCGGTTTGCGGACACCGTCCCCTGGACCGCCGGCCCCTGGGCAACTTTGACGATGGACGCGCCGCGGACGGCGGGCGGCCCGGAGACGTTCACCGATCTGGTGCTGCCGGGGGCGGCGGGCTGGGGCAGGAGCGCGGCGACGGACTTCACGCTGACTCAGGAAGGCGCGTCCAAGGCCCCCGGCCTGCCCGCGTTCCTCTACAGCCCCGGCAAGCCCGACCTGCGGACGACGCCGACGTTTCATGTGAACTACCGACGTCCGGGCCGCTTCCTGGTCCATGTGGACCAGGTCTCCAACGCCGCCGACCTGCATGTTTTACTGGACGGCCGGGTCGCGCGGGAGATTCCCATGTCCGCCGCGCCGCCGTCCGACCCGAGCGTGAAGCCGGAGTACGAGTCCACGCAGCTTCACCCGGAGTTCGGCGGCGTCTATCAGGCGCAGTGGAACAGGGAGTACGGCATTGACGTGCCGGCGGGCGCGCACACGATCACGCTGGATGTGGCTTCCGGCGATTGGCTGCACATTGACCGCTACACGCTGACCGACTACCGGAGCAGCCGCTACCCCGATGTGACGCTGATCGGCCTGCGGCACGGCGCGCGGGCGATTCTGTGGGCGCAGAACGCCGGCCACACCTGGAAGGACGTCTACGAAAAGCGGCCTATCCCCACCATCACCGGCGCGGCGACGGTGGTGCGCGGCCTGCCCGACGGGCGTTATCAAATCGCGTGGTGGGACACGACGCGCGGGGTCGTCACCCGCCGCGAGGTCGTTTCTGCCAGAGGCGGCTCCTTGCCCCTGCGCCTGCCGCCCCTGGCGACGGACGTGGCCGCGCGGATCATTCCCCAGAAATGATGAGCAACCCCTACGACGGTGACTGGCGGCAATTGCTGACGGAGGTGGAGCGGGCGCGAATGCTGGACGACATCGCGCGCGTCTCGCTGGCCGTCGGGCGGCGGCTGTTCCCCGACCGGGCGTGGGATGACCTGGACATCGCGGCAGGTTCTCTGGCGGCGCGCAAGTCGCCGATGGAGCGGCTGTGGTTCATCGAGCGCCTGCTGCCGGACCTGACGCGGGTGGTGCATCGGATCATGGAGACGCCGGTGACGCTGCCGGCGCGGGAGGCGCGGGTCGTCGCGCCGCCACTGCGGGCGCGGCGGGTGGAGACGGCGGCGATTCTGACGGCGGTGCGGCGGGGCCACGCGGAGCGTCGCCTGGAGGAGCGGGCGACGGCGGTGACGCCGGACACGCCGGAGAACCGGGCTGTGAAGGCATTCCTCGCGGCCCTGCGGCGTGACGCGGCGGCCATCGGCGACATCGCGGAGGCGGTGGGCGAGGAAGAAATCTGCCGGGCGGCCCGGACGGTCGCGGGGCGTCTGCGGGGGCTGATAGCACTGCCTCTGTGGGAGGATGTCACGGACGACGCCCTTGCGTGGCGTCAGCCGCCGACGCACCGGATGCTGGCGGACGCGCGCTATGCCCGGCTCGCCGAGGCGATGCGGCGCTACCGGCAGTCGTTTCAGTTCGATTGGGCCAATCCGCTGTTCTCGCTGCCGTCGCGCGAGACGTGGCGGCTGTACGAGGCGTGGGGGCTGTTTCAGGCGCTGGAGGCGCTGCTGGCGCTCGGCTACGCCCCGGTGGCGGACGTGAACGCGGCGGCCAATGCGCTGTTCGCGGTGCATCAGGAGCGGCTGACGTTCGCACTGGTCAAGGGCGTCGAGTCGCGCATCGGCCTATTGTGTCCCGACGGGCGGCGGCTGGGGCTGTTCTACAACCGAGCCTATCCGCAGCGCGTCCGGTCGCTGTCACGGACGATGCAGCCTGACATCGCCATTGAGAGGATCGGCCCCCCGGCCCCCAATTCGGCGGGAGCGACATGGATACTGGACCCGAAGTTTAAGACTTATGCGGCGGCGGGGTCGGAGGGCGACGACATGGACCAGATGCACGCCTACCGGGACGCCGTCGTGGATGCAGGCGGGGGGAAGCCCGTGGCGCGGGCCTGGTGTCTCTATGCGGGCGGGGTGGACGGCGGCGCGCGCCCGCTGATTGCCTACGGCCCGCCCGCCAGCAGCATCGTCGGCGCGCTGCACCTGCGGCCCGGCGACGCGGGCGGCTTTGAGCGGCTGTGTCACCTGCTGGCGGGATGGCTGGGCTGACCGACCACCCGGAGCACCAGCAGGGCGATGTCGTCGCGCAGACGGCCCCCGGCGGCGAAGCGGACGGCGGCCCCGTGCAGGGCGTCGGCGACGGCGGCGGCGTCCCCGGCGCGGGCGGCGGCGAGGCAGGCGCGGACGCCGTCTTCGCCGAAGAACATGCCGTCCTCGGCCCGGGCGTCGGGGAGTCCGTCGGTGAAGAGGGCGAGGACGTCATCCGGGGCCAGCGGGACGGTCGCCGCGTCCCATTCGGCGTCGGCGAAGGCGCCGAGCATGAGGCCGGTGGATTCCAGGGAGTGGATGGTCCCGTCGGCACGGGCGAGCTGGGGCGGCTCATGCCCGGCATTGACGTAGGTGAGGGTCGCCGCATCTAAGTCCACCACGCCGTAGAACAGGGTGGAGAAGACCTCGCCAACCGTATGACGGGCGATGGCGCGATTGGCGCGGGAGACCACCTCGGCGGGGGGCATGTCCTGGGCGGCGAAGGCGCGCAGGGTGTACTTCGCCATCGCCGTATAAACGGCGGCGGCCAGGCCCTTGCCGGAGATGTCGCCGATGATGACGGCGAGCTTGCGCGGCCCCAGCGGGAGGAAGTCGTAGTAGTCGCCGCCGATACGGGCCTCCTCCGTGCGGGTGGGGTGATACCTTTCGGCGATGTCCAGTCCGGGCATCCGCGTAGGCGCGCCGGGCAGGAAGGCCTTCTGCAAGGTCTCGGCGATGTTCTGCTCGTGGGCGTAGCTCTGGGCGTTGCGCACGGCGGCGACGGCCAGCGAGGCGAGCGTACCGAGCAGCTTGACCTGGTCCGGGGCAAACGGGCGGGTGCCGCGCGCGAAGACGGTCAGTGCGCCGAGGATTTCGTCCCCGGAACGGAGCGGAACGGCGAGGACGGAGTGCTCGCCGGACTGGCCCGCGAAGGCGCGCCAGTGGCACAGCGGGAAGCCGGGGTTGCGACGGCCGGTCAGGCTGATCGGCTCGCCCTTCAGCGCCGCCTCCTGCGTCACCTGGTCGCAGGCGTCGCACAGACACTCCTCCGGGGCGGCGAGCGCCCATTCCCGCCAGGCCGTGCCCTGACGGCGCAGGCGGCGCGCACCGCCGTCCCTCTCGAAGAGCGCCAGCGTACACGCCTCACCTCCCATGACGGCGCGGACGCGGTCCGTGAGCGTGTCCACGACCTCCGTGATCTCCAGCTTGGAGGCCGTCGCCTGGCCGACCGTCCACAGGGCGTCCAGCTCGTCAACGCGCTGTTTCATCTGGCCGTAGAGGCGGGCGTTGGTACGGGCGATGACGGCGAGCGCGGCCAAATTCGTCAGGGCGTCCACCAGGCGCGGGTCGTCGAAGGCGTCGGAGGCGCTGCTGGTGAGGGCGAGGTGCCCGGAGACGGTGTCGCGGGCCAGCAGCGGCAGGATCAGGGCGGATGCCGGGTGCGGCAGGGAGGTGACGCCGCCGCGCAGCAGCAGCGAGTCGGCGGGGCCGGCATCCTTCCCGCCCCAGCCAACCATCGTCTGTCGGGAGACGTAGACCTGCCACAGCAGGGGCGAGGTCGCGTCGAACGGCAGGGTGAAGGGCCGGCTGTCCTGGAGCGTGGCAGGACGCCGGGGTGGGTGCGCCTCGGGCCGCATCGCCCGCAGCCGCAGGGTCTTGGTCTCGCCGTCGAGGTCGTACAGCAAGGCGCGCCCGTCGGGAACGCCGGGCAGCAGGGCGAGCGCCCCCTCCGTCACGATGGCGTGAATCTCGTCCAGGTCCTGCGTGGCATTCAGGCGGCGGCTGATGTCCACCAGGGTCTCGACGCGCCGGTTGGCGGCGGCCTCCCGCTGCTGGGAGTACCGCAGGGCGGTGACATCGCGGAAGACGGCGACGGCCCCGGTCACCATGACGGCGTCCTCGGCGATCTCCGCCACCAGCGGGCCGGAGGCCAGGACTGGCGTGGCCGTCAGCTCGATCAGCCGCCTCTCGCCGTCCCCGGTGAAGACGGCGTACTCCTCCGGCTCCAGCGCCAGCGCGGTCCGCAGGACGCGCGTCAGCGGAACGGCCCCGGGCGGGACGGGCTGACCGCTAGGATAGCACAGCCCGATGCGCGCCGCCCAGACCTCGACCCGTTCGCCGGGGACGATCGGCCCGCCGCCCAGGATGGCCTGGCCGGCGCGGTTGACGCTCACCAGGCGGCCCTCATCGTCGCAGAGCGCCACGCCGTCGCCCAGGGAGCGCAGGGTGGCGTCCAGCTCGTTCGCCCGCTGTTGCTCGCGCCGGGCGTTCTCCTCATTCTCGCGCAGCAGGCGGATGCGGTCCGTCGTCTCCAGGGCGAGCAGGATGATCTGGGAGACCCGGCGCGTGGCGGGGTCGCGCTGGGGCGTGACGGAGAACGTCCAGTAGGTCGCGCCGCGCGCGAAGCCGCAATACTCGGCGTCGGGCAGCGTGGAGGACGCGCCGCGCGCGACGGCCCGCTGCAGGGCGTCCCCCAGCACATCGTCCAGGCCGGGGAAGACGTCCGCCAGACGGCGGCCCACCAGGCCGTCCCGCTCGCGCTCCGGGTCGGGCATCGCTTCCGCAAGGGCGTTGGCGCTCAGGATGACGAGGTCGGCTTCGGCGCTGAGCACAAGCACGGCGGCCTGTACGTTCTGGAGAATCCGCTGGACGAAGTCGCGGGCGGACTGGGCGGCGGCGAGCTGCGCCGTCAGCTCGGCCTCGGCCCGCTCCAGGTCGCGGTAGAGGCGGGCGTTCTCCAGGGCGGCCGCGGCCTGGGAGGCGAGCAGGTCAACGGTCTCAAATTCCTCCGGGGCCGGTGTGTAGGGGCCGTCCGTCCAAAAGAGCGCCAGCAGGCCCAGTGTGCGGGCGCCGCGCCCGCGCACGGGGGCGAGCAGCATGGCGGCCACGTCGGCCCGGCGCAGGGCCGTCCGCTCGCGTTGGGTCAGCCGCCCGTCCTCGGCCACGTCGGACAGGACAAGGGGGTGGGCACGCTCCAGGACACCGCGCAGGAACGGGAAGTCTTGCTCCCGCCACCCGTCGGACGCCCAGGCGTCTGCCTCGTCGCCGGAGGCGGCCAGCGGGCGGAAGGAGGCGGGTCCGGCGCCGTCCGAGTCTTCGGGGACGCTGAAGACGACGCGGCGGCAGGGAATCATCTGGCGGGCCTGCTCCGTGACCAGGCGGGCGACCCGCTCCGGGCTGTGGCCGGCGGCGAGGGCGTCGCCGACGCGCCGGACCAGGGCGCGCAGCTCCTGGCCTCGCCGCCGGGCCTCGTCGAGCAGGCGCGCGTTCTTCTCGGAGAGCACCTGCCGGGCCGCCTGCGCGTCGGCGGCGAGGCGGGCATTCTCGATGGCGACGGCGGCGAAGCCGGCAAGCGCCGCGATCAGGCCGAGTTCTTCGTCGCCAGCCGAATGCCGCCTGTTCCAGCGCAGCACCAGTGCTCCGAGCAGTCCCTGACCGGAGCCGCGCAGAGGGGCGACAATGAGTGTACGCCCGCTATCCGCCCATACGCCCCCCAGCACGCGCGCGTCTTCAAACGCCAGCGGGCCCCCGGCCGTCCACAGCGTCTCCAGCAGGGGGGTCTCGTCCAGCGGCAGCGCAGGAGGCCCCCCGGCCCCCGATTCGGGGGGAGCAGGATGGGATGCCGCCGGCGTCAGCGCGCGCCGGTCCTCGGAGAGCAGGTAGACGCCGGCCCCGTCGCAGGCGAGCAGGTTGACGGCCTGCTCGGCGATGGGGGCGGCGACGCGGCGCAGGTCGCCCGTGGAGGCGGCGACGGCCTCGGCGACCCGCCGCGCCAGCGCCCGCAGGTTGCCCGCGTGCCGCCGACTCTCCTCGTAGAGCCGGGCATTGGTGATGGCCAGGGCGGCTTGGGCGGCGATGGCGGCCAGCATGGCGCGCTCGCCGGAGTCCAGGGGTTTATCGGGCCGCTGGACGTACAGCGTGCCGAGCGCCCGCCCGCCCGGCCCCGTCAGCGGCGCTTGCAGGACATCCGGCAGCAGGGCCAGCACGTCCGGGGCGGGCAGACCGCCCGTGAAGCCGGCGGCGGCGCGGGTCCGCTGCTCATCTTCCCCCGGCTCGCGCAGGGCGAGGGCGACGCGGGAGGCGCGGAGGGCGGCGGCGGTCCGGGCGCAGACGGCGTCCAGCGTCGGTGTCAGGTCCCGATGCGCGGCCAGCGCCTGGCCCAGATCGTTCAGGGCCGCCAGCCGGTCGCGGGAGGCGGCGATCTCGGCGGCGCGCGCTTGGAGGATGGCGGCGAGCGCGTGGGCGCGGCGATTCAGGAGGAAGCAGGTGACGGTGACGACGAGCACGGCCAGCGCGCTCCAGAGCCAGGAGACCGGGCCGCCGTGCTCGACGACGGAGAGCAGGCCGACGATGACGGCCAGGACGAACGTGGGCACGGGCCAGAGCGAGCGCAGATCGCGCAAGGCTCGCTCGCCGGTGATGGAGTTGGGGGGCGGGGGTTTTTGGGCCACGATGGGTCACTCGACTATATTCTACCATAGTCGGTGAGGAAGGCCCAAAAGAAGATGCGCCGCTTCGATGCCGGGGGCCGTCCCCGGTGCTGAACCGCCAGGTTTTTGGAGAAAACCCGTTTCAGGGCTGCCAGGCTTCTCTTTCAGCCCACAGGGATTCTTTTGATCAGCCCTGCCCCCTACTCCTGGCGGATGGTGGCCTCCAGGACGCTCTCGGCCATGTAGATGGGGGCGCGGAAGCGCAGGGCGGTGGCGATAGCGTCGGAGGGGCGGGCGTCGATCTCCAGGGCCTCGCCGCTCTTACGAGTGAGGGCGATCTTGGCGTAGAAAGTCTCGTTCCAGAGGTCGTCAATGACGACGCGCTCCACGGAGGCGTCAAGGCGGTCCAGCAGAATTTTGATCAGATCGTGGGTGAATGGGCGGTCGGGGGCCTCACCCTCCAGGGCAAAGGAGATGGCCCAGGCCTCGAACTGGCCGACCCAGATGGGGACGCGGCGGCCCCGGTTATCGCGCAACAGCACGAAGTGCTGGACGGTCGGCAGGCCCTGCTCCTGATGCACGTAGACGCCCATCACCTTGACCTCTTTCTCATTCAAGGAGCGGGGGGCGCGATTCTCGGTCTCCGAGGTGCCGCCCTCGTCCAACGGTTCCCCGGACGAGGACCCTCGGAAGGACGGCAGGCGACCGCCTTCGGCATCAGAGTCCGGCGGCTGCCAATCGTCACCGAAAAGTTTATCGAAGTCTCCTGGCACTCTCTACCTCATTTCCCAGTTGACGAATAAAGCTTTCGGGCCGAGAAGCGGCCCGGCAGGGACACATTCCCTCAGACCGTCAGTCCACGTTCCGTCCCGTGCGGCTGACGGTCTTCAGGAAGTCCTTGTTGCTCTTGCTCTCCTTGAGGCGGTCAATCAGCAGCTCGGTGGCGGCGATGGGGTCCAACCCGCTCAGGACCCGGTGGAGTTGATACACGGCCTTGATGCTGTCCTCGTCGTAGAGCAGCTCCTCCTTGCGCGTGCTGGACTCCTTGACATTGATGGCCGGGAAGAGGCGCCGGTTGGCGATCTCGCGGTCCAGCTTGAGCTCCGAGTTGCCCGTGCCCTTGAACTCCTCAAAAATGATGTCATCCATGCGCGACCCCGTCTCGACCAGGGCCGTGGCGATGATGGTCAGGCTGCCGCCATACTCGATATTACGGGCCGTGCCGAAGAATCGTTTCGGCCGGTAGATGGCGGCGGGGTCCAGGCCGCCCTGCAGCGTGCGCCCGGACGGCGTGACGGTCAGGTTGGACGCGCGCGAGAGGCGGGTCAGGCTGTCCAGCAATACTACCACATCTTTGCCGGCTTCCACAAGCCGCTTGGCCTTCTCCAGCACCATGTCGGCGACGCGCATGTGGTTTTCGGGCATCTCATCGAAGGTGGAGGAGATGACCTCGCCGTTGACGGAGCGGCGGATGTCGGTGACCTCCTCCGGGCGCTCGTCAATCAGCAGCACCATCAGGATCACCTCCGGATGGTTGGCGGTGATGGAGTTGGCGATGGTCTTGAGGATGGTGGTCTTGCCGGCCTTGGGCGGGGCGACGATGATGGCGCGCTGGCCCTTGCCGATGGGGGCGATCAGGTCAATGATGCGGGCGGTGACGTTCTTGGGGTCGGTCTCGAGCACCAGGCGCTCGTCGGGGTAGATCGGGACCAATTCATCGAAGTTGGGGCGCTGCTTGGCCTGCTCCGGGGAGACGCCGTTGACGGTCTCGACGCGCAGGAGGCCGTAGTAGCGCTCCGTGTCCTTCGGGGGCCGTACCTGGCCTGTGACGGTGTCGCCGGTCTTGAGGCCGAAGCGCTTGATCTGAGCCTGCGCGACGTAGATGTCCTGGGCGCTGGAGTCGAAGTTGCTGGTGCGCAGGAAGCCCCAGCCATCGGGCAGGATTTCCAGGACACCCTGCTTGATGATGGCCGGCTCGGCCTCGCTCGCGGCCGGCTCGGCGGCCGGGCCGCGGTCATCGCCCGGATCAGCAGCCAAGTCGGGCGACCGGGGGGGTTCGGGGAGGCGGACCTCGGCGGCGCGCGGCTGAACGCGGCGGCCGCCGTCGGAGGACGTGCGGCCCCGCCCGTTGCCGCGGCCGGGCGTGCCCTCAAAGGGCAGGCGGGGCGGCGTCAGGTCTTCGGGGAAACGGGGGGCCGGGGACGGGACGGCGGCCTCTTCGATGGTTTCGATGTCATCTTGTGCCATGGTGGTGTGCAGTTTACCTTTGAGAAGAAGTGCGAAGATGTTGGCTGAGAACGGAAAGTGCGAGAGCGCGAGAAATACGAAGAGCGAAAAATGATACCGAGCGAGTGTCCGTGCGGGGACGGGAGTCGGGGATCGTGCCAGCCGAAAGGTTTATCACAGTCAAATACGGAGACGTCAAGCCGGGAATGGTTGAACAGGGCCCCAATCGGGCGAGTCGGAAGGCACGGAGCGCGAAGGGCCACTCCATGGAGATTATACCACAGCGATCATGGTTTTAACCGCGATTTTTTGCGCCGAGTTCCCTATCATTACCCGCCCCCATAGATTTCAGGCTTGAGGACGCCGATGTAGGGCAGGTTGCGGTAGCGCCCCTGATAGTCGAGGCCGTAGCCGATCACGAACTGGTCCTCGACCTTGAAGCCGTAGTAGTCCACCGGCACGTCCACGCGCCGGCGGGAGGGCTTGTCCAACAGCGTACAGACTTTCACGGAGGCGGCGCGGCGAGAGCGCAGGTTCTCCAGCAGGTAGGACAGCCGCAGGGTCAGCCCCGTATCCACGATGTCCTCGACCACCAGGACGTGTTTGCTCTCGACGCTTTCGTCCAGATCCTTGAGGATGCGGACGACGCCGGAGGATTTCGTGTCGGCCCCGTAGGAGGAGACGGCGACGAAATCGTAGGAGACGGGAAGAGTAATCTGGCGTACCAAGTCGGCCAGGAACACGTTCGCGCCCTTGAGGATGCAGATCAGCATCAGGTCCTTGCCGGCGTAGTCGTGCGAAATCTGCGCGCCCAGTTCGGCGACGCGGGCGGCGATCTGCTCCTGGGTCAGCAGCACCTGCGCGACATCCTCTTCCAGTTCGGTGGCGACAGCGGGCATCGGTGGTATCCTTCGGTTACGCGGGTTCGTGTTCCCGGCCTCCCGGGCGCGGCCGGATCAAAAATCGCTCGGGGCGGCGCGGCTGGGCACGTCTTCGGGCAACGGCGAGGCGCCGCGGGCAGCGTCCAGCCGCTCAAACAGGCCGGCGAGAGCGTCCAGATGCGGCTGTATGTCGCGCGTCACCGCCGCCTGCTCGCGCGCCTTGGCGGCGGTCAGCGGCTCCAGATTTAGACCGAAGCGTCCGTTCAGGCGGTGCAGGTCGGCCTCCACGGCACCCTCCGTCAGCAGAACGACGCCGGTTATCAAAACGCGGCGCAGGTAGAGCGGCCGCTTCACGGTTTTACCCGCGCCGGGCCTTTGATAATCGCGCCACCCGGCCCGCGCGAAGTCAGCGTCGTGATGGCAATGCCGCCGGCTCAGGCTGGCCGGCGCGAGCGCCTTCAGTTCCTCGGGTGCGTGCGAGGAGAGCACGACCAGCGGCGGGAAGATTTGTCCCATGATGGCGACCTGTTTGGCCTATCACTGGATGGTCTGTCTCGGAGCCGAAGTGTTGCGGCGCGGCGGGCAGGCCATCGTTCACCGGGCCAAACGATGTGACCTGAGCCTGCCCCAACTCGGCCACATCTGACTGGAACATTGCCTCAACGAAGGTTGGCCTCTTCCCGTCTGGCTACAAGCTCAGGCCCGGAAATGAGACTTCAATGAAATGCATAGGGTAATCCAATATCGAAACGAAATTCGGGTATAATCCGTGAAATATCATACCAAACCTCCGTGGCTTTTCCGCGAGCCACCACACGGCGGCAGGCCGGCATTGACCCTCCGGCCTATCTCAGCCCTTTCCCGCCTCTCCTTCCAGGCGATTACCCGGGCACAGTGAGAAGTACCATGCTGAACCCGTCCGCCTCCACGGAGGCCTTGCATTATGAGGAGCAGCGCCTCGGCGCGTTGCGGCGCTACCACATCCTGGACAGCGCCGCCGACCCCGCGTTCGACCGGCTTGTCGCATTGGCCGTCTCCCTCTTCGGCACGCCCTGCGCCGGCATCGGCTTCGTGGACGCCGACCGTACCTGGGTCAAGGCCCGCAACGGCGTTTTCTCCGAGCCGGCGCCCCATCCCGGTTCCTTCGCCGCCGGCGTCCTGCGGCAGAACGACGTGCTGGTCGTCGAGGACTCGACGGCTGACCCGCGCTTCCGCGACAACCCTCTGGTCGTCGGCCCCCCCTATCTCCGGTTTTACGCGGGCGCGCCTCTGTGTACGCCCGACGGCTTCACCATCGGCCTCCTGTACCTGGCGGACACCGCGCCGCGCGTGTTCCCGGCGCAGGCGCGGGCGCGGCTTGCGCTCCTGGCCGCCGTGGCCATGCGCGAGGTGGAGGTGCATCAGGCCCTGCACCGGCTGGAGGAGAGCGGGCAGCGTTACAGGGCCCTGTTCGAGCAGAATCAGGATGCCGTGTACTCGTTCGACCGGGAGGGGCGTTTCCTGAGCGCCAACGCCGCCTGCGAGACCCTGAGCGGCTACTCGCCCCAGGAATTGCTGCAAATGTCGTTCGATGAACTGGTCGTCCCGGAGCACCTGGCGCACGCGCGGGAGATGTTTGAGAAGGTGCTGGAGGGCGAGGCCCAGCACGACGAGTTCACCATCAGACGCAAGGACGGGCGCCGTGTCGAGATCAACGTCAGCAAGATGCCCGTCGTGCGCGGCGGCGAGATCGTCGGGGCCTACGGCATCTCACGCGACATCAGCGCGCGCAAGGCGCTGGAGCGGGAGCGGGAGCGGCTGCTGGCGGCGGCGCTGGAGCGGGCGGACCGCGACCCGCTGACGGGCCTGCTCAACCACCGCGCCTTTCACAAGCGGTTTCAGGAGGAGATCGAGCGCGCCCGACGAGCCGGGCGGCCGCTGGCGGTCGTGCTGCTGGACCTGGACGACTTCCGCTTTCTCAACGACGCCTACGGCCACATGGTCGGTGACGACGTGTTGTGCCGGGTGGCCGGGGCGCTGCGGGAGAGGACCGGGCCGGGAGCCGATCTGGCACTAGCCCGCTTCGGCGGGGACGAATTCGCCGCGCTGCTGGCCTCGGACCGCGCGGAAGAGGCCGAAGCGCCGGCGACATGGCTGAACCGGCTGCAATACTGCCCCCCCGGCCATGACAGCGCCATCCCGCTGACGCTGTCGGTGGGCGTGGCCCGCTTTCCCGATGACGGCATAACTCATCTGGACCTGTTGCGAGTCGCGGAGGCTCGTCTGCACCGTGCCAAGACCGGCGGGGGCGCGCAGGCCGATTGCCTGCGCGCGACACTGGCGCACTCGGTGGAGGGCTTCTCGATGCTGGACGCGCTGGCGACGGCGGTGGACAACAAGGACCGCTACACCCGCCGCCATTCCGAAGATGTCTTGTCATACAGTGTGCGGATGGCTCAGGCGCTGGGGCTAGATGAGAAGACGCAGCGCGTCGTCGCCACCGCCGCCCTGCTGCACGACGTCGGCAAGATCGGCGTCCCCGACTCTATCCTGCGTAAGCCGGGCAAATTGACCGAGGCCGAGTATCAGGCGATTCAGCAGCACCCGATGATGGGCGTGATGATCGTGGGGGCGGTGCCGGGCTTCGAGGGGACGCTGGACGCGGTCCAGCACCACCACGAGCGCTGGGACGGCCAGGGCTATCCCTTCGGCCTCCGGGGCGAGGAGATTCCCCTGCTGGCGCGCCTGATGGCGGTGGCGGACGCCTTCAGCGCGATGACGGCGGACCGGCCCTACCGCAAGGGGATGTGCCCGGTGCAGGCGCTGGCGGTGCTGGAACAGGGCGCGGGGACGCAGTGGGACCCCGAGTGCGTCCACGCCTTCGTGCGGATGCTGTCGGACTGCCCCCCCGGCGGCCTTCGGAGGCCCCCACCCCGGCCTGCGGCCACCCCTGCCCCCGCAAGCGGGAGAGGGGCCACTCATTAGCAGGCTGTGCCTCTGGTCAGGAACTTGCCAGCCTGTCGCCCCTGGCCCCTCTCCCATTCCGATGGGGGAGGGGTGGGCTTTAGCCCGGGGTGGGGGCGGGGGCCTTACGCCGGCTCCACGCGCACTGGGCCGAACTCGGCATGACCCTGGTCCACCAGCAGGCCGATTCCGCCGCGCGCGGGCATGTCCACGCCCGCTGCCGTCAGCGTCTCCCCGTCCGCCCGCGCCGTCATGCCCTGCGCCGTCACCGTCAGCGACAGCGAGACGGGTTTTTCATATTCCCACGTCCGTGCGGACTCGGCCAACACGCGCCTGTCGCCGTCGCGCTGCTGGATCAGGCGGATGATCTTATCCTCGTCCAGCACGACGGCGACGTAGCGATGCAGGCCCCGGACGGCGGCGGCCAGGCCCGCCCGCCGGCACAGATGTGGCAGCACCTCGGCGGAGACAGTGTAGTCCGCCCACTCCCACTCCCCCGTCAGCAGAAGGCCGGTCGCGTGGTTGTCCACGACGCGGCACAGCCGCCCGCCCGCGACCCAGCTGAAGTGCGCCTCGGTCGCCGCGTTGATCCACGCCCGCTCCCAGACATTGCCGCCGTCGGGCTTGCGGAAGGTGACGTTCGGGACGCCGCCCCAGGTGAGGGAGTCCAGAAGGACAGTGCCCGTCGCGGCGGTGTCTGACGTGACCTCCAGGCCGACCTCGGCGACGGGCTGGCCGCCGGTGTCGGGCACGACCCACTCCAACGTCAGCGACTGGCCCAGCGACAGGGGCTGCTGCGGGCCGCGCAGGAGGCTCAGGGCGTTGTCCTTGTCGTAGGCGCGGACGTACAGGGCGACGTTGACGGGTTGGGACGGGCCGCCGTCCGCCGCGACGGCGGCCCGCACGGTCTGTCCAGGGTACAGGGTGGGCGAAGCCGGCAGGCCATAGCCGCCCATGCGGAGCGCGTCGGGCGGCGTGAACGTGGCCGTCGCCACGCGGGCGGGGCGACCCGCCGCCACGCGGCGAAGGTGCAGGGCCAGCCGCCCGCCCTGGTTGTCCACCGTGATCGCGCCCCGCACCTCCGGCGAGTTTTCGGGCCGAAAGCCCTGCACGGAGCCGGGCAGGGAGAAGTGGAAGCGCGCGCCGTTCTTGGGATGGATCGGCGGCCGGCTGGCGAGGGCGCGGGCGACATTGACGATCTGATAGGTCTCGCGCAGGGCATCCGTGACAGCCCGGCCGCCGTCGGCGGTGGGCAGGTAGAGGCGGTCGGCGACGGGGCCGCGCCAGTCGGGGCCCGTGTCAATGCCGGCCAGGCCGTTCCTGATGCCCATCAGGCAGCCGACATTGCCGGAGTTGCAGTCGGTGTCGTAGCCGGCGGTGTTGGCGACCATGAGCGCCCGCTGGAAGTCGTCCTTCCCGTGCAGCAGGCCGAGCAGGACAACGGCGTGGTTGGGGACCATGTGGCAGCCGCCGCCGTACCTGTCGTATCCGTACTTGGCCTGCAACTGGCGCAGGGTCGCCCGCCAGTCGTCGCCGTTGGCCGCCGCCCATTCACGCATGTCGCCGATCATGTGAGAGATGACGCTGTCCTTGGGGATGAGCGCGGCGGCGGTGTCCAGCAGCACGTCCAGATTGGTCTCGGCGAACGCGGCGGCCTCCATCGCGGCGATCACCTGCGCGCCGTAAATGGCCTCGCCGTCGTGGGAGACGCTGGCGGCGCGGCGGGCGAGGTCGGCGGCGCGTTCCGGGTCGCCGGGACAGACCATGCCCCAGCCGTCAATGAATATCTGCGCCCCGATCTGCTCCGCGACCGTCGGCCCGTTGGCGGCGATGGAGCCGCTCTCAGGCGCCTTCAGCCCCGCCTTCAGCCGCAGGTAGGCCGTGTGCTCGGTGGAGACGCCCAGGCCGCCCCACCAGAGGATCGTGCGGCCCTCGATGATGCTGTTGAGCCACCAGTCCCCGATCTGCGCGGGGGTCAGGTTGGGGTCGTTGCCGTTCTCCGGCAGGGCGCGCAGGAAGGTGAAGGTGCCGGAGATGTCGTCATCGGTGACGATCAGCGGCGCGTTCAACTTCTCGTGGACGTAGTAGTTGACTTCGCCGAGCGTCTTTTCAATGTGCTCGTTGCTCCAGCCCTCAAACGGGCGGCCCAAATAGACGCCGATGATTTTGCCGAGTACGCCAGCGTAGACGCGCTCCTCATACTCGCGGGAGGTAACGTAATCGGAGGAGATAGGCATGACTTCCTCGTGTCTGATGGCGGGCGTTGACGAACACGGGAGTATGACACACCGCGCGGACGCTGTCAATGACTCTGAGGCGGCATTGACTTTATCTGCGAGAACAGAATGACGGCGGGGACGAGAGCCGCAGAGGAATTTCGGGTAAATCTACAGAACTGAGGCTCAGGCTAAGCACTTTTGACACACAGAAAGAGGGATATTATGGCAACAACTGAATCCGCCCCGCTTCCGCTGAGCGCGCCCGCCCCGGATTTTTCCCTGCCGGACGTCGTCTCCGGCGGCTCCGTCTCGCTGGAGAGCTTCGCCGGTAAGAAGGCGCTGCTGGTCGTCTTCGCCAGCCCGCACTGCCCGTTCGTCCAGCACGTCAAGGGCGAGCTGGCCCGGATGGGGCGCGACTACGGGCCGCAGGGCGTCGGGGTCGTGATGATCAGTGCCAACGACGCCGTGCAGTACCCCGGCGACGGGCCGGACGGACTCAAGGCGTTCGCGCAGGAGCAGGGCTTCACGTTCCCGGTGCTGTACGATGAGAGCCAGGCGACGGCCAGGGCGTACACGGCGGTCTGCACGCCCGACACTTTTATCTTCGATGACGCCCGGCGGCTGGTCTACCGGGGCCGCTTCGACGAGACCCGCCCCAACAGCGGCAGCTCGGCGACGGGGGCGGAGCTGCGGGCGGCGCTGGACGCCGTGCTGGCCGGGACGCCGGTTCCGACGGACCAGAAAGCCAGCATCGGTTGTGGCATCAAGTGGAAGCCCGGCAACGCGCCGGCCTACGTCTCCGGGTAGAATCGTCTCGTGTCTACGTTCTGGCGTCTGCTCTCCTACCTGCGGCCATACCGGCTGTGGGTCGCCCTTGGTTTCGTCTTCCTGCTCTTGGCCGTCGCGCTGGAATTGGCCCCGCCGCTGGTGTGGAAGTGGATCGTCGATGGGGTGGTTTTGCGCCGCCGCTGGGGGCTGTTCTGGCCGCTGCTGCTCTTGCTGACCGCGATCCAGGGCGCGTCGGCGCTGCTGTCGGCCTGGCGATCGCGGCTGCTGGAGACGGTCGGGCAGCGGTTCGTCTTCGACCTGCGTAACCAGCTCTACGAAAACCTGTCCCATCAGTCGCTGGCGTACTTCAACGAGGCGCGGACGGGGGACCTGATCAGCCGGGTCTCGTCGGACGTGGACGCAGTGCAGGAGGTCATCATCCGGGGCACGGACTCGGTGCTGGCGAACGCGCTGCGGCTGATCGGGGTCGCCATCATCTTCTGCGCGCTGAACTTGACGCTGGGCCTGGCGACGCTGCTGCCGATCGTGCTGGTCGGCCTGCTGCTCCAACGCTTCAACCGTCGCGTCAAGGGCGTCTACAAGGCGGCGCGCGAGAAGTTGGGCCTGGTGACGGCGAAATTGCAGGACAACCTCTCCGGCATCCGGGTCATCAAGGCGTTCGCGCGGGAAGAGGACGAGGCGGCGGCCTTCCGTCTCCTCTCGGAGAGGTATCTGGACGAGAACATTCACGCCGTCCGGGTCCGCTCCACGTTCTTCCCCTTCGTCCGCTGGATCGCCTCGTTCGGCAACACCATCACCATCGGCTACGGGGCGTGGCTGATCGTACATCACCAGTTCACGCTGGGCGGGCTGGTCGCCTATCGCGGCTACGGGCGGTACTTCTTCGGGCCGATTGACGACCTGACGCAGATCAACGACACGGTGCAGCGCGCGGTCGCCGCCGGCAACCGGATATTCCAGGTGCTGGACGCGCCGGTGACCGTGACGGACGCGCCGACGGCCCTCCCCCTGCCACCCCTGGCCGGCGAGGTCGCCTTTCAGCGGGTGACGTTCGCCTACCGCCCCGGCGCGTCGCCCGTTTTGGATGACCTCTCGTTCCACGTCCATCCCGGCCAGACGGCGGCGCTGGTGGGCGAGTCGGGGGCGGGCAAGAGCACCATTTTCGCGCTGCTGTCGCGCTTCTGGGACCCGGACGGGGGCCGCATCTGCATTGACGGTCACGACCTGCGCGATGTCACGCAGCATTCGTTGCGCCGCCAGATCGCCGCCGTGCAGCAGGACACGTTCCTGTTCGCCGCCTCGGTCGCCGAGAACATCCGCTACGGCCGGCCGGACGCGACCGACGCCGAGGTGGAGGACGCCGCCCGCGCCGCCAACGCCCACGACTTCATCGCACGCCTGGCGGACGGCTACCACACCTTGGTGGGCGAGCGGGGCGTGAAGCTCTCCGGCGGCCAGCGCCAGCGCCTCGCCGTCGCCCGCGCGTTTTTGGCCGACCCGCGCCTGCTGCTCTTGGATGAGGCCACGTCCGCCGTGGAGCCCGAATCCGAGCGCGTCATCCAGGAGGCCATCGAGCGCCTGATGGCGGGCCGCACTACCCTGATCGCCACCCACCGCCTCTCCACCATCCGCAGCGCCGACGTCATCTTCGTCCTCCACCACGGCCGCCTCGCCGAGCAGGGCACCCACGCCGAGTTGATGCGCCGAGGCGGCCTCTACGCCCGCATGGTCACGCAGCAGCAGGGCGACGTTCTGCTGGTGTAGGGGGCGACCCACCGGGTCGCCCCTGCTCGAAGGTACCGGGCCTCTCCCACTCCAAGCCGGCCGCCTACGCCGGTGTGCCGGGGCCGGTCGCCGGCAATCCGGCCAAGTCGGTCTCGGTGGCGATGGCGCGCAGCTCTTCCTCGGAAATCCGGCACTGCAAATGACGCATCAGTTGCAGGATCAGGTCGGTGTTGTGCTCCAAGTGGCGCAGCACGACCATGATCTCCTGCTCGGCCTTCTGGTTGATCTCGAAGTCGAGCTCGGCGCGAATCTCGCTGTGGCGACCCTGCACGTTCTGCCCGACCATGATGAGCGGCATCAGAAGGATTTGGATGACGTTGCTGATGAGCAGATAGGCGACAAAGGCGGGGAAGGGGTCGAACGCCTTTCAGTGCAGCGCGTGGACCATACTGGCGAGGATGTTGTAGCCGGTCCAGAGGACGGTCCATGTGAGGATAATGAAGAAGAACCCCATTGAGCCGACTTTATCGGTGATGGCGACGGCCAGCTTGTCCAGCGGACTCAGCGTCTTTTGATACTCTTCGTTGGCATTCTTGACGGGCGGATGATGATGCCGGAAGCGGGGCAGCCGCAGCCGCTCCAGGTAATCCGGCGGTTGAGCGCCCGGCGGGGCGTCGGATGCCGGCGAAGTTTGTTCCAGGGTAGACATCAGTTTGGCTCCTCCCTTTTAGTATAAGGCAATCCTCAGGCTTCTGTCAATCGGACGCTCTGTTCCGCCGCCGCGACGGCGGGTACAATGGGGGCATTCTCGGACGCGAAAGGCGGTCGGCGCGATGGCGACGTATTATGAGGAAGACGATCTGAGCCGGTTCGGCGAGGTGGGGCGGGAGCGACCCGACCTTTACGCGAAGTTCATGGAGTGGTACGGGGCGACGCTGGCGGAGGGGGAGCTGACGCGGCGGGAGAAGGCGCTGATCGGGCTGGCGGTGGCGCACGCGCTGCAATGCCCCTATTGTGTGGACTCCTTCACTCAGCAGTGCCTGGAGGCGGGGTCCAACGCGGCGCAGATGACGGAGGCGCTGCACGTGGCCGCCAGCGTCCGGGGCGGCTCCGCCCTGGTTCACGGCGTCCAGATGCTCAACTCGCTGGACAAGGTCAGCATGTAGCCGGCGCTCACCGGACGCGGTAGCCCCTCCAGAGCCATTCGAGGGCGGCGGGGAGGGTCTGGCGCACCACCCGGCCGTCCACGTGCCCGGCACCCCGCGCGAACACGTAGCGGTAGTCGTACCCCTTGGCCTTCAGCGCGACCGCCATCCGCTGGTTC
>JAFAZD010000340.1 GCA_019239955.1 Armatimonadota bacterium | reverse complement strand
CCCCGCCAGTCACAAGCGCGCGCGCCATGCCGGGCCACTTCCTTCTCTTGAACTTCTTTTGAATATGAATACATAGGCATTATAACGCGATTAGGGCGGCGTGTCAAGAACCGCGTCAATAACGGGGAACTGAAACGGGGAACTGATCTGCCCCGCCCGGAGTTATCCCTGCGTGACTTGCTGACCGTCGCCCTTGCAAAAGCGTAAAGCGCGGTGGTATAATGCAGGGCAATTGTCAAGCGGCTTACTGGACAATCTTTCTGGATGTAGGAATTCCCCCATGAGCGACGGCAAACTCAACAAAGAAGAGCGGATCAAGAAGGAAAAGGGCGGGCTGGACGTCTACAACGACATCCTGCGCTACGCTAAGACCGGCTTCGCCTCCATTGACCCGGACGACATGGTCCGGTTCAAGTGGCACGGCGTCTACCAGCAGCGCCCCAAAGAGGGGCACTTCATGATGCGCGTCAAGGTGCCCGGCGGGCGGCTGACGTCCGCGCAACTGCACGGGCTGGCCGACATCTCGCGCGTGTACGGGCGCAGCCTGGCCGACATCACCACGCGCCAGACCATCCAGTTCCACTGGCTGACCATCGAGAACATGCCGGACATCTTCGAGCGCCTGAAGGCGGTCGGCCTGACCACGGCGGGGGCCTGCGGCGACATCGCGCGCAACATCACCTCCTCGCCCGCCGCCGGCTTCGACCCGCAGGAGATCATTGACACCCGCCCCGTCGTGGATGCCCTGCACAAGTTCTTCTACATGAACCGCGACTTCGCCGACATGCCGCGCAAGTACAAGATCGCGGTGGAAGGCTCGCCGGTCCAGAGCACGCTGCCCCAGATCAACGACGCCTCCCTGATCGCCTACCGGCGCCCGTCAGACGGCGTGGTCGGCTACCACTTCTTCGTCGGCGGCGGCCTCTCGGTTCAGCCGCACTTCAGCCAGCAGCTCGACATCTTCGTTCCCGCTGACCAGATCGACAGGATCGTGGACGTGCAGCGCGCCATCTCGGAGCTGTACCGGGACGCGAACCAGCTGCGCCAGAAGCGCACCCGCGCCCGCCTGAAGTACCTGATGGCGGAGTGGGGGCCGGAGAAGTTCACGCGGGAGGTCCGCAAGAAGCTGCGCTGGTCGCCCGACCCGGCCGCGCCCGGCTTTAAATATTCCGACGAGACCTACCGGGACCACATCGGCATCCACGCGCAGAAGCAGCCCGGCCTCCACTGGATCGGCCTGTGCGTGATGGTGGGGCGGATGAACGCCGACCAGATGGACGCGGCGGCGGACATCGCCGCCAAGTATGGGGGCGGCGAGGTGCGCCTGACCAACATCCAGAATATGCTGATCCCGCACGTCCCGACCGAGAACCTGGACGCCGCCAAGCGCGCCCTGCGCACGGCTGGCTTCGAGTGGGACGTGCCCAACATCCGGCGCGGGGCCATCGCCTGCACCGGCATCGAATTCTGCAACCTGGCCATCACCGAGACCAAGCAGCGCACCAAGGAGATCCTCGCCCACCTGGAGCGGGTCAACCCCGACCCCTACGAGCGCGGCCTGAAGATCAACATGAACGGTTGCCCCAACGCCTGCGCCCAGCACCACATCGGCGACATCGGGCTACAGGGCTGTCTGGCCCGCCAGCCCGACGGCTCGCAGGTCGACGCCTACGACATCCACCTGGGCGGGGACCTGGGCGAGCATGCCTCCTTCACCCGCGCCATCCACCGCAAGGTGCCCGCCGAGCAGGTCAAGTACGCCATCGCCAACGTCATCGAGAAGTTCCAGCAGACGCGCGAGGGCGGCGAGCGCTTCGCCCAGTGGGCGCACCGGCACACCAACGAGGAGCTGGATGCCTTCCTCGGCGTGGACACCATCATCGGCGCCCCCGACCTCCCCTCCCACGCACGATCTGAAGAAGCCGTGCCGGCGTAGAAACTCCCTCGCCCTCTCCCAATTTCGGGAGGGGGCTTTTTATTGGAAACCACCATGAAGATCAAAAAGATGGGCCGGACAGGCCTCAAAGTCAGTGAAATCTGCCTGGGGACGATGACCTTCGGCAACCAGGCGGATGAGGACACGTCGTTCGCCATCATGGACGTGGCCGACCAAAACGGCGTGACGTTCTTCGACACCGCCGACGTTTACCCGCTGGGCGGAGGCACTGAGAAAGCAGGGCGGACGGAGGAGATCGTCGGCAAGTGGCTGGCGGAGCGCGGGGCGCGCGAGCGGATCGTGCTGGCGACCAAGTGCCGGGGCGCGATGGGGTCCGGCCCGAATGAGCAGGGCCTGAGCCGCAAGCACGTCCTGCGCGCCTGCGAGGACAGCCTGCGCCGCCTCCAGACCGACTACATTGATCTCTACCAAGTCCACGCGCCCGACCCGGACACCCCAATCGAGGAAACACTGCGGGCGCTGGATGATCTCGTCCGCGCCGGCAAGGTCCGCTACATCGGCTGCTCCAACTTCCCGGCCTGGCAACTGTCCGACGCGCTCTGGGCCAGCGACAGGCACGGCCTGGCCCGCTTCGACTGCGTCCAGCCGCGCTACAACCTGCTGTTTCGGATGATCGAGGACGAGCTGCTGCCGCTCTGCCGCGCGCACGGCGTCGGCGTGATCGCCTACAACCCGCTGGCGGGAGGAATGCTGACGGGCCGCTACCAGCCCGGCCAGGAGACGGAGCAAGGCTCGCGCTTCGCGCTGCAGCACGCGGGGGAACTTTATCGCAAGCGCTACTGGAATGACGCCGTGATGGAGGAGACACAGTCGCTGAAGCGGTTCTTCAGCGCGCGCGGCAAGAGTCTGACCCACGTCGCCCTCGCCTGGACGCTGGCGCAGGACGGCCTCACCAGCGCCATCGTCGGGGCCAGCCGCCCCGAGCAGTTACAGGACAGCTTGCAGGCGGTCTCGCTGACGCTGGACGAGAACGAGAAGCAGATTCTGGATGCCGCCTGGTACAACCTGCCCCGTGAGCGTGACCCGCAGATCGCTCGGCGATGATTCCTGGCAGGCAACCCCCACCCCGGCCTTCGGCCACCCCTCCCCCATAGGAATGGAAGAGGGGCCGATCACTTGGGGGCTTCTGCCTCTGGACAAGCGAGTCCGCCTGCCGTCACTGGCCCCTCTCCCGGCCCTGCGGGGGAGGGGTGGCGAGGAACGAGCCGGGGTGGGGGCCGGCTACAATCTTGGGTCAACCGGCTCCGACTCGAGGGCGAGGACGGCGAAGGCACACTCGTGGACGCGGTGCAGCGGCTCGCCCCTGACAAACCGCTCCAGGCCCTCGATGCCCAGGGCGAACTCGCGCAGGGCCAGGGCGCGCTTGCCGCCGAGGCCGCGCGCCCGCAGGCGCTCCAGGTTCTGCGGCAGCGTGTATTCGGGGCCGTAGATGATGCGCAGGTACTCGCGGCCCCGGCACTTGACAGCGGGCTGCGCCAACCCCTTGCGTCCCTCGGCGAGAAATGCGAGCGGCTTGACCACCATGCCCTCGGCCTGCGCCGCCGTCTTCGTCAGCCACCACTCCACGCCCGCCGCGACCGAGGCGTCGTCGTGGAGATGGACGACGTGGTGCTCGGTGCGGCGGAACAGCGCCGGGTCGGCGTCGGCCAGGGGCGCGAGGGCGCTGAGGTGCCAGAGGTGGTCCTTGTCCGCGTGGACCGCCCCCTCCGTCGCCAGTAGGTGGAACGGGGCGACGGCGACGCCTTCCAGGCCGCTGACGGGCCAGCAGTAGGCGCGGTAGGCGGCGACGTAGCCGGCGACGGCCTCCTGCCGCCTGAAGATCGCCTCCTCGGAGATGGCGACGCCGCGCGCCGCCGCAAGGGCCAGCGCCGCATGGGCCGCGTCCAGGGAGGCGGTCGCCGCCGCGCCGACGGGCGCGTACTGTTCCCGCAGCAGCCCCTGCGCCTTCGCATTCCAGGGCAGGATCTCCGCGTCCAGCATGGCCCAATTGGTTTGGTGCGCCTCCCAGAACCCTGCCGCGTCCAGCGCCCGCCCCACCCTCTTCAGAAACTCCTCATGCGCCGGTCCCTCAAAGAACCGGCGGCCCGTGCGCGTATAGCACTCGCCCAGGCGGCCCTCGGCCACACGGAACCGCTCCCGCGCGGTCGCTGCATCGCGGCAGATGACGATGACGGCGCGGGATCCCATGTGCTTCTCCTCGCAGATCACTGTCTCCACCCCCTGCCCGCGATAATAGCCAAACGCGCCGTCGGGATGCTCGAGATATGGGCCTTCCCGCTCCGTCTCGCAGGGCGACATGGTCGGCGGCAGGTAGACCAGCCAGCGGGGATCTACGGCGAAGCGGCTGATGACTTCCAATGCGGCGGCGGAGTTCTCCGGCTGTAGGAAGACGTTCCCCGCCAGCCGCGTCGCCACCGTCCGCTTGCCGGTCACGTCGGACAGGAGAAGGTCGGAAGCCCCCACCGTTTGTAGGGGCGCAGCATCCTGCGCCCCTACTTCCCCAGAATCGGGGGCCGGGAGGATGAGAGGCCTTGCCGGCTCCGCGTACTGCCGCCGCGCGGGCACCGAGACCATCTCCCGCTCCGGCCAGCGCAGGGCGGTCAGGGAGCCGCCGAAGACGCAGCCGGTGTCAATGTTGATCGTGTTGTTGACCCACTCGGCCCTGGGCTGCGGCGTGTGGCCGTAGACGACGGTGGCACGGCCCCGATAGCGCGCGGCCCAGTCGCGGCGGACGGGCAGGCCCGCCTCGTCCGTTTCGCCGGTCACGTCCCCGTACAGGCAGAACTCGCGCACGCGGCCCGACGCCCGGCCCTGCAACTCCTCCGTCAGCCCGGCATGGGCGACGACCAGACGCCCATCGTCCAGCACGTAATGGCTGACCAGGCCGTCCAGAAACGGAACGGCCGCCTCCACGAACGCCTGACGTGCCTCGGCGGGCAGGGCGTCCACCTCGTCGGCGCTCTCGGCCAGGCCGTGCGTCATCTGCACCCGGCGACCGCGCAGCCAGCGCAGGAACTTGTCGTCGTGGTTGCCCGGCACCGCCAGCGCGGTCCCGGCCTCGGTCATGCGGCGGGCGAGGGCGAGGCTGTCCAGGGCGCGCGGCCCCCGGTCCACCAGGTCGCCGACGAAGAACGCGCGGCGGCCCTCCGGGTGCGCCCAGACGCCCTCGGCGTTCGGCGCGTAGCCCAGCTTCGCCAGCAGCTCCTCCAATTCGTCCGCGCAGCCATGCACGTCGCCGATGATATCGAACGGCCCGTGGTCGTCCCGGCGGTCGTTCCACAGCCGCGTCCGCTCCACCGTCGCCCGCGCCATCTCCTCAATACCCAGCACATGGACGTAGCGGAAGCCCTCATCTTTGAGCGACTTGAGGCTCTGGCGCAAGTTTTGGCTCTGGCGGGCGATGGCGTGGGCCGGAACCTGCCGGTCGGTGCGCGTTCTGTTGCGATCCTGGCAGACCCTTTCCGGGACGTTGAACGCGATGGCGACCGCCAGCACGTTCTGCGACCGCGCCAGTTCGATGAGCTGGCGGCGCGCCGGGGCCTGCACGTTGGTCGCATCCACCACGACCAGTTTCCCACGCTCCAGCCGCTTGCGGGCGAGAAAGTGCAGCACCTCAAAGGCATCGGACGTTGCGGACTGGTCGGTCTCGTCATCGGAGACCCACGCCCGGCAGCGGTCCGACGACAGCACCTCGGTCGGCAGAAAGTGCCTCGCCGTCCAGGTACTCTTCCCGCACCCGCTCGCCCCCACCAGCGCCACCAGGCACAGTTCCGGGATGCTGATGTGAAATGGCTTTTCTTCTTGTTGTTCAGTCATGAAAGTCCCATCTTGAGAGTTGGCGAAGACGCTTCTCGGTTGCTATCCTAATTCCTCAGCCATCACGGCCAGGCGGTGGGCGTACTCAATGCGCCCGGCCCACTCGGCGGGCCATGCGTCCATGCCGCAGTGCGCGCCCGCGAACACCCCCGTCAGACAGGCGATGGAGTCGGAGTCGCCGGAGGAGACGGCGGCGTGGCGGATGGCGGC
>JAFAZD010000313.1 GCA_019239955.1 Armatimonadota bacterium | reverse complement strand
GGGGCATGTTGGCCAAGGCGTGGCAGGAGATGACCGACGCCCTTCTTGTTCAGGAACGATCCTTCGCTCTGGCGGTGACCGAGCCTGATCCGGCTCGTTTGCAGGAAATCGCGGTGGCGCTTCGGCGAACCGTCATCAACGGCGGCAATCATTTTCAGCGGGTTGCGGCCGTCAGGGCGCTGCTTTCCAGGCCCGAAACCTACGCGCTGGATAGCTGGAAGGCGCCGGCGGACGTTCCCCACCTGGCCGCCCCCGAAACGCTGATGAACGAGTTGGCGCGCGTGATGTCCCCCGCTGCGGCGGACATCCTGGCCCAACTGTGGAACCCCACCCCCGGCCCCCTGCTGATCACCACGCTGCCGTCCGTACTGTTGGACAACATGTACCGGGCTGGAGATGCACGCCTCAAGCAGCACATCGAGGGAATCTTCGCCCGACACGGGAAAGCGATCAGCGAGCACCCCCTGTCCTTCCCTGGATAATGGTGTTCGGCAGTTACAGCGGCATCCCGCTGCGGATCATCGAGGGCAGCAGGTCGGGGGTCAGCACCGTCGCTCCGGGGTCGGAGAGGACGACGCAACGCTCGATGATGTTCTCCAGCTCGCGCACGTTGCCGGGCCAGGGGTAGGTCATCAGCGCCATCAGTGTCTCCGGGGAGACCGACTCGATGTGCCGCTCGTTGTCCGCATTGAATTTTCCGAGGAAGCCGTCCACCAGGCCGGGGATGTCCTCGGCGCGCTCGCGCAGCGGCGGCAGGGTGATCTGAATCACCTGAAGCCGGTAGTAGAGATCCTCCCGGAACTTGCCGTCCTTGATGAGCTGTTCCAAGTCAGCGTTGGTGGCGGCGACCAGGCGCACGTCCATCTTGATCGTCTTCGTGCCGCCGACGCGCTCGAACTCGCGCTGCTGCAGGACTCGCAGCAGCTTGACCTGTACCGCCGGCGCGATGTCCCCGATCTCGTCCAGGAACAGCGTCCCACCGTGCGCCAGCTCGAAGCGGCCCTTCTTCTCCGCCGCCGCGCCCGTGAAGGCGTTCTTCTCGTGCCCGAACAGCTCACTGTCCAGCAGCGTCTCCGACAGCGCCGCGCAGGAGACGGCCACGAACGGGCTGCCCTCCCGGCCCCGCTGCGACTGCTCGTGCAGGGCGCGGGCGATCAGCTCCTTGCCCGTGCCGCTCTCGCCCCGGATGAGTACGGTCGCCTTGGAGGCCGCCGCGCGGGCCACCATTTCCTGCACCTCCTGCATTGCCGGGGAGGCCGGTGCGGCTAGGGCGGGCGGCGCGGCCTTGGCCGTTCGGCCCCCCGCTTTCCCCTCCGCCTGCGCCTCGGCGGCGCGCGCGACGGCGCGCCTGACGACGGCGCGAATCTCGTCCATGTCGAACGGCTTGGTGATGTAGTCCGAGGCCCCGTAGCGCATCGCGTCCACGCACGTCTTGATCGTCGCATACGCCGTGATCATGATGGCGACCACCCCGGCATGGCGCCGCTTGATCTTTTGGAGCAGCTCGACCCCGTTCATGTCCGGCATGATCAGGTCCGTGATCAGCACGTCCACCGGACAGGCGGCGGCGACTTCCAGCGCCCGCACCCCGTTTTCCGCAACATAGACCTCATACCCGTCCTTCTGGAAGATCGCCTGCAGGACGCGCCGGATGTTCGGCTCGTCATCGGCGATCAACAGGGTCCTCGCCGCCACGCTCTTCGCGTCCGCCTTGGCGGGCGCTGTTGTTACTGCCATTTCCTGTACTGCCTTTACTACTTGGAATTTGGATGGAATGATGCAAGGTGTCGCTCAGGGCCGAGTCGCTCCGCTGCTCGGCCATCTCCAGGCGTGCCGGGGGCAGCCCGCGCGGATAAAGCGGGCGCGTCGGCAGATGAATCGTGAACGTCGCCCCGTCCCCCGGCGCGCTGCGCGTCGTCAGCCTGCCGCCGTGCGTCTCCACGATCTTGCGCGCGATCGCCAGGCCCAGGCCCGTGCCCTTCGTCTTGGTCGTGAAGAAGGGCGTGAAGATCTTCTCCAGTTTCTCCGGCGGGATGCCGATGCCGGTGTCCGTGAATGCCATCTCCACGATGTCTGTCGCCCGGAAGTAGTGCGTCGAGACCGTGATGTGGCCGCCGCGCGGCATGGCCTGCGCGGCGTTGATGACGATGTTCTTGACGACCTGTTCGATCTGCGCCCTGTCCATCATCACGTCGGGAAGGTCGTCGCCGAGCGCGGTGATGATGCCGACGCCCCCGGATTGCAGGCCGGCGCCCATGAACTGCAGCAGGCGAGTCAGCATCGCGTTGACGGCCACCGGCCGCATCTCCGGCGACATCTGCCGCGAGAAGTCCAGGAACTCCGTGGTCATCCGGTTCAGCCCGTTGACCTCCTCGATGATGATGTCCAGGAATTCGCCGTGCTGCGCGACCGTGTCCGCCGGCAGTTCGTTGCGTAGCAGCTGCGCCGCGCCCTTGATGGACGAGAGCGGGTTGCGCAGCTCATGGGCGATGTTGGCGGCAAGCTGGCCCGTCTCGGCCAGCTTACTGACCCGCTCCACCTCTTCCTTCATCAGCACCTCGCTGGTGATGTCTTCGAACACCACCACGACGCCCAGGGACTCGCCCGCCTCGCTCTTGAGCTGGGATGCGCTCAGGTTGACGAACACCTCATCGCCGGAGGGGGTGCGGCAGCAGAGCTGGCTGCGGGTGAAGATCTTGCCGGTCTGGGCGGTCAGGGCGATCATGCGCAGCGTCTCCTCCTGCGCGGCCTCGTCCACCCGGAGCCGCCGGACGAAGTCCGCGTAAAACTGGCCGACGATCTCGGGGGCGCGCAGGCGGGTGATCTCCTCGGCGCGGCGGTTCCAGGTGACGATGACCCCGTTCCTGTCCAGGGTGATCACGCCCGCGGCGATGGAGCGCAGGATGTTGTCCGTGTAGCGAGTCAGCGTCCGCAGCGACGTCATCTCCCGGTAGATGGTCGCCGCCTGCGAGCCGACCAGGTGCAGCATCGTGACGCTCTCCTCGGTGTAGAGGTCGGGCATGTCGCTCTGCATGGTCAGAACGCCGATGGCCTCCTCGCCCACCACCAGCGGCAGCGCCATCAGCGACCGCGCGCCCCGCGCGTCCGGGTCCCGCTTCGCCGAGGCGATCAGGGCCCTGCGCTCGCGCAGGGCCTGCGCGGCGATGTTGTCGCCGTCGAGGGGCAGCGTGGCGACGCCGATCCGCGCCTCCGCCCCCTGCCCCCGGGCCGCCCGCACCGTCATCGTCGCCCCCTCCTCGTCCACGGTGAGCAGTTGCGCCTCGTCGCTCCAGACGAGGCTGGCGACGATGTCCAGGATGGAGTCCAGCGCCTCATCCAGCGTGGTGGCCGACCGGACCTTCTGCATCAGTTCGTAGACGGCGGACAGCTCCAGCTCCCGCTGCCCGATCCGGCGCTCATACGAGGCCGCGTGGCTCAGGACGGCGGCGGCCTGCGATGAGGCCACCGTGATGAGCTTCAACTCTTCCGGCCCGAAGGACACCCCCTGCCTGCCCAGAAGCAGGAAGCCGACGGCGGCGTTCTCGGCGACCAGCGGGACCAGCGCCGCCGCCCGGTGCCGTGCCAGGAACGCCTCCATGATCGGCCGCCAGTCCGGTCCGAACAGGGTCGCCGCATCGCCCGCGCTCAACAGGCGGGGGGCACGCAGGTGGCGCGCCGTCTCCGGCACGCGCACCGGCGACAGGAACGTCCGCAGCTGCCGGCCCAGGTCGTCGCCGAGGCCGCGCCAGTGCAGCGCGCTGAGGCCGTCCTGGGCGGCATCAAACAGGAGCAGCAGGCCGGCATCGCTCTCTGTGATCTTGGTCGCCAGGTCGTTCACCGTCTGCGCCGCATTCTGTACGCCCGAGGTGGCCGCCAGCGTCTTGCTCACGTCATAGAGCATGGCCAGTTCCGAATAGCGCCGCTCCTGCCCCGCCGAGAAGCGCGCGTTCTCGATGGCGACGCCGGCCTGGTTCACGAAGGTGGACAGCAGCGTGACGCCATCGAGCAGGCACCGGTGAGACCCCTTGTTGCTGACCACGATCACGCCGATGCAGCGGCCGCGGGCGATGATCGGCTGCGCGTAGAACGACTCCAGGCCCAGCGCCCGCGCGTAGTCGCGCTGCTCAGGCGTTGCCGCCTCCAGGCTGGCGACCAGCAGCGGCACCCGGGCCTGCGCGACCTGCCCGATCAGCCCCTCGCCGGGCGCAAACGAGCGTTCCGGCGCAGCCATCGCCTTCCTGGGGAAGCCGCGCGTGGTGTGGGCCGAGAAGCGTTCCGTCTCCAGGTCGGCCAGGTAGATGCGGCAGCGGTCGAAGTGGACCACGTCCACGATGGCGTCGGCCACCTCGCCCAGCACCTCGTCCAGGTCCAGCGTCGAGGACACCATCTCCGTCAGCGCCGACAGCGTGGACAGTTCCTGGATCTTGTGGCTGAGCTTGGCGTAGAGGTGGGCGTTGTTGATCGCCAGGGAGGCCTGATTGGCGAAGATGCTGAAGAGCCGCCAATCCTCCTCGGTGAAGCACGGCATCGGCACGCTGCGCCGGATGCACAGCACCGCATGGACCCACCCGCTCTCGTCCTTCATCGGCATGCACAGCGAGGAGGAGATGCCCGGCACGGTGGAGACGGGCAGGTCCTGAAAGCGCGGGTCGTCGGCCAGCGAGTGCAGCCGGAGCGGCTGCCCGGTCGCCGCCACGCGCCCCGCGATGCCCTGGCCGACGAAGATGCGCGTGTTTTCGACCACCTCATCGGGCAGGCCCCACGAGGCCGCGATCACCAGCGCGTCATCTTCGGGCAGGCGCAGCATCAGGGAGCATGCCTGTGCCTCCATCACCTGCGCGGCCCGCTCCGTGATCATGTTGAGCAGCCGGTCAATCTCGACCTTGTCCATGGCCTGCCCGATCTCGTAGACCGTCGCCATCTCGCGCAGGGCGCGCTCGACCTGCGCCTGGGCCGCCTCCGCCTCCGCCTTCCAGCCCCCCTGCCGCAGCCCCAGCGCGAGCAGCGGGCCGATGCCCGCCGTGACCGTTTCCCAGGCGTCGCCATCGACCGGCATGGCGGCCCAGGCGCCGAAAACCTCGCCGTCCGCCGTCAGTGCCACGGCCCGCGCTGCCCCGCCTTCCGGCGGTCCCAGGCCCAGGCTGTGCCCCGCCGCCTCACGCAGTTCCCAATGGTCCGAGTCGCCCAGGGGCCTCATCTGGCCGTCCTCGGTGCGCACGTACAGCGCCTCCGACGCCGCGCCGACCGCGCCGGCCGCCAGCGCCCGCAGGCGCGGCAGCGCCCCGGGCCCGTCAGCGGCCAGCTGCTGCGCCGCCTCCGTCAGCAGCGCGGACAAGGCCCCGGAGTCCCGTACGGGTGGCGTAGACGTTTTCATAATAATCTTATTATCCGATACTTTCGCCGGATTGTCAAGGCGAAGCGTTTCTTTTTGTTCCGGGCGGGGAACAACAGAACACATGGATGCATTGATTCACTGAGAAGCACTGAGAAGGAGACCATGACCATGGCAGCCGACGGCAAAGCGCGCCCGACGCGCACCCTCACCAGCGCCCAGCCCGACAAGCCCGTCTTTTCCGACTCCGCCGAGGAGACGGCGGATCGCGCCCTGCTGGCCGGCGCCCCGGTGGACCACGCGCTCGGCGACCAGGTCGCCGCCCTGACGGAGACGCCGCAGGAGGCCGAGATTGACGAGCGCATGGGCCTGCGCGGGACCAAAGGCCGCAAGCCGGAGCCGGAGGACTTCGCCGGCGTGCTCTCGCCCGAGGGCAACAGCGGCGACGTGGTCGGCGCCGACATCTCCGACAGCCCCTTCGTCTTTGGCGAGGACGGCAGCACCGGCGGCAGCCGGCCCTGAGCGACGGGCGGCGCGGCCCACGGGTGAGTCGCCCGTGAGATTATCGGCGTCCGGCCCGCCCCCCCTTACCCCTTGCAAAACGCGCGGGCGTGTGCTATAATAACGTCAGAGTTTCAGACCCATCGCTTCTGAAAAGAGCGGGCGCGCGCCCGCTCTTTCGTGCTGTTATTGAGGAATTCGGGGAACAAGCGACCATGAACGGCGATTTTATCGAGGCCCTGCGCCAGATCGAAAAGGAAAAAGACATCCCCTTCGCCACGCTGCTGCGGACGCTGGAGGTGGCTCTGGGTAAGGCCTACAAGCGGCACTATGGCATCAACGGCGACGTCGTCGTCCACATTGACACCAGCCGGAACAAGTTCAAATTCTCCGCCGAGAAGCAGGTCGTCGAGGAGGTCGGCAACGACCACGCCGAGATGACTCTGGCCGACGCGCGCCGGGTCAAACCGGACGCCCAGCTCGGCGACATGGTCCCGGTCGAGCTGTCCATGGAAAACTTCGGCCGCATCGCCGCGCAGACCGCGCGCCAGGTGATGATGCAGGAGTTCCGCGAGACCGAGCGCGAGAAGGTGTTCGACGAATTCAACGGCCGCATCGGCGAGGTGACGACCGGGATCGTGCAGCAGCGCAAGGAGGACGGGAGCGTCGTCGTCAACATCGGCAAGCAGGAGGCGCTGCTGCCGCCCCAGGAGCAGGTGCGGAGCGAGCCATATCGATTCAACGACCGGATTAAGGTATACTTGCTGGAGGTGCGCCGCTCGTCCCGTGGCCCTCAGGTGATCGTCTCGCGCTCGCACCCCAGCCTGATTCGCCGCCTGTTCGAGCTGGAAGTGCCGGAGATCGCCGACGGCACCGTCACCATCAAGAGCGTCGCCCGCGAGCCGGGGGCGCGCTCCAAGATCGCCGTCGCCGCCGAGGACGGCAACGTGGACCCGGTCGGGGCGTGCGTCGGCCACCGCGGGGCGCGCGTGCAGGCGGTCGTCTCCGAGATGTACGACGAGAAGATCGACATCGTCCGCTGGAGTCCCGACGTCCGGCAGTTCGTCGCCGAGTCCCTCTCGCCCGCCAAGAGCGTTAAGGTCCAGGTCAACGAGGAGAAGCAGTCCTGCTTCGTGCTCGTCCCCGACAACATGCTCTCGCTCGCCATCGGCAAGTCCGGCCAGAATGTGCGCCTGGCCGCCCGCCTGACCGGCTGGCGCATTGACATCCGCTCGGAGTCGCAGCAGGCCAAGGACGCCTTCGCCAAGGCCGCCGAGGAGGTCGCCGCCGAGGAGCGCTCCCTCTCCAGCGCCGCCCGTGAGACTCAGGAGGATGGGGCGGCCGTCCTGCCCACCGACGAGACGGGCCGCGCCGTCTCCTACGGCGACGAGGTCACCATCACCGCCGACATGCTCGCCGCCTTCGACGACGAGGAGGAAGAGTAGGGGCCGCCCCCCTGCCGTCCGCGACAGTGCCGTGCTGACAGTGCCATGAAGACGTACCACGTGCCGATCCGAACCTGCGTGGTCTGCCGCCAGACCTCGGCCAAGAAGACGTTGCTCCGGGTCATCCGCCGGCCGGAGAAGACCGGGGGGGGCGTCGCCGTGGACCCTACCGGCCGGGCCGGCGGGCGCGGCGCGTATGTCTGTGCGTCGCCGGAGTGCATCGAGAAGGCCGTCAGGCAGAGGCGCTTCGAGCGGTCCCTGAACGTTCCGAGTGTCCCGGCCGGCCTGGCCGACGAACTAAAAGCGCTGGTTCCAAGCGCCGAATCCGTAGGAGCGACCGCGCCATGAGTTAAACAAGAGAATTCAAGAGCGAGAGGTGAACCGTTTTTTATGTCTGGTGTCCGTGTTTATGATTTAGCCAAAGAACTCCGTATCAGCAGCAACGAGGTCCTGGAGCGGCTCAAGGAGCTGGGCCGGCCCGCCAAGGTGGCGTCCAGCGCCATCCCCGATGCCGACGCCGATGCCGTCCGCCGCCAGTTCGCGTCCCCGGCTCCCGTGGCCGCCCCTTCCTCGCCAGGCAATGGCGCGGCCCCCGCGCGCAACGGCAGCGCGACGGCTCCCACCGCCCCGGCTCCCACCGCCCCGGCCCCGTCTGCGCCCGCCCCCAGAGCGCCCATCAGCCCCGCGCCCGCCGCGCCGAAGGCGCCCGCGCCCACTGCACCCGCCGCCGGCGCGCCCGCCAAGGAGCCGCCGCGCACGGTGGACATCCCCAGCGTCGTCACCCTGAAGGACTTTGCCGACAAGATCGGTGTCCCGGCCCCGACCATCCAGAAGAAGCTGATGGGCCTGGGCGTACTGGCGTCCCTGAACCAGAAGCTGCACCCCGATGTCGTGACGCGGCTGGCGAAGAGCTACAACGTCATCGCCAACATCGTCGCCCCGGCCGCTCCCGCCGCCCCGACCGGCGGGCCGGCGATGCCCGCCGCCCCCGCCGCGCCGAGAGTCGCCGTCGTCGCGCCCAAGCCGCGCCAGAAGGCGGCCGGCCCGGTCGTCCGCCCCCCCGTGGTGACGATCATGGGCCACGTGGACCACGGCAAGACCTCCCTTCTCGACGCCATCCGCCACGCCCGCGTCGCCGACGGCGAATTCGGCGGCATCACCCAGCACATCGGCGCGTATCAGGTGGAGGTTGACGACCCGGACGGCAAAGGGAAGAAGCGCGCCATCACGTTCCTGGACACGCCCGGCCACGAGGCCTTCACCGCGATGCGGGCGCGCGGCGCGCAGGTCACGGACATCGCCGTGCTGGTCGTCGCCGCCGATGACGGCGTCATGCCGCAGACGCAGGAGGCCATCCAGCACGCCAAGGCCGCCGGCGTCCCGATGATCGTCGCCGTCAACAAGATTGACAAGGAGGACGCCAACCCGACCCGCGTACTGACTCAGCTCACCGAATACGACGTCATGCCGGAGGCCTACGGCGGTGACGTGCAGACCGTCGAGGTCTCCGCCAAGGAGAATTTGGGTTTGGACGACCTGCTGGAGAAAATCCTGCTCGTCACCGACGCCGAGATCGAGCCGAAGGCGGACCCGACCGTCGCCGCGACCGGCACGATCATCGAGGCCCGGCTGGACAAGGGCACCGGCCCCGTCGCCACCGTCCTGGTGGAGCAGGGCACGCTCAAGATGGGCGACTCGGTCGTCGCCGGCGCCACCTTCGGCCGCATCAAGGCGATGATGGACGACCGGGGGCAGCGCATCAAAAGCGCCGGCCCGGCCTTCCCCGCCGTCCTCCTGGGACTCAATGCCGTCCCGAACGCGGGCGACCGTCTGGAGGTGGTCAAGGACGAGAAGACCGCCCGGCAGATGGCCGAGGAGCGGACCTCCGAGGAGCGCAGCGAGCGCCTGGCCGCCCGCCGCCCGGTCACTCTGGAGGACCTGCAGCGCCAGATCAAGCAGGGCGAGGTTAAGGAGCTGAACCTGATCATCAAGGGGGACGTGCAGGGGTCCCTCGAGGCCATCCGGCAGTCGCTGGAGAAGATCGACCACCCGGAGGTCCGGGTCCACTTCATCGCCTCCGGCGTCGGCCCCGTCGGCAAGGCCGACGTGGACCTGGCCGCCGCCTCGGAGGCGTTGATCGTCGCCTTCAACGTGCGCCCCGATACCGAGGCCGCGCGTCTGGCCGAGGCCGAGCACATCGAGATTCGGGAATATCGCGTCATCTACGACCTGATTGACGACGTCAAGAAGGCGATGGCAGGCCTGCTCGACCCGATCTTTGAGGAGGCGGCGCTCGGCAAGGCCGAGGTGCGCGCCATCTTCAAGCTGCCGCGCGCGGGCGGCATCATCGCCGGCTGCTACGTCACGGATGGACGGCTCCAACGCGGCGCGAGCGTCCGCGTCCGCCGGGGCCGCGCCCTGGCCTTCGAGGGCAAGATCGACACGCTGCGCCGCGAGAAGGACGATGTCCGCGAAGTCGCCCAGGGCTACGAGTGCGGCGTCCTGGTCCCCGACTATGACCCCGCCGAGGGCGACATCCTCGAGTGCTACGAGATGCGCAAGATCGAGCGGACGCTGTAACGACCGGCCCCCACCCCGGTGCGAATGCGCCAGGGCGGGGGCCTTCACGCTTATGGTCATCGGTGCGCTCACCGCCGAACTGGCGATTGCGGGGGCGAATTCGCTCAAGGACAAGCGGCAGGCCCTGAAAAGCCTGCTCGCCCATCTGCGTAACGAGTTCAATGTCTCCGCCGCCGAGGTCGGCGAGCATGACGTCTGGCGTCGCGCTACGGTCGGCGTCGCCGTGGTCGCCGCCGACGGCGCGTTCGTCAATGCGGTGCTCGACAAGGTTATTGACCACATCGAGGGCGACCCGCGCGTCGCGCTGGGCCATTACGAGATCGAGCTGCTGTAGGGGCGGCCTGCCGGGTCGCCCCTACGGGAGAATCACCATGCCTGCCAATCGCAAGCAGCGCCTGCAGGAGAGCCTGCGCGCCGAACTGTCCGAGGTCCTGCGGCGCGAGATGCGCGACCCGCGCTTCACGGAGGGCCTGCTGTCCATCACGGACGTGGAGGTCTCCGCCGACTACAAGCATGCGACGGTCTATGTCAGCGTCCTCGGCGACCAGCAGGCGCGCAAGGACAGCCTCAACGCCCTGCGGGGCGCGTCCGGCGTCCTGCGCGGCGAGCTCGGACGGCGCAAGACCTTCAACACCGTGCCGGAACTGCATTTCAAGTACGACGAGTCCCTGGAGCGCGGCGCGCACATGTTCGAGGTGCTGGAGCGAATCAAGCGGGAGGACGCCGCGCGGGAGGCGCGCCCCTTGGCGGAGCCGGAGGCGGAATGAGCGACACGGCGGTTCCTCCCTTGATCGAGACGATCCCCCTGGCCGCCGACGCCATCCGCGGGGCGTCGAGTCTGGTCCTTGCCTGCCACGTCAACCCCGACGGTGACGCCCTCGGCTCCATGCTCGGCCTCGCCCTGGCGCTCGCTCCGCTGGGCCAGTCCCTCACGCTGCTCTCCCAGGACGGCGTCCCCGACATCTATAAATTTCTGCCCGGCGCGGATCGGGTGCGGCAGACGACCGAGGTTGAATCCTTCGACCTCGCCGTTGTGCTTGACAGCGGCGACCTCTCGCGCGTCGGCTCGCGGGTCAGGCCCCTGATCGCCCGCGCGCGGCGCGTCATTGACATTGACCATCATGCCTTGGCCGGCGCGTTCGGCGACATCCGCGTGCTGCACGCCCTGGCCGCCTCCACCTCGGAGATCGTCTACGTCCTGCTGGAAGCGCTGGGCCTGCCGATCACGCCGGACGTGGCGACCTGCCTGTTCACCGGCGTCATCACCGACACCGGCTCCTTCCGGTTTCAGAACGTCACGCCCAGCACCTTTCTCATCGCGGCGGCCCTGCTCAATGCGGGCGCGCCGCCGGCCGCCATCTCCGAGAACGTCTTCGAGAACCGCACCTTCGCCGCCACCAAGCTGCTCGGCCACGCCCTCTGCTCGCTCTCGCAAACCCCGGATGGGCGCGTCGTCTGGGCGCACATCACCGCGCAGGACTTCGCCGCCCTGGGGGCGGCCGACGAGGACACGGAGGGCGTCGTCAACTACGTGCGCGGCGTGCGCGGGGCCGACGTCGGCCTGCTGTTCCGCGAGATGGCCGACGGCAAGATTCGCATCTCGCTGCGCTCCCGCGAGAGCGTCAACGTCGCCGAGGTCGCCCAGCGGTTCGGCGGCGGCGGCCACAAAATGGCCGCTGGCTGCACCCTCGCCGCCCCCCTGCCCGAAGCCGAGCATCTCGTCGTCCAGGCGGTCCGCGCCGCGCTTCCGTCAAATGCCCCCTCACACCCAGGCCTTCTCGCTCCTTCCGCCGGAGAGGGTGGCGAGCCTCGGCGAGCCGGGTAAGGGACATGAACGGCGTCCTCAACATTGACAAGCCCGCCGGGATGACCTCGCACGATGTCGTCGCGCGTGTGCGGCGGCTGGCGCGGCTGAAGCGCGTCGGCCATGCCGGGACGCTGGACCCCGACGCCACCGGCGTGCTGCTCGTCTGTCTCGGTCAGGCCACCCGCCTCGCCGACCTGCTGGCCGAGGAGGGCAAGGAGTATCGGGCGGTTCTCGCGCTCGGCGCGACAACCACGACGGAGGACGGCTCCGGGGACGTTCTGGCGGAGACCGACGCCTCCCATGTGACCGAGCAAAATCTGCGGGAGCTTTTGCCGCGCTTCACGGGAGTAATCCGGCAAACGCCGCCGATGGTCAGTGCCGTGCATCACGAGGGGCGGCGGCTCTATGAACTGGCGCGCGCGGGCGTGACGGTGGAGCGCGCCGCCCGCCCCGTCCAGATTGATGCGCTGACATTGGCGTACTGGACGCCCGGCCCGCGCCCGCAGGCGACGCTGGACGTGGCCTGCGGCAAGGGGACCTACATCCGCACCCTCTGCGCCGACCTCGGCGCGGCCCTCGGCGTCGGCGGCCACATGGCCGCGCTGCGCCGCACCCGCGTCGGCGCGTTCCCGGTCTCGGGGGCCGTCCCACTGGGGGCGCTGACCGCAGACAACATCGCCGATCATGTGGTCTCGCCGGCGGCGGCGCTGGCCCACCTGCCCGCGCATAGCGTCACGGGGGATGCCCAACGGGAGGACATCCGCCAGGGCCGCCCGCTGTCCACCCGCCTGGCCGATGCGCCCGCCGTGCGCGTCCTGGACGGTGACGCGCTGCTCGCCCTGGCGCGCGCCGAATCGGGTCGCCTGTACCCCTACAAGGTCTTCGTCGAAGGATTATCGGTCAGCGGCAGGCGCGGAGGGCGCGCGGGAGGCGCGCCAGATCTCCAGGGCGTTGGCGGCGGGGCCGACCAGGAATAGAGCGTAGTACGGGGCGTGGACGTTGTTCAGCAGCCGCAGCACGCACTCCATGCCGGCCACGGCCACGGCGACCGCAATCTGGCCCCGGCGCGTCATCACGGTGCTCTTGGGGTCGGTGATCATGAAGAAGATGAAGAGCTGGTACATCGGCCCCGTGATGGGCGCGACCTCGGACCAGAAGGGATGCCCCGGCAGCACGGCGCGCAGGGCGGCGAAGGCGACAAACGACAGCACGTAGGCGGCGCAGATGTGCAGGCGGTGCAGCCGCCACACGATGATCGCGCCCAGAGTCCAGACGATCACCATCGGCCAGAGCGAATTGCCCCACTGGATGCCCAGCGTCGCCACCGCCTGCGGGGCCAGCAGCAGCATGGCGGAGATGCCGAAGTTGCTGGGGTTCCACAGGTGCCGGCCCCGCCAGCGCAGCACGTACTTGGACGCGATGGACAGGACGCTGCACAGCGCGTAGGGCCAGAACAGCGGCGAGCGCAGCAGGATGCCGACGCTGATGCCCGTCACATAGGCGCTCGCCAGGTGCGGCCATTTCCTGTAGACCAGGCGGCTCAGGATGATCTCGGCCCCGATGCTGCTCCCGATCGCCAGCAGCGTCCGGGAGTAGCTCTCCAGGACGCCGTAGCCGAGCTGGGCGACCAGCAGGATGATGGTGATGAAGATCGGCGCGACGTAGCGGGGGTCGATCGGAAACGGGCGCGTCCTGGGTGCTGGAGCGGACGTGACGGCCGGGGGCGGCGGCCATGCGGGGGGATCGGCGGGCGATGAAGAGATGGGTTGCGACATGATTAAGACCTCTGCCTCATTTTACCACAAGGACCCGTAAGGCCCCTGCCTTTAGGCGTGGGGAGTTGTCACCACGCGAGCAAAGACGATCGCCATTCTCGCCATTCAGGTTGCGGGCAGCATTGTCACGGCCGCATCCGCTCCAGGCGGCGGTCGCCCTCCCGGAGTGAATAGAAGCGGTCTGCCCGGACGTTTCGGAAGTGGTCCCGATGCCCGTCGGGCCAGCGCACGGTCACGCTGTCGGCTGAGCTCGCCCCGCCGAGGCCGACGTGGACGCGCTTGTCGGAGGAGGACAGATAGGAGCCGTCGGCGTGACACCAGCGGGTCTGCGTCAGCCCCCCCGCCGTCACCGTCACCGACGCCCCGTAGCCGTCCCGGTTGGAGCGCGTCCCGATCAGCGTGAAAGACAGCCAGTGGCCCGTGTCCTGGCTGTCGTTGTGCAGCAGGAGCGGCGCGCCCTCGCTGTCCACCACGAGCGCGTCCACCTTGCCGTCGTTGTCGTAGTCGCCCACGGCCAGGCCGCGCCCGACGATCGGGCGCCGCAGGTCCAGCCCGGCGGACGCGCTCAGGTCCACGAACAGACGCCCGTGGTCGTTATGAAACAGTTGCGTCCGCTGACGGTATGCCTCGCTGCGGTCAATGTCGTGGATGTTGTCCTGGACGTGGCCGTTGGCGATCATCAGGTCCAGCCAGCCGTCGTTGCCGAAGTCCGCCCATTTGACTCCAAAGGCCACATAGGGCCATGTCCGCGGCGTCAGCGCCAGCGTGTCCGAAATCTCCTCAAAGATGCCGCTGCCGATGTTGCGATAGACGCACTTGGGTTCGGTCCGGAAGGCCATCACGGCCAGGTCGAGCCTGCCGTCGTTGTCGTAGTCGCCCCAGTCTATCCCCATGCCCGCGTGAACGTCCCCATGGCCGTCCACCGAGGTCCCGGAGGAGCACCCCTTATCCTGGAATCGGCCCCCGACGTTCGCCAGAAGGTTGCCTGGCATCTGGTCGCTCGCGGTGTAGAGGCTCTGGCGGCCGGAGTGATTGTAGTCAGCGAACGCCACGCCCAGCACGTTGCCGGAGGCGTGGGACCCGATCCAGATGGCCGTCACGTCCCGGAAACGCCCGTGACCTTCATTGTGGTAGAGCACGCCGCGCAGCGCGGAATAGGCCTTGGGGCTACAGGCCGACATGGGACCGGGTGTCGGGCACAGGCGCGGGTCCTTCTTGGGGTCGAACTGGACATAGTTGCCGACGAACAGGCTCAGGCGGCCGCTGCCGTCAATGTCCCCCCAGGCGCAGGAGGTGCCCCAGGGCTGAGGCGACAGTCCCGCCTGCTTTGTCACGTCCCGGAAGCCGTTGCCCCCCTCGTTGTGCAGCAGCAGGCCGGTGCGGTAGCCGCTGATGTAGAGGTCGTCGTAGCCGTCGCCGTCGTAGTCGCCCACGGCGCAGCCCAGGAAGTGGCCGTGGAACCTGTCCAGGCCCGTCCGGTGGGTCACGTCGGTGAAGTGGCCGTGGCCGTCGCCCTTGAACAGGGCCAGGTGGTTCGTGCCGACGAGGAGCACGGAGAGGTCGCCCGAGTTGTCGTAGTCCAGGAACGCGCAGCCGTTGCCGATGCCCTGAAGGGCATCAATCGGGCGCGGGCCGGGGATCGTCCACCGGTAGTCCAGGCCGGCCTGCCGCGCCAGGTCCACGAAGCGCATCCGCGCCCTGCCGGGGTCGCCGCCCGCCGCACCGGTCGGCGCGCTCGGCTCCCGATGACGCTGTGAGGATCGCCCATGACCGGGACGGGCCTGGATGACCGGGCGGTCCATCTCTGCCTGAAAGCGCTGGGCGGAGACATGGCCCACCATCCCTACGACCGAGGCGAGAAGGGCGGCGGCGAGGCCAATGGCCGCGATCATGAGCAGGCGCCTCGACTTCACCTGGGTTCCGTGACCTGATACAGTTTGTCCGCGTCCTTGAGGGGCAGCGTCTGCGTCAGGCCGGAGGGCCAGTGGATGACGGCCCTCTCGATCTGCGGATTCGGCCCCAGGCCGAAGTGCAGGCGGCGGTCGTTCTGGGCGCAGAAGCCGCTGGCGGCCAGGACCGCCTGCACCTGCTGCCGCTCCTGCCCGCGCCCGTCGCGCCAGGACAGCGCGGCCCGCGCGCCGATGGCGTCGCGGTTGGAGCGCGTCCCGTGCAGGCTCAACTCGATCCACTTGTTCGCGGGGCTGACCGTGTTCTTGTAGAGCAGCAACGGGCCCTTCTGGTTGGCGACGATCACGTCCAGCGCACCGGTGTTCCACAGGTCGGCCAGGGCGACAGCGCGCCCGTCGTGCGTGTCCGTCACGCCCACCGCCTGCGCCACCTCCGAGAACCCGCCCTGGCCGTCGCCCAGCCAGACGCGCTTC
>JAFAZD010000281.1 GCA_019239955.1 Armatimonadota bacterium | reverse complement strand
GACATCCTGAAACTCGGCGGCAACGCCGTGGACGCGGCCGCGGCCGTCGGCCTCGCCCTGGCCGTGGTCTACCCGCAGGCGGGCAACCTCGGCGGGGGTGGCTTCCTGTTGATCCGCCTCGCGGACGGCCGGGCCGCCGCCATTGACTACCGCGAGGCCGCGCCCGCGCGCGCCACGCGGACGATGTACCTGGATAGGTCGGGCAGCGTCGTCAAGAACGCCTCCCTGGTCGGCTACCGGGCCGTCGGCGTACCCGGAACCGTCGCGGGTCTGGCCCTGGCGCAGCGCCGGTACGGGCGGTTGCCCTGGCGGGCGGTCGTGGAACCGGCCCGCCGCCTGGCCGCGCGGGGCTTCGTCGTCAGCCCCGCGCTGGCGGCGTCGCTGCAAAAAGCCGCCCTCACTCCTCTGGGCCGCTTCGCCGCGAGCCGCCGCCTGTGGCTCCGGGACGGTCGGCGCTATCGGGCGGGCGAGGTCCTGCGGCAGCCCGAACTGGCCGCCACCCTGCGGCGGCTGCAACGCTACGGCCCGCGCGAATTCTACGTCGGCCGCACGGCGCGGCTGATCGCGCGGGACATGCGGGCGCACGGCGGCCTGGTGACGCGGGCGGACCTGCGGCGCTACCGTGCCGTGGAGCGCGCCCCCCTGCACGGGACGTACCGGGGCTACGGGGTGCTGACGATGCCGCCGCCGTCGTCCGGGGGTGTCGCGCTGCTGGAGATGCTCAACATCCTGGAGCGCTCCGACCTGCGGCGTAGCGGCTACCGAACAGCCCCGACGGACCACCTGCTGGTGGAGGCGATGCGCCGCGCCTTCGCGGACCGATCCGCCTTCGGGGGCGACCCGGACTTCGTGCGCGTGCCCGTGCGCGGCCTGATCTCCAAAACCTACGCGGCCCAGAGAGCGAAGATGATTGATCCGACTCACGCCACGCCGAGCGCAGCAGTCGGCCACGGCCGGCCCCAGGCGTATGAGTCGCCCGAAACCACCCACTTCTCCGTCGTGGACGCCCAGGGCAACGCCGTCTCCAACACGTACACCCTCAACATGTCCTACGGCAGCGGCGTCACCGTGCCGGGCGCGGGCTTCCTGCTCAACGACGAGATGGACGACTTTGCCAGCAAGCCGAACACGCCCAACGGCTTCGGGCTGATCCAGGGTGACGCCAACGCCATCGCGCCCCGCAAGCGCCCGCTCTCGTCCATGACGCCCACCATCCTGACCAGGGGCGGCAGGCTGTTCCTGGTCATCGGCTCGCCGGGCGGGCCGACCATCATCAACACCGTGCTGGAGGTCATTGTCAACGTCGTGGACCACGGCATGACGCTGCCCCAGGCCGTCGCCGCCCCGCGTCTGCACCACCAGTGGCTCCCGGACATGATCCGCTGGGAGCCGGGTGCGCTGCCCCCGCCGGTGCGGGCGGCCCTGCGCGCCGAGGGCCACCGCCTCGCGCCCAGGCCGGGGGCCTTCCCGCACGCCCGCACCTGGGGCGACGCCGAGGGCATCCTGGTGGACCCGAAGACGGGGACCCGTCTCAGCGCCTCCGACCCGCGCTCCCAAGACGCCCGCGCCGTGGGATATTAGACCTCCCGATCGCCGTGCCCCCGCCGGCTCTGACCGCCGACTGACGCAAGCGCCTGTGTGCATCTACTTGCCGCTCCCGGGCCGCCGATGGCGCATGTGCGTCTGGCTTGGGGTATAATGGTCATGCGTTTGCCTGCTGCTGACGCCGCCGTGCTTAGACGCCCGGATGCGGCGAGGCCGCGGGGCGTCCGTTGTGACCAATTTCACACCCCAAAAATCAACAAAGCCGGGGCAGCCAGGAAGGGAATTCGCGCGGCGGCGGCAAACAGGACACTGACAGGCGTAAGCGACGCATTCTCGGGCGGGATGCGGCGAGACAGGCGTGATGGGATTAGATGCGGGGAGCGAGCGGATGGTCGTTTCAGGTGCGGGGGGAGACACTGCCCCGTCGCGGCGCCGGGCCGCGCTCCGCGCCGCGTCTCGCGTCGCCAGCGCCTGCGTATTCCTGATATCGGGCCTGGCGCTCGTCGGGTGGGCACTGCGCAACGAAATTTTGAAGCGCGTCTCCCCGGGCCTGGTCGAGATGAACCCGGTGACGGCCGTGTGCCTGATTCTGGCGGGGCTGTCGCTCTGGTGTCTGGGGCCCGGGCCGGGTGACGCTCGGCGCCGGAGCGTGGGGCAGGCGTGCGCGGCGTTGACCGCCCTGGTCGGCCTCCTGGTGCTGGCCCGGTATCTGTTCGGCTGGAACGTCACCGTGGACGGTCTGCTGTTCCCCGGCCAGCTGGCCGGCGACCGGATGGCGGCGGCGACCGCGCTGAATTTCGTCCTGGCCGGCGCGTCCCTGCTGCTGCTGGACGTGCGGTCCCGCCGCGGCCGGACGGCGCAGCTTCTGGCCCTGGCGGTCGGCCTGATCGGCCTGGCGGGGCTGGTCGGCTACGCCTACAGCATCAATGCCCTGGTCGGTGTCAATAGCCGCATCACGATGGCTTTGCACACGGCCCTCGCGTTCCTGCTGCTCGCCGTCGGCATCGTCCTCGCGCGCCCGGAGCGCGGGCTGATGGCGGGGATCACCGGCGACGGTGCGGGCGTCTCGCTGGCGCGCCGCCTGCTGCCGGTCATCACGGCCGTCCCGCTCCTGCTGGGCTGGCTGATTCTGAGGGGGTATTACGAGGGCCTCTATTATCCGGCATTCGGCTTCACCGTTTTCGTCGTCCTGGTCATCGTCGTCGTGTCCGCGCTGGTCTGGACGAACGCCGTCGCACTGGACCGCCACGAGGCCGAGCGCCGCCGCTCGGAGGAGCAGACGCGGCGCATACGGCAGTTCCTGGACTCCATCGTGGAGAACATCCCCAACATGATCTTCGTCAAGGACGCCCAGGAGCTGCGCTTCGTGCGCTTCAACCGGGCCGGCGAGGAGCTGCTGGGCTTCCCGCGGGAGGAGATGATCGGCAAAAATGACTATGACTTCTTCCCCCAGGAGGAGGCGGACTACTTCGTCGCCAAAGACCGGGCCGTGCTGGAGTCGGGGCGGCTCGCCGACTTCCCCGATGAGGAGATCCAGACCAAAGACAAGGGCGTCCGCCGGCTGCACACGAAGAAGATACCGTTGCTGGACGAGCAGGGCCGGCCGCAGTACCTGCTGGGCATCTCCGAGGACGTCACCGAGCAAAAGCAGGCCGAAGAAGCGCGGCGCGCGGCCGAGGAGAAGTACCGGGCCGTGTTCGAGGACGCGCTGGAGGGCATCTTCCAGAGCACGCCCGACGGCCGCTTCCTGAGCGTCAACCCGGCCCTGGCCCGCATGTTCGGCTACGGCTCCCCGCAGGAGATGGTCGCCACGATCACCGACATCCGTGCCCAGTTCTGGGTGCGCCCCGATGACCGCGCCGACTTCCAGGAGCGGCTGGCGCGCGACGGTTCGGTCATCGCGTTCGAGGGGCAGTTCCGGCGGAAGGACGGCTCGCCGCTGTGGATCTCGATGAACGTGCGGGCGGCGCGGGACGGGGCGGGCCGCATCCAGTACTACGAGGGCCTGGTCGCCGACATCGCCGAGCGCAAGCAGGCCGAGGACGCCCTGCGGGCCGCCGAGCAGCGCCTCGAAAGCGTGGTCGCCAACCTGCCCGTCGTCATCTTCACGATAGACGCGGGCGGCGTCTTCACGCTCTCGGAGGGCCAGGGGCTGAAGGCGCTGGGGCTGCGGCCCGGCCAGGTCGTCGGCCAATCGATCTTCGACGTCTACCGCGATGCGCCGGAGGTCGTGGACTCCATCCGTGCCGCGCTGCGGGGGGAGGCCACCTCCTGGACCGCGCCGGTGGGCGGCCGGTTTTTCGAGACTCACTGCACGCCCGTGCGCGACGAGACCGGCCGGATCAGCGAGATCATCGGCGTCGCCCGCGACATCACCGAGCGCAAGCGGGTGGAGCAGGCCTTGAGCGAGGCGAAGGAGGCGGCGGAGGCGGCCACGCGGGCCAAGAGCGAGTTCCTGGCGAACATGAGCCACGAGATCCGCACGCCCATGAACGGCATCCTCGGCATGACCGAGCTGGCCCTGGAGACCGACCTGACACACGAGCAGCGCGAGTACTTACTCATGGTGAAAGACTCGGCAGACGCGCTGCTGACAGTGATCAACGACATCCTGGACTTCTCCAAGATCGAGGCCGGCAAACTCGATTTGGACGCGGTGGAGTTCCCGCTGCGCGACACCCTCGACGACACCGTTCGCATCCTGGCCGTCCGCGCGCACGAGAAGAACCTGGAGCTGGCCTGCCGCGTTGGGCCGGACGTGCCCGACGCGCTGGTGGGCGACCCCGGGCGTCTGCGCCAGATCATCGTCAACCTGGCCGGCAACGCCATCAAGTTCACCGAGCACGGCGAGGTCGTCGTCGAGACGGAGGTCCAGGAGCGGACGGAGCGGGACGTGCTGCTGCACTTCGCGGTGCGCGACACCGGCATCGGCATCCCGGCCGACAAGCAGCACCTGATCTTCGAGGCGTTCGCGCAGGCGGACAACTCGACGACGCGCCGGTACGGGGGCACGGGCCTGGGGCTGACGATCTCCTCGCAGCTGGTGAGCCTGATGGGGGGGCGCATCTGGGTCGAGAGCCGGCTCGGCCACGGCAGCACCTTCCACTTCACCGCGCGCTTCGGCCTGGGGGTGCAGATCGCCCCGGCGCCCCACGCGCTGACGGATCCATCCATCCTGCGTGGCCTGCCGGTGCTGGTGGTGGACGACAACGCGACGAACCGGCGCATCCTCCAGGAGGTGCTCTCCGGCTGGCACATGCGTCCCACGGCGGTCGGGAGCGCGCCGGAGGCGCTGGCGGAGATGCAGCGGGCCAGCGGGGCGGGGCGTCCCTTCCCGCTGGTGCTGCTGGACGCGATGATGCCGGGCATGGACGGCTTCGAGCTGGCCGAGCGCATCAAGCACCAGCCCGGACTGGCGCAGGCCACACTCATGATGCTATCGTCGGCGGGGCAGCGTGACGACGCGACTCGCTGCCGCGCGCTGGGCGTGGCGTCCTATCTAACCAAGCCGATCAAGCAGTCGGAGCTGCTCGACACCATCATGAACACGCTGGACGGCTTCTCGGCCGCCCCGCTGGAGCCTGTCGGCGGGACGCCTGCCCCGCTGGCGCCGGCGCGCCGCCCTCTGCGCCTGCTGCTGGCGGAGGACAACGCGGTCAACCAGCGGCTGGCGGTGCGGCTCTTGGAGAAGCGGGGGCACCGGGTGACGGTGGCCGGCAACGGCCGGGAGGCGCTCGCGGCGCTGTGGGGGCAGGACCCGGCGGCCCCCTTCG
>JAFAZD010000074.1 GCA_019239955.1 Armatimonadota bacterium | reverse complement strand
CTCCCGATTCGGGGGAGGTGGCGAGCCTCAGCGAGCCGGAGGGGGTTCCTCCATCGGTCACCCCGCCAACTTTCCAAACTCCGCCAGGCTCAGGCTTTCCCCGCGCCGCTGCGGGTCAATCCCGGCCTTTTCCAAGGCGGCGGCGGCCCGCTCGCGCGTCCAGCCGAGCGCGGGGTCGCCGCTGAGGGCGTTGAGGAGGGACTTGCGGCGCTGGCCGAAGGCGGCGCGGACGATGGCGAAGAGCTGCGCCTCGTCGGCGACGGACACGGGCGGAGTCGCATGGGGAACGAGGCGGACGATGGCGCTGTCCACGTCCGGCGCGGGCAGGAAGACCCGGCCGGGGACGATGCCTACCGTCTCCACGGCGGCGTGGAATTGCACGAAGACCGTCAGCGCACCGTAGTCCGGCGTACCCGGCGCGGCAGCCAGGCGCTGGGCCACCTCCTTCTGCACCAGCAGTACGATGCGGCTCAGGCGGCCCCTCTGCGCCAGCAGCGCCGTCAGCAGCGGCGACGTGATGTTGTAGGGGATGTTGGCGACGGCTTTGAGCGGGGCGTCCCCGAACTGCGCGGTCAGAAAGGCCGGCCAATCCAGCGCCAGCGCGTCGCCGGGCACGACCGCCACCTGCGGCAAGGCCCCGACCGTCTCCTCCAACGCCGGCAGCAGGCCCCGGTCGATCTCCAGCGACACCACGCGGCCCGTTTCCCCTACGGCCTCGGCGAGCGCCCGCGTCAGAGTCCCCAGCCCCGCCCCGATCTCCAGCACCCGGTCGCCGGGGCCGACATCGCCTGCCTGCACAATTTTTGCCAGCGTGTTCGCATCCACGAGGAAGTTCTGGCCGAAGCGGCGGCGCGGGCGGAGATGGTGTTTCTTCAGCAGGGCGGTGACGGCGGCGGGGCTGGACAGGTTCATGCCCTGATGTTACCCGGCGGCGGGAAATCCCGCGCGGCGTCGTCCAGCACGAGCACCCAGTCCGCCCCGCCTGCCGGCGTGAACTCCTGTGTCCCCTGTGCCGGAAACCGCCCGGCTTCCGTCGCCGCCCCCGTGCGTGGGTCATACCAGCAGGCGGCAAGCGTCTGACCGGAGAGACGGCCCAGATCCACCGTGACGGCCCGACCATTGGGGACGTAGACGAAGGCGTGGCGCCCTTCGGCGTCCCGCGTCGCCTGGACATGGTCGGCCCCCATGCCGATGTCGGACGCGATCAACTCTTGATCCGGGATGCGCGTCAGGTACGGGCGCGACAGCAGCAGGCGGCGAGCATACTTCAACTGCTGCGCGCCCGGCAGGTCGAGCGCCCGCGTCCAGGGCAGCACGGGGGTGAAATTGCCGTAGACGGCCAGGTCTTCGGGCGCGCGATAAAATGTGAAGATGTCGTTGCAGCCATACGTAAACCCATGTCCGCCCGCGAACAACGACCAGTAGAGGCCCTTGCGGACGTCCCAGTCGTCGTAGCGCCCCAACTCCGGTTTCCAGTTAACGGGATGGTTCTCGTAGCACCACTCCCCCTCCATCGTCGGCCTGGTCGGCGTTCGCCGGTAGTCCTCGCCGACAAGCTCATACGTGGCTCCGTCCCGCCCGCCGTGTCCTGTCTGGATCATCTCAAAATCCAGCCAGTCCTCGCCGCCGACGAACTCCGACGACGAGTGCCCGCCCGGCGGGTGGAACGTCATCAGCCCCCGCCCGCCGTCCCCGGCCTTGATACCCGCAGCCATCGCGCGCCAGATGTCCCGATGCGCCTCCGTCCTCACGGGCCGGTCGCCGCCCAGTATCCAGATGACCGGCCTGTCCCGGTAGCGCCGCCCTAAAAACTCGCCATACGCCCGTGCGTTTTGGGCCGTGAACACCTCCGGCCCCGCACCCCACATCTTCGGCCCGACCTTGTCCCCCCACGTCGGCAGCAGCCCCATCCAGAGGCCGAGTTCAGCGGCCTTGTCCGCCACAAAATCCACATGGGCGAAGAACGCCTCCTCGGGCCGCGCCGGGTCCTTGTCCGTCAGCGGCAGGTGCCCCTCAGCGTTGGCCCGCTCCAGCGCCCCGAACTCGGACAGCAGCACCGCCTCAATGACCGAAAACTCCTTCGCCGCCCGGTCCGCCAGATACCGCTCCGTCTCCGCCCGGCCCAGCCGGTAAAACAGCTCCCAGGCCGTGTCGCCGAGGTAGAAAAACGGCGAGCCGCCGTCGTGGACGAGATAGCGTTTGTTGTCACTGACTTTCAACAGCCTCATCGCTGTGGCATTTCCATCTGTTGTCTCAGTTTGCCCCATCCGGCTTTGGTTACTTTCCTCACATTGCCGTCCAGGAACAGAACGGCACGCCGCCCATCGCGCCCAATGATGGGCTGGTAGGCGCAGACGGCCGAGGCCGGATTGGCGACAGCGGCCAGATGGGCACCCGATAGGGCAGGATTCGGCAGATACAGCAGGCCACTGATGGGATCAATAAACGTGCGGGTGTCTGCGACATATCGCCGCAGAGCCTTTTCCATGTCCTCACTCGTCGCCATCGGAGGCAACGTCTCGTTGTGGTCCATCATGTACTGCAATAGGGCAATCCCTATATCGGTCAACCGAGGGGCCGGAAGGACCAACACCGGTATGACAGGTGGCTTCCCCTGCCGTCTCATCCCCTCCTTGTATCCTGCCGCGAATGCATTCAGGTAAAGACGCTGCTGCGCCTCCGGGGCGGCCACAAGTTCCTGGAGGTAACGCTCAACGAGGGCGCTGGGCTGCGGGCCCGTTTGAAGCGATAGCAACAGCGGCAGGCCTGGATTGTTGGTGTTGTAGTGGATACCGCTCTTCGCGTCGGCGGTGCCTCGCCTGACGCCGAGATGGTACAGCCATCGCTGCGGAATCTTCCCCTTTGGCGATTGGTCACGGGTGGGCCGATGCATCGCCCGGATATGGGCCTGACTACCCGGTGTGCTGGAACAAAATGCGACCATCGCCAATGCAACACCAACTGCTAACCGCGTCATGGCCGATCCCCTTCCCTCACACCGGCATTGAACTACCTCGCGCTCACTGCGTCCTTTCCCCGGCCACGGCCCCTTCTCCTGCTTTGCCATTGTTGGGGCAACAAAAAAGCCCCGGCCTGTGCCGGGGCTGTCTTCTGGAAAAGGTTAGCGACTGGGGGCGAGGACCCAGACTTTGACGCGGCGGCGTCCAACCGCCGAGGCCTCGTGATAGGTCGTGTGGCCTAGGTCAATGCGGCGGCCCTTGATCGCCCCGCCCGTGTCGCCCGCCACGGCGTAGCCGTAGCCCTCGACATACAGACGCGAGCCGAGGCGGATCACGCGCGGGTCCACGGCAACCACGCCGTAGCCGGCCCGCATCCCCGTCGCGCACCGGCCCGTGCTGCTGCCCTCGTAGGGGGAGTAGCCCGTCGCCGTCATGGTGTAGCCGCGCAGGCGGTTGTACGTCCCGGAGCGCGACGGCAGGGCGCGGGCCATGCGGGTGCGGATGCCGCCCAGCGTCTCCTGGTCCACCGGCGGGCGCGTCACCTTCTGGCTCACCAGCCAGCGCTCGGTGCGCTTCTCGTTGACGTAGCCCACCCGGAAGGTCTTGGTCAGTATGCCCGGCACGCCCTGATGGCCCGGCTTGATGTGGCCCGGCGGCACGTCCTTGCTCATCTTGAACACGGTGCGGAAGGGAATGGGGGTCGTCTCGGTCTCGGTGCCGAAGCGGACGCGGGTGATGCTGATGGCCGTGGCGGCCGTCACGGTTGTTGTGAGGCTTGGAGCGACCCGGTCGTCATTGCCGAGCGTGATGCCGGCTTCCTTGAGCGCACCGGCCACGGTCGCGGCGTGAACGTTGATCTTGCGCGGGGGCTGAGGGCCGTCGGTCAGGGTGATGGAAGTCGCCGCGTGCTGAAGCTGGGAGTCGGAGGCCGGGGTCGGGGAGGCAGTGCCCATGCCCTGCGCGGCGCTTTGCGCGTGGGCGACGAACGGGAAGGACAGCGCGGCGGTGGAAAAGAGCGCGGCCGCCGACACAACGCCGGCGACGCGGGCGGTTTCTGTTTTGAGCAAATGGTCTCTCCTCGGAGGTTGGGGTTGTGCGCGGAGGCGAACAGTTTCCGCGTTACGCCGGAACGCCTGGGGGCGAGCCGACCTTTGCTGTTGGTCATGCGGTTTTCCGAAACCGCGACAGTATATCACAGGCAGCGGCGCGGTGTCAAGGCCAGGCGGCCCGCACAGCCATTCGCTCCCATAATTATTGCCAGTCTCTGCCAGAAAAAGATGTTAAAAATACCGGGAAATTTTGTTGACTTCGGGGTGGAAGTGTGGTATCATGGGGTGTGTTTACGAACAGGTGTTTGTGAAGGAGAAGAGACGTGGACAAAGAGAAGGCACTGGAAATGGCGCTCGCGCAGATTGACAAGCAGTTCGGCAAGGGGGCGGTCATGCGCCTGGGGCAGTCGCAGCAGATGCTGACCGAGGCCCTGCCGACCGGATCGCTCGCGCTCGACATCGCCCTGGGCGTCGGCGGCATCCCCAAGGGCCGCATCACGGAGGTTTACGGGCCCGAGGCGTCGGGCAAGACGACGCTGGCCCTGCACCTGGTCGCGGAGGCGCAGCGCGAGGGCGGCATCGCGGCCTACATTGACGCCGAGCACGCGCTGGACCCGGAGTACGCCCGCAATTTGGGCGTGGACATTGACAGCCTGCTCGTCTCCCAGCCCGCGACGGGCGAGGAGGCCCTGGAGATCGCCGACGGGCTGGTGCGTAGCGGCGCGATCGCGCTGATCGTCGTCGACTCCGTGGCCGCGCTGGTCCCCAAGGCCGAAATTGAGGGCGAGATGGGCGACAGCCACGTCGGCCTCCAGGCCCGCATGATGTCCCAGGCCATGCGCAAGCTGGCGGGGCATCTGGCCAGAACGAACTGCGCCATCGTCTTCATCAACCAGATTCGGGAGAAGATCGGCGTCATGTTCGGCAACCCGGAGACGACACCGGGAGGGCGCGCCCTCAAGTTCTACGCCTCCGTCCGCCTGGAAGTGCGCCGCATCGAGACGCTCAAGCAGGGCACGGACATGGTGGGCAACCGCACGAAGGTGAAGGTGGTCAAGAACAAGGTGGCCCCGCCCTTCCGCCAGGCCGAGTTCGACATCATGTTCGGCACGGGGATCAGCCGGTCGGGAGGAATTCTGGACATGGCCATTGAACTGGGCCTCGCCAGCAAGTCCGGCTCGTGGTTCACCTACGGCGACGCCCGCATCGGCCAGGGCCGGGAGAACGCCAAGCAGTACCTGGACCAGAACCCGCCGGTGGCCGCCGAGATCGAGGAGCGCATCCGCCAGATGGCCCTCGGCGCATCTCAGGACCGGCCCCTGACCACCTTCGCCACCGAGCCGGAGGAGGACGAGGAACTGGCGCTGGCGGTATAACGCACCCCTCCTCACCTCCCCTTCGCAACGGGAGGGGTAGCGACGCATCAGAAAGCCCTCCTTACGAAGGAGGGGTTGGGGAGGTTGTTGGCATTTGACCCGGTGTAAGGAGTATCTGTCATGGCGTTCGAATTCAAGCGACATCTCATCAAGGTCCAGGGCCGAACTTACCTGCCGGTGTCCGCGCGGATCGTCTGGTTCCGGGAAGTTCACCCGGACTGGGGGGTCGTGACGGAGCCGCTGGAGATCAACCACGAGAAGCAGTACGCCGTGTTCCGGGCGACGGTCTTCAACGCCGAAGGCAAGATCATGGCGACGGC
>JAFAZD010000068.1 GCA_019239955.1 Armatimonadota bacterium | reverse complement strand
TCCGCCGCCGAGGCCCTGGGCGGCATCGGCAGCGCCCCGGCCATCGCGGCGCTGGATGCGGCCTTCAAGAACCCCGCCACGCCGGCGGCCGTGCGCCAGAGCGCCGCCATTGGCCTGGGCCGCAGCGGCAGCCCGGCGGTCATCCCGACGCTGGTGCGGGCGCTCGGCGACCCGGACGGCAACGTGGAGAGCGCCGCCTCCGCCGCCCTGCTCGCGCCGACGCTCGCGCCCTCCGCCATCACCCCGCTGATCGCCTCGTTCAATCAGGCCACCCCGGTCCCCTTCAATGCCAGCCAGACGCTGGCGCGCATGGGCAACGGGGCCGTGCCCCAGCTGGAGGCGGCGGCCAAGTCGGCAAACCCGCAGACGCAGACCTGGGCGGCGGTCACGCTGGGCCAGACCGACAGCAAGGACCCCAAGATCGTCGCCGCGCTGACCCCGCTGACCAAGAGCGGCAACCCCCAAGTCCAGTTCGCCGCCGCCCAAGCCATCAACCGCCTGTCGGGATCATAAGGAGCCGCCCGATGACCCTGACCCTGTCGCCAGAGACTGAAGCACGCCTGCTCGCCGTCGCCGCCCAGCGCCGCCTCCCCCCCGAGGCCGCCCTCGCCGCCGTTCTCGCCGAGGCCGAAACCGACTTCAACGAGGCCGTCGCCGCGATCCAAGAGGGGCTGGCGGATTTAGATGCCGGAGATCGCGGGATGCTGTTGGAGGAATACCGTGCCCAGGTACACGCCGAACGTGAGGCCAGGAGGCAGGAAAGAGTGACCGAGGCCGCCGCGTGAGTGACGCCGAGGAGCCGCGTACCTATGCCATTCGTCTGCACCGGCGTGCCCGCGCGGACATAGATGCCATTCGGCTGGAGCGCGAGGAACTTCGGGGAGGGCGTGCCGCGGACGAATGGCACGACAAGTTGATTGATGCGCTCGCCACCCTGGCGACGTATCCAAAACGTTGCCCTTTGGCGCGTGAGGATCGGCTGTTTCGGCGCGAGGTCCGCCAGTTCCTCTATCGGCAGACGCGGGGCGGAGTCGCCTACCGCGTCTTGTTCACGGTGTATGAAGCCGAGGACGAAGCGCCTTTCGTGTTCATCCTGCACGTCCGTCATGGCGCACAGGGGCCTATGACTGCGGACGAGGCGCAGGCGATTGAAGAGGCAGATTAAACACCTCTGGGAAGTGTTTACCTGAAATAGCAAGCCCCGGTACATCGGTACCGGGGCTTCTTGACGTTCTGGTTTGGAGGACTATGTTCTCAGCCTCGCCAGGAACAGCCGTCGCTTTTCGGCCAGGACAGCAACCGAGCGGTCTTCCTGCGTATCCGCCTCAAACTCCTCCGCCACGCGCATCCGCGGTTGCGTCACCGCTCTGTGCCTTTGCTTCGCCGGACGCCTCCCCGCTGCCCGCGATTTGACCACCACGCCTGCCATCCTCCGCGCCACGACAAAGGTTCTGTCCTTGCTGAACTTGCCCATGACCCCTGGCTGGCCTCCCACTATCTCATGCGCGAGGAAAACGCCACCAAAGGAGCCGTTGCCCAGAAGGCGTTGCAAGTGGTACTTGTGCTTCCCCTACAAAGGCGTTCCAGAATTGCGTTTCCATTGGCGCATTATAACATAACCCGCCGAGAAGGCAATAAAAAATCCCGCCCCATTCGGAGCGGGATTTTGCAGTTGTTGCTACACGAACTTCAAATCCTCGTAGCGGCTGCCCAGGACGGTCTCGCTGTTGGAGCCGAGCCAGCGGTCAATCAGGGTGGCGTAGACGGCGCGGAAGTCGGTGGTGAACTTCAGGTCGCCCTGGTCCAAGTCGGAGAGGCTGGGGTACTGGCCGTAGAGGCCGCCCTTGACCGGCTTGCCGACGATGAACATCTCCGAGGCGGTGCCGTGGTCCGTGCCGCCGCCCGCGTTCTCGTGGACGCGCCGGCCGAACTCGGAGAAGCAGACCGTGACGACCTGGTCCGCCTTGCCCATCCCCTCCAAATCGGTCTGGAACGCGGCCAGGCCGTCGGAGAGCTGGGACAGAAGCTGCACATGGCGGCGGGCCTGGTTGGTGTGCGTGTCAAACGAGCCGCCGCCGAAGGAGACGTAGAAGACGCGCGTGCCCAAGTCGGCGGCGATCAGGGACGCCACCTCCTGCAAGCCCTTGCCGAAGCCGCCGTTCGGGTACTGCACCGTGCTGTGATAGTTGCGGATGCCCGCCCGAATCTTGTCGGCGCTCTCATACGTGTCCTGCGCCGTCTGCTGGAACAGGGGGCCATAGGGCGTGCTGGTGTCGGTCATCTGGATGCGCCGCAGGGCGGCGGTGCGGGCGTCACCGTCGCCGGTGTGCGGGAAGACGAAGCCGAAGTTCGCCAGGCCCTGGATGGTCGGCACGGCGGCGTGGGCGCTCTGCAGGGCCTCATTGGCCTCGTTGCCGATGTTGATGCCCGTCAGCGGCGACGTGCGGCCGGATCGAATCGCGTCCAAATACCGCCCGACCCAGCCCTCCGTGCCCAGCTTCTCGGGCTCGGCGGTCTGCCAGATTTCCATGGAGCGGAAGTGGCTGCGGTTGGGGTTCGGGTAGCCGACGCCCTGTACGATGGCGAGCTGCTTGCTGTCGTACAGCGCCTTCATGCCGGTCATCGCCGGGTGCAGGCCGATGCCGTCGGTCAGATGCAGGATTTGGTTGTCCGGCAGCGCCAGGGTGGGGCGGTTCCTGCGATATTCGTCCTGGGAGTACGGGACGACGGTGTTCAATCCGTCGTTGCCGCCGGTGAGCTGGACGACGACCAGGGTGCGCATCCCACCGGGCGCGCTGGTGTTGTTGAACGTGTCGCCCTCGGCCCAGACCATCTTGGCGAGCCAGGGCGGGACGGCCAGGCCGACCGCGACGGTCGCGGCGGTCGTCTTCAGAAAGTTGCGGCGTGAGACGGACATTTGGTTTTTCTCCATTCGGACCCCTCCGGCCAAAGAACCCCTCCGTCCCGGCAAGCCGGGCCATCTCCCCGGTGCGGGGAGGAGAGGTGTGACCACTGGGGTTTACTGTTCCCCTCCCGTTTCGGGAGGGGTGGCGAGCCTCGGCGAGCCGGGGTGGGTTCCTAACACACCGGGGTGGGTTCTCAGCAAACCTGATATTCGGGCGTCGCCATCATCAGCGGGATGACGCCGCGCAGGCGTCCCTCCAGCCCGCCGGGGCCGGGGCGCTGCACGAAGCGGCGGGCGCGGCGGTAGCCGGGCGGCGTTGCCAGCGGGTTCTGGGCGTCGGCGATGTCCTGCACAGCGGGGACCTGCGGCGCGGCGTCCTCACGGAATTCGCCGGCGGAGTTCACATAATCAATCAGCGTCTGGCGCGTCTGCGGCGTCAGTTGCAGCGGGCCGAGCGTGAAGGCCAGGTAGTCCACCCACTGTTCCGGGGTGAAATCCCTCTGCTGGACGTAGTTCACGGCGCGGACGAACTGGCCGCCGAAGGCCTCGCGCGACTGCGACAGGGTGTTGGCGAAGTTGAGGCGCGCCATCATCGTGGCCGTGTTGATCCAGGCCGGGCCGCCGTCCCAGCCCTTGACGCTGGGCGGGTCCAGGATGTCCTGGCCCATGGCGCGCATGGCGATGGGCAGGCCGGCCAGCCCCCCGATCCGGCGGCCCCGCATCTGCTGGGGCGGCGTCGCCATGCCCGCGCTCGCGGACGCGGCGGCCATGTCGTTGGCCGGGCTGATGTCGCTGGGGTTGGTCGGGACCGTGTGCGCCAGGCCCAGCATCTTCACCGAGCCGATCACGTACTGCACCGGGCACTTGATGACGGCGCTGCGCGCCCGGGCCGAGTAGAACGCCTGCGAGCGGAATATCTGGCCCAGAATGGCGCGAATGTCGTAGCCGCTGGCGTAGTAGGTCTTGGTCAGCGCGTCCAGCACCGCCGGCTCCGGGTTGGGGTAGGCGAACGCGGTGAAGAGCTGGGTGCAGAGGCGCTTGGCCGTCGCCGGGTGCGCCACCAGTATGTCCACGATGTCGTCGCCGTTCCAGTTGCCGGTCTTGCCCAAAAACGTCTTCGAGTCGTTGTCGTGCTGGCGGGCGTTGAAGTAGAACTCGCCTCCGCGCAGGTTCCAGCCCGAAAACGCGCGGGCGGCGGCCTTGACGTCGTCCTCGGTGTAGTGGCCGATGCCACAGGTGTACAGTTCCATCAGCTCGCGGCCGTAGTTCTCGTTTGGGTGCGCCTTGAAGTTCTGGTTGCCGTTGAGGTAGCGCAGCATTTCGGGATCGCGCGAGACGGCCAGCGTGAGGGTGCGGAAGTTGCCCAGCGCGTTCTGCCGGAACATTTGGTTCTGGCGCAGCATGAAGTCGCCCGCCTGCCCGCCGTCCTTGCTGGTGAAGTGGCCGTGCCAGAACAGGGTCATCTTCTCCACCAGCGGGTGCGGCGAGGCGAGCAGGCGAATGGTCCACCACAGCTTGACGACCTGCAAGGGCAGGTACTCGCGCCCGTTCTTCGCCATACGCTGGCCTTCGGGGATCAGGTCGGTCAGCCGCCCGATGATCTGGTCGTCGTTGAGCGGGTCGGGGACGCGCTCCGGGTGCAGCAAATCATCGGTGACGGCGGCCAGCCCGCGCGACGCGGCGGCGCGGGTCTCGTCCGGCCCGGCCCCGAAGCCGGCCCGGCGCAGCAAATGGGCGGTGTCAAGATAGTTTTGATCCATCATGGCTGTTGTTCTTATGATACGGGTTATCGGCACATTTGTTTCATAGACGCAGGACGGCGGGAAATGTTCAAACCCCCTCCCTGCCTTCCCCTCAGGGCAGGGGGAGGGGAAGCAAGGCCGGGAAGGGGTCTCCTCTCCATGGCCGGGGTGGGGTCCGGGAACCGGGACGGGAGCGGCGACATTACGGGGATAGGAGGAGCGAATGATGAGAGCAGTGGTGGTGGACCCGGACGCGCCCGGGCGACTGGTGATCCGAGAAGCGGACGCGCCGACGCCCGGCCCGAAGGAGGCGCTGGTCCGGGTGCAGGCCGTCTCGCTCAACCGGGGCGAGGTGCGGATGTCCCTGAACACGTCGCCGGCCGGCTTCCGGCCCGGCTGGGACCTGGCGGGCGTGGTGGAGCAGGCGGCGGCGGACGGCTCCGGGCCAAGAGCCGGCGCGCGGGTGGTCGGCCTGCTGCGCTCCGGCGCGTGGGCCGAGCAGGCGGCCGTGCCGACGGAGTTCCTGGCCGAGCTGCCCCCCGATGTCTCGTTCGCGCAGGCGGCGACCCTTCCGGTGGCCGGGCTGACGGCGCTGCACGCGCTGTATAAAGGCGGGATGCTGCTCGGCAAGTCTGTCCTGGTGACGGGCGCGACCGGCGGCGTCGGCGACTACGCCATTCAACTGGCAAGACTCGCTGGGGCGCGCGTCACGGCCCATGTGAGGCGCGCCGAGCAGGAAGGCTTCGTCCGGGAGGCCGGCGCGCACAACGTTGCCATCGGTGACGATCTGGCGCAGGCCGCGCGGGAGTTCGCCCCCTTTGATTTGGTCTTGGAGTCGGTGGGCGGGGCCGTGCTGGGTGCGGCGCTGACACTGCTGGCCGAGCGCGGCGTCTGCGTGCTGTTCGGAACGTCGGGCGGGGCAAGTGTCACCTTCGACGCGGCCAAGTTTTTCAGCATCGGCGGCAACTCGCTCTACGGGATGTTCCTGTTCGATGAGCTCAAGTGGGTGGAACCCGCCTCGTCCGGCCTGGCGAAGTTGGCCGCCCTGATTGCCGACGGCCAGCTCGCGCCGCGCATCTCCGTGGAACGGCCCTGGACGGAGATCGCCGACGCCGCGCAGCAGCTTTTGGACCGCCGCTACCCCGGCAAGGCGGTTCTTCATGTCGGAGAGCAGCCATGAACGTGTTCTTGACCGGGGCGACGGGCTACATCGGCAGCGCCGCCGCCCAGGCTCTGCGGGAAGCCGGACATCAGGTGACGGGGCTGGCGCGCTCGGACGAGGCGGCCCAAAAACTACAAGAGCGCGGCCTCTCCGCCCGGCGGGGTGACCTGTCTGATTCCGATAGCCTGGCGGCGGGGGCGCGGGCGGCGGACGCCGTGATCCACACGGCCTCGGCCAACGACGCGACCTCGCCGCGCACCGACCCGCCGGCCATCACGGCAATGCTGGATGCCGTCGCCGGCACCGACAAGCCATTCATCTACACGGGTGGGACGTGGGAGGTCGGCGACACCGGCGGGCAGGTCGTGGACGAGACCTTTGTGGGTCAACCCGCCGCCCTCGTCGCCTGGCGTCCCGCCGTCACGCAGCGCGTCCTGGACGCGGCCTGGCGTGGGGTGCAGTCGGTGGTGATCCGTCCCGGCCTGGTCTACGGGCACGGCGGCGGGATGATGGCGATGCTGATCCAGGAGGCCCGGCGCGATGGCGTCGTGCGCTACATCGGCACGGGCGAGAACCACTGGACGATGGTGCATGTGGACGACCTGGCCGACCTGTATGTGCGTGCGCTGGGCGCGCCGGCAGGGACGCTGCTGTTCGGCGCGGCAGGCGACCCCGTGCAGGCGCGCGACGCGGCGGAGGCGGCGAGCCTGGGCGGAGGCGCGGGGGGCCGGACGCAGTCCTGGCCGCTGGAAGAGGCTCGGCAGGTCCTCGGCCCGCTGGCCGATGCCCTCGTGCTGGACCAGCAGGTGTCCGGGGCGCGGGCGCAGCGACTGCTCGGCTGGAACCCGCAGTCCCCATCCGTGCTGGACGACCTTGCACATGGCTCGTATGCCGCCCTGCCCGAAGCCTGATGACGGTAGTGAATGGGGGAGCAGTAGGGAACGATCACCGATGGCGATCAAGATAGCCGAGGAATCCGCCACGGCGTTGCCGGATTACGGCCGTGTGCCGATCGCCTTCCTGGTCCGATCGCGCTTCCGCGTCGACGTAGTCCATCACGGCCTGGGCGGCCTTCGGCTTGTGGAAGAACACGTTGATCCCTACCTCAAGGACTATGACGGCGAGGGCGAAGGCCCATCCCATTGGCAGGGACGTTGGGACATCGCGCACTGGGGCGTGCTCTCCGCATTCGAGGGATCGAAACGGGTTGGTGGAGCGGTGATCGCGTGGCGGACACCGGGAGTGACCATGCTGAAAGGCCGCGATGATCTGGCGACTCTGTGGGACCTCCGCGTTCATCCAGACAATCGGGGCGCGGGCGTCGGGCACAGGCTATTCGCCCGCGCCCTTGCCTGGGCGCGCGACAGGGAGTGCCGGCTGTTCCAGGTGGAGACGCAGAACATCAACGTGCCGGCCTGCCGGTTCTACACCCGACAGGGCTGTGAATTAGGGGCCATCAACCGTCACGCCTACGGCGAAGCCTCTGACGAGGCGCAGTTGCTGTGGTACAAGGGCTTGTGAAAAGATCAGGAACGATGTAGGACCGGAGGTATAATACCCCTATGGAACCTTTGACACTGGCGAGGACGCCGCAGAACCCGGCGTCGGAGAGTTTGGGGCAGGAGGCCGACCTGTCCGTGCGGCTGAAGACGATTGACCCCGGCCTGGACCTGGAGGCCGAGATCGTGCGGCTGAAAGGGGACCTGAACGCCGTCATCCTGGCGCATTATTATCAGGAGGGGGAGATTCAAGACCTGGCGGACCACGTCGGGGACAGCCTGGCGCTCGCTCAAGCCGCCGCGAAGACCGACGCCGATGTCATTGTCTTCTGCGGCGTCCACTTCATGGCCGAGACGGCGAAAATCCTGAACCCGGACAAGCTGGTGCTGCTGCCGGACCTGGACGCCGGCTGCTCGCTCGCCGACCGCTGCCCCGCCGACCTCTACGGCGAGTGGCTGAAGCAGTACCCCGGCCACACCGTCATCAACTACATCAACTCCTCGGCGGCGGTGAAGGCGCTCTCGGACATCATCGTCACCTCCTCCAATGCCGTGGACATCGTCAATCAGCTCCCGCCCGACCAGCCCATCGTCTTCGGCCCCGACCGGCATTTGGGCCGATGGGTGGAGAAGCAGACCGGGCGTGAAATGGTGCTCTGGCCCGGCTTCTGCGTCGTCCATGAGCAGTTCAACGCCCGCCGGCTGGCCGCCCTGCGCGCCGAATACCCCCACGCCAGGCTGATCGCCCACCCCGAATGCGAGGAGGCCGTGCTGGCGCAGGCGGACTTCATCGGCTCCACGCTGGCCCTGCTCAAGTACGTGCAGACCCACCCCGACGAGAAGCAGTTCATCGTCGCCACCGAGGCCGGCATCCTGCACCAGATGGAGCACAGCCGCCCCGACGCCCAGTTTATCTGCTCCCCCCCCAACTCCGGCTGCACCTGCGCCATGTGCCCCTACATGCGCCTGAACACGCTGGAGAAACTCTACCTCTGCATGCGCGACAAGCGGCCTGAGATCACCATGGACGAGGAGACGCGCGTGCGCGCCCTGCGCCCCGTCCAGCGGATGCTGGACATGAGCAAGGGCCTCACTCCCGTGCAGCAGAAGGGGGATTAGAAAAGTCTAATCTCTGGGTCATTCTTTCCCGGAACAAGCGTACAAACGGCTCCGTCTTGCAGATACAGCTTGTTGGGAGGAGAAAGAAATGACACTCAGAAAACGGATTGCCCTGTTCGCCGCGAGCGCCGCCGTGATCGGCGCGGGGACGCTGGCCTCAATGACGAAGCCCGCCGCCGCCGCCCCGCTGGTCGCCGCGCCCTACGTTGTCGCTGACCATGACGGCGACCGCGACTGGCACGACAGGGGCTACGACGCCCAGTACGTCCGTGACGACCAGCGATTCTTCCACCGGGATGGCGACCGTGATCGTCGTGAACGGGAGCGGCGCGAACAAGAACGGCGTGAGCAGGAACGGCGGGAGCGGGAGCGGCGCGAATGGGAGCGTGACCATCATCGGGACCACGATCCCAGCATCACCATCCACCTGTAATCCGCCCCGACCGCCCAGGCCGCGCCCGCTCCTGACGAGCCGCGCGGCCTTTTCCTTATGAACAACACCCCTCCGCTTCTGGGCGAGCAGATCGCCACCCCCATCGGCCCCTACCTCGGCGCGCACATGCCGACGGCGGGCGGCCACGCCTGCGCCCTGACGGCGGGCCATGGCATCGGCTGCGAGGCCGTGCAGATTTTCACGGCCAGCCCCCGCCAGTGGCGCGCCCCTGAGCTCAAGGAGGAGACGATCTTAGCCTGGCGGCAGGCGCTCGCCGAGTGCGGCACCAAGAAGACCATCGCCCACGACTCCTATCTCATCAACCTCGCCGCGCCGCCCGGCAGCGAGGTGCTGGCGAAGTCGCGCGCGGCGTTCCGGGCGGAGATCGAGCGGGCCGAGGCCCTGGGACTGGACTTCCTGGTCAGCCACCCCGGCGCGCACGGCGGGGACGGGGAGGACGTGGGAATCGCCCGCCTCATTGAGAGCCTGGACATCCTCCACGCCGAGACGGCTGGGGCGAAAGTCCGCGTGGCGCTGGAGACGACGGCGGGGCAGGGGACGTACCTGGGCGGGCGCTTCGAGCACCTCACGCGCATCCTGAACGGCGTCAAGGACCCGGAGCGGCTCGCCGTCTGTCTGGACACCTGCCACATCTTCGCCGCCGGCTACGACATCCGCACCCCGGCCGGCTATGAGGAGACGATGGCCCAGTTTGACCGGATCATCGGCCTGCCCTGGCTGCAAGTGGTCCACGCCAACGACTCGGCCAAGCCCTTCGGCAGCCACGCCGACCGCCACGCCCACATCGGCGAGGGCGAGATCGGCCTGGAGGCATTCCGCCGGCTCGTCAATGACCCGCGCCTCGCCGGCCTGCCCATTATCGTGGAGACCCCGGACAGCGAGACCATGCATGAGGTCAACGTCCGCCGCCTGCGTGAGTTGATCGCCGCCTGAGCGCCTGCAACTTTACGTGGTTCGGCTCACTTGCCGAAGTACTTGCGGAACAGGCGCTCGCACTCGCGGATGCCCTGCTCGGTCAAGGCGACCGACTTGTTCTTGTTCTTCGGGTTCGAGATAAGGCCCTGCTCGAAGAGCCGGTCGAGCGTGTCCCAATCGTACCCCTTAGGCCGCTACCGCACCGGCCTCCGCCACTCCTGGACCGCCGAGACGGCCAGGCATAGCAGGTAGCCCGCCGGGACCGGGGCCAGCCAGCGCAACTCGTCCAGGTAGCTATCGTGCTCGCCCATCCGTCGCGCCAGGGCCATCAAGACCAAGGGGCCAACCCCGATGAACGCTATCAGGCCCAGCGCGACGGCCCGGCGCCGCGACCTCCTGATGCCCCGGACGGTTGGCATCAGGAGGACATAAACGAGTGCGACACCGATGGCGGCTATCGCCGCCATCGCCACGACCTTGAAGACCAGCAACGGCATCGGCTCACCCTCCTGATTGGCCCTCGGCTCAGTAACGCCCCCATGTAGCGGCCTAACGACCAAGCTCACCGGCAGACACTGCATTGTACCCGACACTCGCCTGAGAACAAGACGATGGCGCAGTGTCTGTCCGGTGCAGCGCCTTGTTAGACCGCAGGCCTGTTCGGTGGAGGCGGCCAAGTGTCTTCGTGTCCCGAACCCGGCTTCGTCGATAGAGTCGGCTCAGAGTCCGCCGTGCGCCGCTTCACGAGCCGGTATGCCAGCAGGCCGAACAATGCCCCCAAGATGGCGCCGACGGGGACCCAGAGCAGAAGGCCAAATGCCACATTGATTTGACCGCACAACGCGGGTGACGCATCGAAACAGCCTGCTCCACCGCCTGTACTCAGACCGGCGTGATAGGAATAGACGCTGCCGACCGCCGACACTACGAGCGCGCCGCCGACCGCTCCTAAGCAGGAACCATGTGCCGCAGAAAAGCTCCTCATACCTGGCCTTACGCGCGTGTCTTGCCTACGTGCCTGTGGTCTAACTACTGTATCAGCCGCACTTTCGCGGTATAACGCGCGGCGGGGCGGCTCCTTATCCCCATCTGACGGGCGGCTGGGGAATTACCGCACTTCTGCGGCAATTCCCCAGCCCCGCACGGACTTCTACCGCACTCCTGCGGTATAATGTGTCTCCGGAGCGGCTTTCACCGCAGGAGGCGGGCCGCCGCTCGCCTGAGTATTGGCCTCATTATATCACGCCAGGGAAGGGAACGCAATGCCCACGGAAAGCCTCTCCCGGCAAAGCCTCTCCCGGTTCCTCGAACACGTCCGCGCCCTCCTCCGCCTCAAGCACCTCAGCCGCACGACCGAGGAGGTCTACGTCTCCCGCATCCGCCAGTTCATCGAGTTCCACAGCCGGTGCCACCCCAGCACACTGACCGCCGAACACGTCCGCCAATACCGGACGCACCTGGCCGTCACCGACAACGCCGCTGCCTCCACCCAGAACGTCTCCCGCAGTGCTCTCCTCTTCCGCGACATCCTGCATATTAAACTGACGCCGTTCTCCACGGGCGGGTGAGGGGCGCGTCGCAAGCCGCTTGCCGGAGCGGAGCCAGGGGGCGGGCTTCCCGGTGGTGGGCCTCCTCAGTCCCGCAGGGACTTTCCCTGCCGGAAGAAGAACTCGGCGTTGGAGACACCGGGCCTTTTTTTGCCCTTTCGTCCCAATCCCCGCATTCCACACGGCGTTTTCGGTACATATGTTCGGGAATAGTCACGGAAAGTAGACTATTCACCCGTCCGCCAGGACGGACTCTACCGGGAGCGAGTGGTTTCAACCGCCCGTCGCCCGACACGAAAGGATGCCCCATGAACAACGACATGCCCACCAACCCTCAGCCCACCGCCACCGGCCCGAAGACGACGGAGGGCAAGCGCATCGCCGCCCGCAACGCCACCACCCACGGCCTCTTCGCCCGCGACGTCGTCTTGACGCACCTGGGCGAGAGCGCCGAGGGCTACGAGGCCCTCCTGGTCGAACTCGCCGCCCAACTTCACCCCACCAACCTCCTGGAGCGCCACTACGTCGAGAAGATCGCCGCCGCCTCCTGGCGGCTCAGAAGACTGCACCGCTGGCAGGCTCAGCTGCTGGAAGACCCGTCACTCTCCGAAGACGAGGCCCTCTGCCGCCTGGACCGCGTGATGCGCCACGAGACCACCCTGCACCGCCAGATAGACACCGCCGTCAAGATGCTGGGCCGAGACGTGCCCCACCTGTTCGAGTCGCGCGCCCGGCGGCGGGCGCAGGCGGAGCTGCACGTCACGGAGGCGGACTGCCGCCGCAATGCCTCCACGGACTGGAACGTGATGGAGCGGGCGCGACGCGCCTTGGAGCCGCGTCCGCTGCCGCCGCAGATGCACGAGCGCCCGGAGATGTTGGACAACGTGCCCGGCAGCGCCCCCGCCCCGCCGCAGGGCCATCAGCAGGAGGAGTGCCCAAACGAACCTGCCTCTTCTCCGACTCCCCCCGAATTGGGGGCCGGGGGGCCTCCCTCCTCTCCCGTTTTGGGGGAGGTGGCGAGCCTCAGCGAGCCGGAGGGGGTTCTTCTGGCCGAGCCGGAGGGGGTCCTGACGCCGGAGGAGGTTCTTACAGAGCCCGAGGCAGTCCCTCTGGACGAAATTTGCCGAAACGAACCCGCCCCCGTCGCCCTTCCCCATCCTCTCCCGCAGGGGGAGATGGCTGTAGGGGCTTGGCATGCCAAACCCGGCGAGCCGGAGGGGTATCCTCTCCCCGGGAATTTGCGGTATCATGGGGAGAAGCACCGCCTCGCCCTGCCCACGCGCAGCCGATGACACACTCTGCCGAAACGAACCTGCCTCTTCTCCGACTCCCCCAGAATTGGGGGCCGGGGGGCCTGCTCCCCCCGAATTGGGGGGCCGGGGGTCTCCCTCCTCTCCCGTTTCGGGGGAGGTGGCGAGCCTCAGCGAGCCGGAGGGGGTTCTTCTGGCTGGGCCGGAGGGGGCCCTTCCGCCCGAGGGGATTGATACGCCCATGCCCGCGATCCGCCTGATGCACTTCGCCGATGTCCACTTCGGCGTCGAAAACTACGGACGCTTCGACCCGGCCACCGGCCTCAACTCGCGCCTGGTGGACTTCCGGGAGGCGCTCAACGCCGCCATTGACACCGCCCTCGCCGCCGACATCGAGCTGGCCCTGTTCGCCGGGGACGCCTACAAGACGCGCGACCCGAATCAGACCCAGCAGCGCGAGTTCGCCCAATCCTTAAGCCGGCTGACCGCGCGCGGCGTCCCCGTCGTCATGCTCGCCGGCAACCACGACATCCCCAACACCAAGGGCCGCGCCAACACCATCGAGATCTTCGGCGCGCTCGCCGGGGAGCGCCTGCGCATCTTCGACACCCCCGATGTGGCCGTCGTCGAGACGGCCAAGGGAAATAAAGTCCAGATCGCCGCCATGCCCTATCTCATCAAGAGCCTGGTGCTGGCCCGCGACGAATATAAAGACAAGGGGGTGCAGGAGACCACGCAGCTCGTCGTGGATAAATACGTCGCCGGCATCGCCCACCTGGCGTCACAGTGCGACCCCGGCCTGCCCACCGTGCTGATGGGCCACTTCTCGGTCGCCAACGCCAAGCTCAGCGCCAACCAGGTCGGCTACCTGGTCAACGAGCCGGAGGTGCCGCTGTCCGCGCTCGCCCGACCGCCGTTCGACTACGTCGCCCTGGGCCACATCCACCGCTGGCAGGACCTCAACAGGGGCCAGCAGCCGCCCGTCGTCTACTGCGGCTCGGTCGAGCGCATTGACTTCGGCGAGCGCAATGAGGAAAAGGGCTTCTGCCTGCTGGACTTGCAGAAGGGCAACACGGCGGTCAGGCACGTCCCCATCCCGACGCGGCCCTTCGTGGAGGTGGACGTGGACGCCACGGGGGCCGGCGACCAGCCGACCGAGAAGATACTGGCCGCCATCGCCGCCCAGCCGATCAAGGGCGCCGTCGTCAAGCTCTCCTACAAGATCAAGTCCGAGCAGGAGCCGGCCCTGCGCCTGGCCGACGTGCGCGCCGCATTAAGCGCGGCCTTCCTGATCGTCGCCCTGCACAAAGACACCGTCCGCGACACCGACGCCGTCCGCTCCAGGGTGCTCACCGAGTCGCTCGACCCCTTGCAGGCCCTCGCCACCTACTGCGACACCCGCGACACCCTGCGCCCCCGCAAGGCCGAGCTGCTCGCCCACGCCGAGCCGCTGCTGCGCGAGTTGGAGGCCGAGGAGGCCGTTCAGTAGGGGCTAGAGAATGTCCGGTAGGCGCAGCAGCGCCCGCCTCTGGAGCCGGGACACGCACGGGGGGGAGACATGGAGTCTGCGGGCGATCTGGGCCTGCGACAGATGGGCGAAGAACCGCAGGTGGATGATCTGGTGCTCGCGCGGGGTGAGACGGCGCAGGGCGCAGCACAAGGCGGCGTAGGCGTCCCTGTCATACTGGGCGCGGTGAAGCTGTTCGGCGATGTGCATCAGCGTCCCTTGTGCCTGACCGTCGCGGAACAGGCCCGCCCCGCCCGCGGGGAAGAAGAAATGGAGGGCACAGACGCGAACAGCCTCCCGAAGAAAGCCCCACCGCATGACCCGTGCCTGACAGTATCTTATCATACATTCGCTCAGCAGTCAATCCCCTAAAAGGGTGATTTAACCGCCTGCGGCGGCTACGCGGCAAGACCTCAACGCTACCGCCCCGGCCGGGACGGGGGCTTGATCTCGATGTGTAGCTCCCGCAGCTGGGCGGGGTCCACCGCGGAGGGGGCGTCCATCAGGGGGTCGTAGCCGCCGCCGGCCTTGGGGAAGGCGATCACCTCGCGGATGTTGTCGTCGTCGGTCAGGTACATGATCAGGCGGTCAATGCCGGGGGCCATGCCGCCGTGCGGGGGCGCGCCGAAGTCGAAGGCGTCCAGCATGTGCCCGAACCGGGCCTGTATCTCCTCATCGGTCAGGCCCAGCATGTGGAAGATGCGCTCCTGGATGTCCCTCTTGTGGATGCGGATCGAGCCGGACGCGGCCTCAGAGCCGTTGCACACCAGGTCGTAGGTGTAGGCGCGGCAGGCGGCGGGGTCGGACTCCAGCCTGTCTAAATGCTCCGCGTGGGGCATGGCGAACGGGTTGTGGGCGAACGTCCACCGTTTCGCCTCCTCGTCCCACTCGAACACCGGGAAGTCCGTGACCCAGCAGAAGTGCAGCGTGTCCGGGTCGGCCAGCTTCAGGCGATGGGCGATCTCCCGGCGCAGCCGGTCCAGGACCTTGGCGACGACGTCGGGCCTGTCGGCGACGAAGGCGATCAAATCCCCCGGCTCGCCCTCGGCCAGATTGACCAGCCCGCCGATCTCGTCTTCGGTCAGGAACTTGGCGATGGGGGACCTGACCCCCTCCTCCGTCACCAGCAGGTAGGCCAACCCCTTCGCGCCGAAGTCCTTCGCCAACTGGGTCAGGTCGTCAATCTCCTTGCGCGACAGCGACGCGCCGCCGGGGTAGCGGATCAGCTTGACCTGGCCGCCGCTGCCGAGCGCGCTCTGAAAGACCGTGAACTGAGTGTGCTTCAAGAGGACCGCGCAGTCCTTCAGTTCCAACCCATAGCGCAGGTCGGGCTTGTCCGAGCCGAAGCGGGCCATCGCCTGGTCGTAGGTCAGCCGCGTGAACGGCGTCACCACCGTCTTGGCCGTGATCCGGGGCAGGATCGTGGAGTAGAGCGACTCGACGACTTCGAGCACGTCGTCCTGCGTGACAAACGACATCTCCAGGTCAAGTTGGGTGAACTCCGGCTGCCGGTCGGCGCGCTGGGCCTCGTCCCGGAAGCACTTGGCGATCTGAAAATAGCGCTCCACGCCCGCCACCATGAGCAGCTGCTTGAACTGCTGGGGGGCCTGCGGCAAGGCGTAGAACAGGCCCGGCTCCAGGCGATAGGGGACCAGATAGTCGCGCGCGCCCTCCGGCGAGCTTTTGGTCATGATGGGCGTCTCGACCTCCAGAAAGCCGCGCCCGGACATGAACTCACGGATCAGCCGGATGGCCTCGTGGCGCAGGCGCAGCTTCTCGTACATGGTGGGTCGGCGCAGGTCCAGGTAGCGGTACTTAAGGCGCACCATCTCCTCCACCGGCTTGTCCTCTGCAATGGGGAAGGGCGGCGTCTTGGCCGGGTTCAGAATCTCGATCTCACGCGCGGCGACCTCCACCGTGCCCGTCTTGAGGTTGGGGTTCTCGGTGCCCTCGGGGCGGCGGCGGACGGTCCCCCGGACGCTGAGGCAGTATTCCGAGCGCACCCGCTCGGCGACTTGCAGCGCGTCAGGCGCGACGCCGCCATCGGCGACCACCTGCACCAGCCCCGTCCGGTCGCGCAGGTCCAGGAAGGCGATGCCGCCCTGATCGCGGTTGCGGTTGACCCAGCCGTTCAGGGTCACCTCCTGCCCCACCTGCGCCTCGGAGACCTCGCCGCACGCCACCGTCCGCTGCCAAACTGCCAAAATGCCGCCTCCTCGAAAACTTTGTGTCAGAGTATACCACAGAAGAGGCCGAGAACCCCCTTCGGCTGCCGAAGGGGGTTCCAGCAGGACATTTCGTTCTTCCTGCCGAATGAGGTGGTATCCCAAGAAAGGGGGTCGGCCATGACCACTGGGCACACGGAAAATCGGGAAGTCCTCGCGGGGGCGGCGCTGGACGCGGCGCGCGCCGCCGGGGCGTCTTACGCCGACGTTCGCATCAACCGCTACCGGAGCCAGTATATCGGGACGCGCGAGGACCGGGTGCTTGACATCCAGGACGACGACAGCTTCGGCTTCGGAGTCCGCGTGCTCTGCCAGGGGGCCTGGGGCTTCGCGGCCAGCAGCGTCGTAACGCCGGACGCGCTCGCGCAGGCGGCGCGGGACGCCGTCGCCATCGCCCGCGCAAACGCCGCGTTGCAGCAGCATCCGGTGGAGTTGGCCCCGGTCCGCCCGCAGCGGGACTCCTGGGCGACGCCCATCCGGCGTGACCCGTTTGAGGTGCCGCTGGGAGAAAAGGTGGACCTGCTGCTGGGGCTGAACCGGGAGGCCCTGAAGGCGAAGGGGACCAAGTTCTGCCGCTCCTTCCTGTACGCCGCCAGCGAGCACAAGCTGTTCGCCTCGACCGAGGGCGCGCTGATCGCGCAGGACATCCACCGCATCTGGCCGCACTTCTCCGTGACGGCGGTTTCCGAAGATGGGGGCGACTTCCAGTCCCGCGACTCATTGGCCGCGCCCATGGGGCGCGGATACGAATGGTGCGAGGAGGCCGGGCTGCTGGACGACGCGCGGCGGGCCGGGGAGGACGCCGTCCAGAAGCTGAAGTCGCCGGGCATTGAGCCGGGTGTGCGCGACCTGATCCTGATGCCCTCGCACCTGTGGCTGGTGATCCATGAGAGCATCGGCCACGCCACCGAACTGGACCGGGCGCTGGGGTTTGAGGCGAACTTCGCCGGCACGTCCTTTGCGACGCCGGATCAGCTCGGCAAGCTGCAATACGGCTCAAGTCTCATTAACGTCGTCGGCGACCGGACGGAGCCGGGCGGGCTGGCGACGGTCGGCTACGACGATGAGGGCGTGCCGGCGATGCGCTTTGACATCATCAAGGACGGCGTCTTCGTCGGCTACCAGACCACGCGCGAGCAGGCGCGCTGGGTCGGCGACGCGGCCTCGCACGCCTGCTCCTACGCCGACAGCTACGCCAGCGTCCCGATGCAGCGGATGCCCAACGTGTCGCTGCTGCCCGGCCCCGCGCCGCTCTCGCCCGATGACCTGATCGCGGGCGTGGACGACGGGGTTCTCATCCACGGCAACGGCTCCTGGTCCATTGACCAGCAGCGGCGCAACTTCCAGTTCGGCGGCCAGGTGTTCCATCAGATCAAGAACGGCAAGATCACCGGGATGCTGCGCGACGTTGCATTTCAGGGGACGACCCCGGAATTCTGGAACTCGTGCGACGCCATCTGCTCGCGCGAGCACTACGCGCTGGGCGGCTCGTACTATTGCGGCAAGGCCCAGCCGACGCAGGCCGCGCCCGTATCGCACGGAAGCGCCCCCGCCCGCTTCCGCCGCGTCACCTTCCTCAACACCCGCCGCGAGGCGTCATAAACTTCGGAGACACCCCATGCCACTGACCGACGACGAGGCCCGCGCCATTCTGGACAAGACCACGGCCCTCTCCCGCGCCGACGAAATGGAGGTCAGCCTACACAGCGGCGTGCAGGGCCACCTGCGCTTCGCTTGCAATGATCCGACGACCTCCGGGCAGGCCGACGAGACCCGCCTGCACGTCACCAGCGTCTTCGGCAAGCAGGTCGGCAGCATCTCCACCACTGACCTGTCGGACGCGGGCCTGCAAAGCGCCGTCCAGCGCGCGGAGGACGCCGCCCGCATCGCACCCGAAAGCCCCGAATACATGCCGCGTCTTGGCCCACAAGAGTACCTCGCCCCGCCGGAGTGGGACGAGGCCACGGCACGCGCCGCGCCCGACACGCGGGCCGCCGTCGCCGCCGAGGCGCTGCGCGGGGCACGGGCGCAGGGCGTGACCGCCGCCGGCTACCTGGAGGACGGTCACACGCTGTACGCGCTGGCGAACACGCGCGGGCTGCGGGCCAGCCACCGGGCGACGCGCGCCTCCTACTCGCTGACGATGCGCACGGAGGGCGGCGCGGGCAGCGGCTGGGCCGCCGCCGAGTCGTTTCGCCTTGCCGACGCCGACATTGACGGCCGGCAGATCGCCGCGCGCGCCATGGAGAAGGCGTTGCGCTCGCAGAATCCCGTCACGCTGGAGCCGGGGGCGTACCCCGCCGTGCTGGAGCCGTCCGCCGCCGCCGACCAGGTGGCTTACTTCCTGTGGAGCCTGAACCGACGCCCTGCCGACGAGGGCCGCAGCTACTTCTCCGACAAGGAGGCGGGGACGAAGCTGGGTCAGAAACTGTTCGGCGACAACATCACAATCTCGTCCGACCCCACGCACCCGCTCGTGCCGTCCCTGCCCTGGGGCGAGGACGGCCAGCCGCTCGCGCCGAGGGTCTGGGTGCAGAACGGCCGGCTTCAGAACATGATCGTCTCCCGCTACTGGGCCGGGCAGAAGGGCATCGCCCCCGTGCCGGGTCCCTCCAATCTGATCATGGAGGGCGAGGAGCGGACTCTGGACGAGCTGATCGCCGCGACGGACTACGGCCTGCTCGTGACCTGCTTCTGGTACATCCGGGGCGTGGACCCGCGAACACTGCTCAACACGGGCCTGACGCGCGACGGCCTCTTTCTGATTGAAGGCGGCCGGATCACGCGCCCGGTGGTCAACTTCCGCTGGAACGAGAGTCCGGCGGCGCTGCTGGCCGGCGTGGAGATGATGAGCCGCCCCGAGCGGGCCGTCGGGCGCGAGACCGGCTGCACCGCGCTGGTCCCGGCGCTCAAGGTGCGCGCGTTCCACTTCACCAGCGTCAGCCCGTCGTCGTAGCAATCACAGACAGCGAATGAATTCGCCGCCGATGGCCGGCGGCCGCGTGTCCCCCTTCGCGGACAAAGAAGCGTCTCCGCGAAGGCGGAGACTCGGCATCTTCGCCGGGAGCGACGATTTCATTCGCTGACCCTCTGATCATCGGTGTTGAGACCGTCGCGTGACAGAAGAGAAGTACGACATCATCGGGGACGTGCATGGGTGCTATGACGCCCTTCGGCGGCTGTGCGACGCGCTGGAGTACGATGAAGACTTCCATCACCCCGACGGGCGGGCGCTGGTCTTTGTCGGGGACCTCATCAACCGGGGGCCGGAGAGCGTGCGGGTGCTGCGTCTGGCGAGCCGCCTGGTCAGTCAGGGTCGGGCGCGGCTGACGCTGGGCAACCATGATGACGCGCTCCACCGCTGGCTCAAGGGTGAGCCGGTGGACACCGGCAAGGGCGGGCTGGACAAGACGATCGCGGAGATTGAGGGGCAGGCGGACAGAAAGACGCTCAAAAAGGCGATTGCGGCCCTCTACGCGCAGGCCGCGCTGTACTGGGTGCTGGACGGCGGGGCGCTGATCGTCGCCCATGCTGGCATCGAGCAGGAGATGATCGGCAAGACGGACCCGGAGACCCGCCGGTTCGTGTTGAACGGCGACGCCATCGGCAAGTCGCCGGAGGGCAAGACGCTGCGGCGGGACTGGGCCGCCGAGTATCACGGGTTGGCCTTCATCGTCTACGGCCACACGCCGCAGGAGCGGGCCGAGGTGCGCGGGAACACGGTGAACATTGATACCGGCGCGTACCGGGGCGGCCTGCTGACCGCCTTCCGCTGGCCGGAGCGAACTCTGGTGTCCGTCCCATCACGCTTCCACCATCGCGGCTGAGTTTGAGGGCGAAAAGGGCAAGGCCGTAGGGGCCGATGCCCCAGAGCCAGAGGATGGGGCGTTTGGCCCCCCCTGCCCCCAATTCCGGGGGAGACGGCGGGGAAGCGGCAGGCCGGGGCGGGAACAGGCGCGCCTCCTGCTCGGACGGCGGACGGTGTCCTTCCAGCTGATCCAACTCCGAGCGGGCATCGGCGTAGCGGCGGGCGAGGGCGTGGATGAGCGCGACGTAGACCCCCTGGCGGCGCTGGAAGTCGGCGGCATCGTGCGGGCTGCCGCTGCGGGTCTCCACCAGGCAGGACAGTATTCCCTGTCTCGTGAACCAGCGATGGGCCAAGTGCGGATCGGCGGCCGGGCTGTACGAGGTGGCGGCGACGGAATAACCCGACGACTGCAATTGGGCAATCCCAGCGGCTTGCAGCGCCTGTGCCGCCCGGCCCAGCGGGCGCGTCCCGTCCCGTGACACTTCCACGCAATTGGCATCGTAATGGTCGCCGCCGTCCCAGTTGTGGGCATCCATGAGGACATGGGGGCGGATCAGCGCGACGGCGCGGGCGACGGCGCGGGTCTCCGGCTGCCCGAAGACGCCCCAGTCGCGGTTGAGGTCGGCCCCGGCCCCGTTCGCGCGCGTCCCGGCCGCGGCCCCATCGGGGTTGACCATCGGGACGACGTAGAGCGTGACGCGGCGCAGTTCGGCGCGCAGTGCCGGGTCGCCCCCTGCACTGATGCGGCGCAGCAGGCCCAGGGCGGCCTCCGTGGACGCGGGTTCATCGCCGTGTTGTCGGCAGAGCACCAGCAGCCGGACAGTCCGCGCGGGCGGCGGTGCGGCGGGGTCGGCGACGCGCGCCAGCCAGAGCGTTCGCCCCCGCGAAGTCTTTCCAAGGGAGGTCAGGCGCACCCAGGGGGACCTGGCGGCTTCGGCCTGGAGTTCGGCCGTCATGCGGGGGTAGGGGGTGACGGCCGAAAAAGAACCCCTCCCGGCCTCGTTCCTCGGCCACCCTCCCCGAAGCGGAGAGGGAAGGGGAGAAATAACGCCCCCCGCCAATTCTGCTCTCCCGTTTCGGGGGAGGTGGCGAGCCTCGGCGAGCCGGAGGGGGTTCTCCCGCCGGAGGGGGATCCTTCCGCCGAAGCAAGTCACCCCAGTCAGCAGCACCATCCCGATTATCAGGGCGAGACGCATCAGTCCTCGTAAATCCGGGGTAGGCGCGCGCTGGCGGTGATTCGGCGGGCGGGGACGGTGGCGATGTCGCCGACGGCGACGCCGGGAATGTCGGTCACGTCCGCCGTGCAGACCTGCATGGCGACGCGCCCCAGCACCGGCGCGCGCCGGTCGTGCAGGGTGACGGAGACGCCGGGGCCGCGCCCGGTCAGGTCGCGCAGCAGTGTCCTGACTCCGCGCCAGCCCGACGTGACGCTGGCGGGGGCGACGGTGAAGCCGTCCGCGTAGCCGATGGGCAGGACGGCCAGCCGGGTGGGGCGCCGGGTGACGTACTCGCCGCCGTAGCCGACCGCCGTTCCCGCCGGCACGTCCCGCACGGCCACGACGCGCGCCTGCAAGCGCCAGGTGTCCTGCAAGTCCAGCGTCCGGGGCACGGCGGCGCTGGGGTACTGGCCGTAAAGAGCTGTGCCGGGCCGCACGGCGTCCAGCCGCATCTCCGGGAAGCGCACCATGGCCGCCGAGTTGGCGCAGTGCCGCAACCCGGGGTGAATGCCCGCCTCCTCAATCTGCCGCGCCACCTGTTGAAACTGCGCGAACTGTCGCCGAGTCGGCGTCGGGTCCTTCTCCAGTGCCCGCGCGAAGTGTGTATAAAGGCCGGCGAACTCCACGACCGGCTCCGCCGCGATTCTCCGTGCCAGCGGCAGCGCATCCGCCGGCAGGATGCCAAGTCTGCCCATCCCCGTGTCCACCTTCAGATGCACCCGCGCCGTCTTCCCCTGCCGCCGTGCCGCATGGGCCGTCTGCCGTAGCCCCTCTTCGTCACCGACGGAGATGTCCACTTCCGCCTCCACCAGCGCGTCCGCCTGATCCGGCAGGGGCGGCAGGAAGACAAGGATGCGGCCCGTGATGCCGGCGGCGCGCAACTCCCATGCCTCGACGGGCGTGGTGACGGCGAAGAAGCCCACGCCCGCCTCCTGCATGATACGGGCCGTCTCGCCCGCGCCGTGCCCAAACGCATTGGCCTTGACGACGGCGATCATCTGCGGCGGCCTGTCCGTCCCCTGCGCCAGCAGCGTGCGGACGGCCTGGACGTTGTGGCGCAGGGCGGCGCGGCTGACCGCGACCCACGCGTCATGGGAAAGGGCGGTCATTCGCCGGTCTTCTCCGCCGCCCCGGTCTCCTCTCCGACTCCCCCAGAATTGGGGGTTGGCGGGCGATCTTCTTCCCCAGAATTAGGGGCGGGGGGGACGCGCTGGTAGCCCTTCTTGCGCGAGGCCAGCAGGGTGTTCCGCGCATGGGCGATCTGCCAGTCACGGGCCTCGGCCTCCAACTGGTCGCGCTCGCCCGCGAGGTCGCGCAGCACGTCGGCCATGAACTGCGCGTGCGCGGCGGCGCGGGCGGCGACGCTGCGGTGCAGCCAGGTCAGCCGGTTGGTCTCAAACAGGATCGTCGGGATGCCCGCGACGACGCAGCCGTAGCGGTGCGCGAGCCGCGCCGGGTGGTGGTCGTTGATGAGGTGGCAAGCCGTCGGGAAGCCCTCGGCCTGCATGGCGCCCTGGACGACGGACTGTGTGCTCACGCACATCGTCACCAGGCCCGGGTCCGCGCCGCTGGCCGCACCCGCCGTCTCGGTGAAGTCCCAGCGTCTGTCGTTGGGATAGAGTTCGTGCTGGTCGGTCATCAAATCGGGGTGGATGCGCTTGATGGCGAGCAGCCACGCGCGCGTCTCCGGCTGCGTCTGCCGCAGCCAGTCCCGGTTCAAATCCACGTCATGCGCGTTGTGCCGCAGGAACGCCTCGGCCCCGTCCGGGTTCGCCATCGGGACGATATAGACGGTGACGCGCTGCAAGTCCCGCGCCAGCGGCGAGCCGGGCTGCGCCTTGACCAGCTTCTCAATGAACGCCAAGGCCCCCTCGGTGCTGGCCGGCTCGTGTCCGTGCTGGCGGCAGAGGTAGAACAGTTTCTTCGGAGAGGCCCCCACCCCGGCCTTCGGCCACCCCTCCCCCGTAGGGCCGAGGGAGGGGCCAGTATCATCTGGCTGTGCCTCTTGTCCAGCGGCCGAGTCTTGCGTGACTGGCCCCTCTCCCGCTTGCGGGGACGGCAGTGGCGAGGGACGAGCCGGGGTGGCGGCCTCTGCGGGGGCGGCCTCATGCAGCGTCACCATCCAGATGTCGCGGCCCTTGACGGACTGCCCGATGCTGGACAACTCCATCCGGTGCGCGCCGGCATTTTGGTCGTAGGCGAGCAGCGCCTTCAGCCGGGCGACCATCGGTGCGTAGCGGGTCGTGCCCGGCGGGCGTCTCAAATTCTTTTCGGCATGCGCCGGCAGTGCAGCCAGGAAAATCAGCGCCACGACGGCGCGAATGAGGCGGGACATAAGATCTTCTCCGAAAGCGGGTGCGCGCGTCCGTCAGGAGAGGCAGGCTGTCACAAAGGGCCTGTCAAGATTATCGGCAAGTTTGGTGTGCCGTTGGAGGGGGTTCTTACCCCGCAGGGGGTTCACTTCCCCTTCATCTTTCGCACCAGTTTTTGCGCTCTGGGCTTGCCGGTGGTGAAGGCCCAGTAGGCCAGGGGATTGTAGACCAGGTCGAACTCGCCAATATATTCGACGTAGCGGGTGCCGAAGCCCTCCTTGAAGCGGTTCAGGCCCTGCAAGTGGTCCTCCTTCTCCACCTCCTCGGCACTCTCGCCTTCCTGGCGGCGGCGGGGGGAGACGCCGCGGAAGTCGTACCAGGAACAGCCCTGGGACTTGGCCCAGCGGATCATGGCCCACTGCATGGCGTAGTTGGGCATGACGTTGCGGTGCTCGTTGCCCGACGCGCCGTAGACATACCAGCACTTGTCGCCGATCCGAAAGCACAGCGCGCCGGAGAGCCACTCGCCCTCGTAGCGGGTCAGGAACAGCTTCGCCATGCCGGCGGGAACCAGGTTGTCCCAGAGAGTCTGGAAATAGGAGAGGGGGCGCGGGCGGAAGCCGTCGCGGGCGCCGGTGACTTGCATCAGATCGTTGAAAATGGTCAGATGATCCCGCGTCAGGTCGTCCACGACCTCGACGCCGTGCTTCTCGACCGAGAGTTTGATGTTGCGGCGGGTCTGCCCCTTGAAGGAGGCCAGTATCTCCTGCTCCGTGCGGCCCGCCAGGTCGAGCTGCATGACGCAGCGGGGCTGGGTGCCGCCGAACCCCTGCGGATCGGCGTCGGGCGGCGGCGCGAAGCCGTGCCGCTGCAGCGTCTCGGCGACCTTCGGGCGCTCGATGGGGACGGCGGGGTCGATCTTGAGGAAACCGGCCCCCGCCTGGCGCGCGTGGGTGCGGATGCAGGACAGCAAGGCGATCAGTGCGGCCTCATCGGTCCAGTCGGCGAGCAGGGGGCCGCGCGGGGCGTAGAAGAAGGGGCCGACCAGGGGCAGTCGGCGGCGCAAGATGGCCGCCCCACCCGTCAGGTCGTCGCCCCGGAAGATGCCGAGGCGGAGGGGGGTCCAGTCGGGCCGCTTCACCGCGCCCCACTCCCAGGCCTGCAGCACGTCGCCTTCGGGCAGGGAGCCGACGAAGGCATTCCAGGCGGCATGGTCGGCATCGGTCAGTTCGCGGACGGTGAGGGCGGCGGGGGCGGTCAAAAGGGCGGCTCCTGTGGCTCGGGCAAGGCTGCCCCTATTATACCACGGCCTTCTCGCCGCCCGCCATGAAGTGTCCCCGTATGCGCGTGAGGCGGGCCCCGTGTCAAAGCCGTCAATTTTGGGTAAAATAGGCCGCTCGATTCCGACCCGGCAGACAGATGCGCCGGCGGGACGCAACCCTTATGAAGCAAACTTCCCTGTATGAGACGCACCGGGCGGCGGGCGCGACCCTGGTGCCGTTCGCGGGATGGGAGATGCCGGTCTCCTATGGCGGCACGGTCGGCGAGGTCAACGCCGTCCGAACAGGAGTCGGCCTCTTCGATGTCTCGCACATGGGCGAGGCCCGCGTCTTCGGCCCCGGCGCGCTGGCGTACCTGCAGCGCATCACGGCTAACGACGTAACCAAACTTGCCCCCGGCCAGGCGCAGTATTCCCTGCTGCTCAACGAGGGCGGCGGCGTCATTGATGATGTCATCGTCTACCGCCGGGCCGAGGATGAGTTTCTGATCGTCCTCAACGCGGGCTGCAAGGACAAGGACTGGGACTGGCTGCAAAAAAATGGGGAAACAAACCCGGACGTGACGCTGACGGACATCAGCGACCAGACATCCCTGCTCGCCGTGCAGGGGCCGCAGGCTGTCGGCCTGGTTCGCGCGCTGACCGGCGCGCCGGACATCGCCCGCTTCCACTGCGCCGGCCTGACCTGGGGCGGCATCCACCTAATTCTGTCCCGGACCGGGTATACGGGGGAAGATGGATTTGAGATATTCTGTCCCTGGGACAACGCCACGGCCCTATGGGACGCGCTGGCGGCGGGGGGCGCGACGCCGTGCGGCCTGGGGGCGCGCGACGTGCTGCGCCTGGAGGCCGCCTACCCGCTCTACGGCCACGAGCTGGACGCACGAACCAACGCGCTGGAGTGCGGGGTCGGCTGGGCCATCAAGACCGGCAAGGGGGACTTTGTCGGGCGCGAGGCCATCGTCGCGGCGAAGGCGCAAGGCCCCAAGCGCAGGCTGGTCGGGCTGAAGATGACCGCGCGCGCCATCCCCCGCGAGGGCTGCGCCGTCATGGCGGAGGGCGGGGAGCCGGTCGGACACGTCACCAGCGGCACGTTCTCGCCGACGGTGAGCGCCGGCATCGCGCTGGCCCGGCTGGAGACATCGGCCACGGGCGTCGGAACCGCCGTGGGGGTGGACATCCGGGGCCGCCTCGCCCCGGCCACTGTCGTGGCGTTGCCGTTCTACCGAAACGGCGTTTGACAAGGGAAAGGGAATATTATGGCGCAGCCGGAAGGGCTGAGATTCAGCAAGTCGCATGAGTGGGTCAGGGTGGAGGGAGACACCGCCACCGTCGGGATCACGCAGCACGCCGCCGACGAGCTGGGCGACATCGCGCTGGTGCTGCCGCCGGAGGTGGGGCGCGTCCTGAAGGCCGGCGAGCCGTTCGGTGAGATCGAGAGCCTCAAGGCCGTTTCCGACCTGTACGCGCCCGTCGGCGGCACGGTGGCAGCGGTCAACGACGCTTTGCCTGATGCCCCGGAGCGCGTCAACGACGACCCCTACGGCGACGGCTGGATCATCAAGATTCGCATGAGCGACCCCGCAGAACTGAGCGCGCTGCTGGATGCCGCCGCCTACGACGCGCTGATCGGGGAGGCGTAGGGTTCTTTCATGTCCTATATCCCCAACACCGATGCGGACCGCGCGCAGATGCTGGAGGCGATGGGCCTCGGCGGCATGGACGACCTGTTCGCGCCGATCCCGGAGGCGCTGCGCTTCCGGGGCGAGTTGAACATCCCGCACCGGCTGGACCAGATCGCGCTGGCCCGCCACGTCGCCCGCCTGGCGAAGCGGAACGCCCACGCCGAGGAGATGCCCTGCTTTCTGGGCGCAGGCGTCTACGACCATTACGTCCCCCCGACCGTCGGGGCCATCACGGGCCGCTCCGAATTCTACACGTCCTACACGCCGTACCAGCCGGAGGTCAGCCAGGGCGTCCTGCAGAGCATTTTTGAGTTCCAGACCCTGCTCTGCGAGCTGCTGGCGATGGACGTCGCCAATGCCTCCATGTACGACGGCGCCACCGCGCTCGCCGAGGCGGCCCTGATGGCCGCCGACCTGACGGGACGAGGCCGCCTGATCGTGCCCGAGACGACCCATCCGATCCACCGGCACGTCTTAGATACCTACGTCAAGCACCTGGGCCTGGCGGTGGACTGGATTCCGCAGAAGGACGGAGTCTCCGATGGCGGGGCGCTGCACGGCGCGCTGTCGGACGAGACGGCGGCGGTGATCGTCCAGCACCCCAACTTCTTCGGGCATCTGGAAGACGTGCGCCGGCTGGGCGAGGCGGCGCACGCGCAGGGGGCGCTGCTGGTCGTCAGCGCCGACCCGATCTCGCTCGGCCTGCTGACCCCGCCGGGCGAGTACGGCGCGGACATCGTGGTGGGTGAGGGGCAGGGGATGGGCTGCCCGATGGGCTACGGCGGCCCGCTGCTCGGCCTCTTCGCCTGCAAGCGCGCGTTCATGCGCCGCCTGCCGGGACGCATCGTCGGTCAGACCACGAGCGAGGGCGGCAAGCGCGCCTTCGTGATGACCCTGCGGACCCGCGAGCAGGACATCCGCCGCGAGCGCGCCACCAGCAACATCTGCACCAACGAGGCCCTCAACGCCCTGGCCGCGACCGTGTACCTGGCGACGATGGGCCAGGCCGGGCTGCGCCACGTCGCCGAGCTGTGCCTCCAGAAGTCGCACTACGCCGCCGACGAGATCGCCAACATCCCCGGCTATTCGCTCGCCTTCCCCGGCGCGGCCTTCTTCAAGGAGTTCGTGGTGCGGACGCCCGTGCCGCCGGAGGCGGTCAATGAGCACTTGCTCCAAGCGGGCATCCTCGGCGGCCTGCCGCTCGGCCCCTATTACCCCGATCTGGCGGACGCCATGCTCTTCTGTGTCACCGAGCAGCGGACAAAGGACGAGATTGACGCCCTGGTCGCGGCGCTGCCGCGCAGGGCATAGTGTTCATGTGAGGACGCCGGGGCGGAGGGTTCCCCAGTCCCGCAGGGACTTCGTAATATGCAAGCCCGCGAATTCATTCGCCGGGCCAACCCCGCCGGGCGCGCTGCCCCAGGGGAACAACGACACCTTAGGAAGAAACACGGAATGCGAGAGGAAGCCGTCGAACCCCTGCTGTTTGAGATCAGCCGCCCCGGACGGGTCGGGGCGGAGCTGCCGCCGTGCGACGTCCCGGCGCGGGACGTCCGCGCCCTGCTGCCGGAGGACGCGCTGCGCCAGGGCTTGCCGCTGCCGGAGCTGTCCGAGCCGGAGGTCATCCGCCACTACACGCACCTCTCGCAGCACAACTACAGCATCGACTCGGGCTTCTACCCGCTCGGCTCCTGCACGATGAAGTACAACCCCAAGATCAACGAGGAGGCGGCGCGGCTGCCGGGCATGGGCCGCGTCCACCCATTGCAGCCGGAGGGAACCGTGCAGGGGGCGCTGGAAGTGCTGTATGAGATGCAGCAAATCCTGGCCGAGATCGCGGGCATGGACGCGGCGACCCTGCAGCCGGCCGCGGGCGCGCACGGCGAGCTGCTCGGCCTGATGCTGATCAGGGCCTATCACGAGGACCACGGACAGGGGCATCGGAACGTCATTCTCGTCCCCGACTCCGCGCACGGCACCAACCCCGCCTCGGCGGCGCGCTGCGGCTACAAGACGGCGTCGGTCGACTCCGACGCGCGGGGCCGGGTGGATTTGGACCACCTGAAGACCCAATTGGCGGCCATCTCTGACTCCGTCGCCGGCCTGATGCTGACCAACCCCAACACGCTGGGCCTGTTTGAAGACGACGTCGCCGAGATCTGTGATCTCGTGCATCGGCACGGTGGCCTGGTCTACTGCGACGGGGCCAACATGAACGCTCTGGTGGGCCGGGCGCGGCCCGGCGACATGGGCTTCGACGTCATGCACTTCAACCTGCACAAGACCTTCTCCTCGCCGCACGGCGGCGGCGGCCCCGGCTCCGGCCCGGTCGCGGTCAAGAAACTTCTGGAGCCGTACCTGCCGGTGCCGATGGCCGTGAAGACGGACGACGGCTTCCGATTGGACTACGACCGCCCGAAGTCGGTGGGCCGGATTCACGGCTGGTACGGCTCGTTCCTGTGCATCCTGCGCGCCTACGTCTACATCCTCTACTACGGGCGCGAGCGGCTGGCGCAGGTGGCGGAGAACGCCGTCCTGAACGCCAACTACCTGCGCGTCCGCCTGCAGGACTGCTATGACGTCGCTTATCCGGAGATCTGCATGCACGAGTGCGTCTTCACGGCCAGGCGGCAGCAGCGGGCGCGCGGCGTCCGGGCGCTGGACATCGCCAAGCGGCTCATGGACTACGGCTACCACCCGCCGACGATCTACTTCCCGCTGATCGTGCCGGAGGCGCTGATGATCGAGCCGACGGAGACCGAGAGCCGGGAGACGCTGGACGCCTTCATCGCCGCGATGCGCCAAATCGCACGGGAGGCCGAGGACGACCCCGCCCTGGTGAAGTCCGCGCCGCTGACGACGCCCGTGCGCAAACTGGACGAGGCGACCGCCGCCCGCCAGCCCTGCCTCTGCTGGAGTCCCGATGACCCGGTGGCGATGGCGGCAGGAAACTGAGCCGGGGACGCCGGACGGCAACATGGCGGCCGACGCGGCGTTGCTGGCCGAGGTCCGCGATGGCGCTTCCCCCATCGTCCGGGTCTACGCCTGGGACCGCCCCTGCGTCAGCATCGGCCGGCTGCAGGACGAGGCCGTCGTCCGCACCGCCTATCCAGATCTCCCCCTCGTGCGCCGCCCGACGGGGGGCCGCGCCGTCCGGCACGGCGACGACCTGACGATCTCCGTCGCGGCGCGGCTGGGCGACCTGCCTGCCCCCGGCGGGAGCGGCGTTTCGGCGACGTACCGCCTCATCGCCGGCGGCGTGATGGACGCCCTCTGCGCCCTCGGCGTGCCGGCGGAATTCGGCGCGGCGGATGGCCGATCCTCCTCCGGCGTGGACTGCTTCGCAACCGCCTGCCGGTGCGACATCGTGGACCGGCGCACTGGGCGCAAATTAGTCGGCTGCGCCCAGCGCCGCGAGTGCGACGCGCTGTTGCAGCAGATGAGCCTCCCTCTGGTGAACATCCCGAACCCGGCCGCATTCCCGGCCTTGATCCGCCGCTATCTCGCCGCCCGCACATCCGTATCCGCCTGGATGGACGTACAGGACGCCCGCGTGATTGGCAAAGGAGGTCCGTGAATGTGTGGCGGCACATCTGTCGGCGGCCGCCGCGAGAGGACCCGCAGGAGCAACGAAATCATGTCCAACAAGAAACGACGGCCTGGAAGCAAGCCTGCTCCGCGGCCGCCCGCCCGAAGGCCTCCGCCAGCGCTGCTGGCCGGGCTGCAAGAAGCGGATTCGCTGATGGGCCGGCAGCGCTGGAGTGAAGCCGGCAGCCTCCTGGAAACCCTGAACCAGCGCTATCCCGGACGCGAGGAACTCCTGGAACTGTGGCTGGAGGTCTCTCAGCAGCTTCGGGACACCCGCCGCTGCCAGGGACTCTGCGAACAACTGCTGAGATCCCAGCCGAACGACCCGGACCTGCTGCTGATCCTGGCGGGCGCCTACCTGGCGAACGCGCATCCGGTGCTGGGGCTACGGACGTTTCAGCGGTTTCTGGAGCGTTGGCCCGAGCATGAGCGTGCCGCCGAGGCCCGTACCGCGATGGAAGGGGTAGAGGGCCATCTCGGCCCGATGCTGGCGGAACTGGGCCTAGGTGGGGATGAGGGGATCGAACTGGCCGGTCTGCACGAGGAGATGCAGGCGCTGCTGGCGCAGGGCCAGTACGCCGAGGCGCGGCGGGCGGGACGCCGGCTCTTGGCCCGCCTGCCGCACTTCGCCCCCGCCCTCAACAACATCAGCCAGACGTATTACGCGGAAGGTCATCTGGAACAGGCGATGGCGACGGTGCGGGAGGTCTTGGACTTTGCGCCGGACAACGTCCACGCCCTGTCCAACCTGACGCGGCTGGCCTGCCTGAGCGGCCGGATGGACGAGGCCCGGCAGTTCGCCGAACAGCTCCAGGCCAGTGCCGCGCCCGGGTTTGATCGAGACTACAAGATCGCGGAGGCGTTGAGCTACCTGGGGGATGACGCGGGGGTGCTGGAAGCGTTTCAGCGCGCCGGGGAGACGGGCCGCCTGGAGTCCTCCGACCCGACGTTTTATCACCTGGCCGCCGTGGCCGCCCTGCGCCTGGGGCGCGAGGAGGAGGCCCGGCGTCATTGGAAGCGCGCCCTGGAGCTGGCCCCCGGCCTGGCGTTGGCGCGCGAGAACCTCCAGGACCTCGCGCGCCCGCCGGCGGAGCGGAACGGCCCCTGGCCCTTCCCGTTTCAGAACTGGATCACGGCCAAGGCGACCGGCGACTTGGCCTCGCTGCAGGAGCCGGCGAAGCGCGGCGCATCGGAGCGTGCGCTGGCCGAGGCGGTGCGTACCTACGTGCGCCGGCATCCCGAAGTCTCCGCGCTGATCCCCCTGCTGCTGGATCGCGGCGATCCCATGGGACGTCAATTCGCCCTGCTCGTCGCCCGCCTGGCGGCGACGCCGGCCTTGACCGCCGCGCTGCGCGACTTCGCCTTCAGTCAGCGCGGCCCGGACTCGCAGCGCATGGAGGCGGCCCAGGCGGCGCTGTCCGGGGGGCTGCTCGCGCCGGGGCCGACGCGCCTCTGGATGCGGGGCGAGTGGCAGGAACTCATTCTCATGGGCTATGAATTGCACGACGAGCCGCTGGTCTCCCATCCGCCCCAGGTTGAGGCGTGGATCACGGAGGCGCTCGATCTTATGCGGCGCGGGGCGGCCGACCGGGCGGAGAGTCTGTTTCTGCGGGCGCGGGAGGCCGAGCCGGACGCGCCGGACATCCTGAACAACCTCGCCGGCGTGTACAGCCAGCAGGGGCGCACGGTGGAGGCCGAGGCCCTGATGCGTCAGGCCCATGAGCGCCACCCCGACTACACCTTTGCGGCGACCAACTTGGCCTCGATCTGCGCGCGCACCGGCAGAATCGAGGAGGCCCGCGCGCTGCTGGAACCCGTGCTGACGCGCCCGCGCCTGCACTTCAACGAGTTCGCCTCCCTGTGCATGGCCCAGATCGAGCTGTCCCTGGCGGAGAACAATCAGGAGGCCGCCCGCTCCTGGCTGGAGATGTGGGAGGGGGCCGATGCCGACCATCCGCACCTGGAACAATTCCGACGCCGGATCAACGGCCTCGGCCCACGGAAGCCGCCGTGGAAACCATTGCCGCGCTGAGAGAAGGATGCCGCCACCGTGAAGTCCGGGGTGATCTTTCCCGTCGTGCTATTCTGCCAGTTCCTGGTGCTGATTGCCGCATTTGTTTCTTTTGACCGGCTGGTGCAGATTGAGTACGATCAATACTATGCACAATGGTCGGCGGACGGCAAGCCTGCGGGCTTTTTCTGGCGTCCCTCCGGCGTCAGTTACCCCGACGGCAGTGATGCACCTAGTCCGGTTGGCCGCCTCGTCTGTGGTCTGCTCTGGCTATTTACCACGCCGAAATGGGTGCGTGGGAATGCAATGGCCGCCCGGCGTCTCCGCCAATTTCGCCTATGTGTTCTGGTCTGGAACGTCGGTTTCCTCACGGCGCTTTCTGCCGGCCTCCTGTAAGGGAGTCTGCGGGTACGGTAAAGACAAGAGCGGCGGGCGACTGTGGCAGTCGCCCGCCGCCTTTCTGTAGAAGGGCTGGCTATCCCGCGCCGAGTCGCCCCAGCCAGAGGCCGATGGCGAACACGATGCCGCCGCCGACGATGACCTGGCCGATGGTCTGGGGCAGGGGGCTTTTCATGAAACGGTAGCGGATGTAGGCGATGGCAAGCAGCTCAAAGACCACGACGCCGTAGGCGACGTGCAGGGCCAGCAGCAGGGAGGCGATCAGGAACGGGAAGGTGTGCAGCATCCCGCCGAGCGTGGTCGCCAGTCCGGTGATCGTGCCGCGCGTCAGCGGCTTGCCGCGTCCCGTCACCTGGCCGTCATCCGACAGCGCCTCGGACAGTCCCATGCTGATGCCCGCACCGACCGACGCCGCCAGGCCGACGAAGAAGGCGCTGTGCGAGGAGTGGGTCAGGCCGGCGGAGGCGAACAGGGGGGCCAGCGTGGATACGGAGCCGTCCATCAGCCCCAGCAGCGCCGGCTGCACCTTTTGCAGCACGAACTGCGCCTCGTCCGTCGGGGCCTGCACTTGGCCGGGGGCTTGTTCGGGGGACTTTGCAATCACCTCAAGGGCCATACGTCTGCTCTTTCTCTCCGGGAAGTCCCTGGTAGATACCCCGGCGGCCCCGGCGATAAACAGGAAGGCCCCCACCCCGCGCTTCGCGCACCCCTCCCCCATAGGAATGGGAGAGGGGCCAGTGGCGACAAGCCGGCAGTCTCCTGACAGGACGCACAGCCTGGAAGCATTGACCCCTCTCCCGCTTGCGGGGGACCCTCCGGGGCGTCTGTACTTGGGGTGGCGAGGGACGAGCCGGGGTGGGGGCCTTCCTACACCTCCTGCTGCATCTCCAATAGGCTGAAGCCCATGCGCTCGATCTGTAGGACGTGGCCCTGCCGCAGACGCTCGGCCGGGATGACGCCCCGATCCAGCCACTGGCCCAGCAGACTCTCGTAAATGCGGACCCGGTACGCGCCGGAGAGGGGCACGTCAACACGGATGGACGTGTTGACCGTCTGCCCGCCCGTGTTGCCGGCCAGCAGCACCAGCTTGTCGCCCTGGCGCAGCCCCATCGCGCAGACCGAGTCCAGGCCAGCCTCCACCTGGGCGCTGATGTCCTCATCGTAGGCCTGGTACGGCTCGGACTGCTGCGGGTGGAAGTTGGTGTAAAGCTG
>JAFAZD010000192.1 GCA_019239955.1 Armatimonadota bacterium | reverse complement strand
CGGGCGAGGGCGCCCCGCAGGCGGCGGGCGCGGCGCCCGAGTTCCTCGGGGGACTGGGCCAGCATGTGCAGGACCGGCAGGGTGTCGCGGAGGCGTTCCGGGTCCTCGTACAGCCGCAGCGTGGCCTCCAGGGCGGCCAGGGTCATCTTGTCGGCGCGCAGGGCGCGGAAGAGGGGGTGGACGGCCAGGCGGCGGATGAGGTCGCTCCTGCCAGCCAGGATGCCGCACTGCGGGCCGCCGAGCAGCTTGTCGCCGCTGAAGGCGACCACGTCCGCGCCGCTCCCGATGGCCTCGGCGGCGGTCGGCTCGTGGGGCAGGCCGTAGCGGGTCAGGTCAATCAATGCGCCGCTGCCCAAATCCTGCATCACGGCCAGGCCGCGCTCACGGCCCAGCCGGGCCAGGTCACTGAGGGCGGCCTCCGCCGTGAAGCCGATGATCTTGTAGTTGCTGGCGTGGACTTTCAGGAGAACTTTCGTGTCCGGCGTGATCACGTCGGCGTAATCGGACAGACGCGTCTTGTTGGTCGTGCCGACCTCCACCAGCCGCGCACCGCTCTGACGGATCACGTCGGGGACGCGGAACGCCCCGCCGATCTCCACTAATTCGCCGCGCGAGATGACCACCTCGCCGCCCGCCGCCAGCGCGGACAGGGCCAGCAGCACGGCGGCGGCGTTGTTGTTGACGACGGCGGCGGCCTCGGCCCCCGTCAGCCGGCACAGCAACGCCTCGGTCTGCCCGCCGCGCCCGCCGCGCTTGCCGGAGGCCAAATCCAGCTCCAGATTGGAGTAGCCGGAGGCAACCCGGCGCACGGCCTCCACGGCCGCGTCGGCCAGCGGGGCGCGGCCCAGGTTGGTGTGGATGACGATCCCCGTCGCGTTGATGACTCGCTGCCGGCAGGTGAGTTCGCCCTCCTTCAGGCTTCGTCGCACCTCGCTCCAGAAGGTTTCGGAAGAAAAAGCGTCGCCCCCGTCGCGTAGCGCCTGCCGGACGACAGCCAGCCGCGCCCGCACGGCTTGCAGCACGACGGGCCGCGCATGGTTGGCCAGCAGCCGCCGGGCCTCAGCCGTCTCCAAGAGGGCATGGACGGGCGGAATCTGCCGCAGGCGGGGGTCGCTGTCGGGCTGGGCGTCTGTCACGGCCCTATTATGACACATCTGGCGGCGACGCGGCCAGTTGCCGGAACTCGTCCTCGGTAAGTACCTGGACGCCCAGGGACCTGGCCTTGTCCAGCTTGCTGCCCGCGTTCTCCCCCGCCACCAGGTAGTCGGTCTGCTTGGAGACGGAGGAGGAGGCGCGGCCCCCCAGTTGGCGGACACGGCCCTCGGCCTCGTCACGGGTCATCGTTTGCAATGCGCCGGTGAAGACGAAGCTCTTGCCGGCGAAGGCGTCCCCCGTGGGCGCGTAATCCCCCGTCGTCGGCGCGACGCCGGCGTGGGCCAGCTTGTCCAGCAGCTCGGCCGTCTCCGGCTGGCCGAAGAAGGCGACGATGGACTCGGCCATCGTCTTGCCGATGCCGTGAATGGCGTCCAGCTCGTCCACCGTGGCCGCTTGCAGTTTTTCCAGCGAGCCATAGTGGTTCGCCAGGATCTCGGCGGCGTGCTCGCCGACCAAACGGATGCCCAGCGCGAAGATCAGGCGCGGCAGGGAGGGATGCTTGCTGCCCGCAATCGCGGCCAGGATGTTGTCGGCCAGCTTGTCGCCCATGCGCTCTAACGGCAGGAGCTGGTCTTTGGTCAGAAAGTAAAGGTCGCCGGCGTCTTTGATCAGGCCCTGCTCCATCAGTTGCAGCACGTGCTTGTCGCCGAGCCATTGAATATCCATCGCGCGGCGCGAGACGAAGTGGATGACCCGCTGGGCGATCTGGGCCGGGCAGCCCTTCTTGTTCGGGCAGCGCGTCACGGCCTCGCCCTCCGGGCGCACCAATGCCGTCCCGCAGGCGGGGCAGTCGGCGGGCAGCCTGTAGGGTAGCGTCCCCTCTGGGCGCTCGGACAGAACGACCTGGACAATCTCCGGGATCACGTCGCCGGCCTTCTGGATCAGCACGGTGTCGCCGACGCGCACATCCTTGCGGTCAATCTCCTGCTGGTTGTGCAGCGTCGCGCGCTGGACCACGGAGTTGGGCGGCAGCGTGACGGGTTCCACGAGGGCGACGGGCGTGATGGCCCCCGTCCGCCCGACCTGCACGAAGATATCTAATATCTTGGTGCGGCCCTGCTGGGCGGGGAATTTGTAGGCGATGGCCCAGCGGGGGGTGCGCTGGACGGCCCCCAGGTCCTGCTGCATCCCGAAGTCGTTGACCTTGACCACGAGGCCGTCAATGTCATACGGCAGGCTCGCCTTCTTGTCCGCCCACTCGGCGACGGTGGCGATGACGGAATCAATGTCGGGGCAGCGCCGCACGTTCGGGTTGGTGCGGAAGCCCCAGGCGCGCAGGGTCTCCAGCAGCTCCCACTGGGAGCGGGCGACGGGGCTGCTGGTGTAGCCCAGGGCGTAGAGAAAAACGGTCAATTTGCGCTGCGCGGTGATCTGGCTGTCCAGCTGGCGGACGCTGCCGGCGGCGGCGTTGCGCGGGTTGGCGAAGACCGGCTCCCCGGCGGCCTCGCGGGCGGCGTTGATGCGGGCGAACTCGGCGTGCTCTAAGTAAACCTCGCCGCGCACCTCCACGAGATGGGGCAGGCCTTCGGTCTCGCGCAGGCGCAGGGGGACGGAGGCGACCGTACGGAGGTTGGCGGTGATGTCCTCGCCGGTGAAGCCGTCGCCGCGCGTCGCGCCGCTCTTGAAGACGCCGTGCTCGTAGGTCAGCGAGATGGCGAGTCCGTCAATCTTCAATTCGGCAACATAGTCAATTGGGGCGTCCGGCGGCATCGCCAGGTGCCGCTTGACCTTCTCATCGAACTCGCGCAACTCGTCCTCGTTGAAGGCATTGCCGAGCGAGAGCATGGGCTGGCGGTGGGTGTGGGGCGCGAAGGCGGCGAGGGGGGCGGCCCCGATCCGCTGGGTGGGCGAGTCGGCGGTGACAAGCTGGGGATGCTCCGTCTCCAGGTCGGAGAGTTCGCGCAGCATCCGGTCGTATTCAGAATCGGCGATTTCAGGCTGGTCGAGGACGTAGTAGCAGTAGTTCGCGTGGTGCAGCGCCTGGCGTAAGGCTTCCGCCCGCGCCGAGGCGGTCTGAAGTTCATCGGTCATGCCCCTATTCTACCCGCTCCCGTCCCGGAGAACAGCGGCCCCGACCTGCGCGGGCGGCGGAACTTTTCCCCCTCGGGAAACTCGGAAATGAGTGGCTTTGCCCACCATTCCACTTGGAAAACTTGCCAGTTGTTAACAGATGTTTCACATTGTTTTTGCGAAAATGGCCTAATCCCCTTGACTTTCCCCGGAACTAGGGATATACTGAAGGCGCTGCGGCGGACACCGCAAGCCACTCAGGAGACTTCAAATGATGGATACCATGATGACTATGGATCGCGGAATGATGGGGACGGCCACGATAGGGGCCGGCATGATGCCCGGCATGATGTCGGGGATGGGCACCATGCCCGGCATGGGCATGCCCAACATGATGATGATGCCCCGCTGCACCATGAGCATGGAGATGTGCGAGGGCGGCATGAGGATGACCTGCCGTTGCGAGGACCCGATGGGCGCTCAGATGATGCAGAGCCTGTGCCAGATGATGGAGGGCGCCGCCTGCTCCTGCTGCTGCCTGATGAACGGCATGTGTCTGTGCATGTGCAACATGATGATGGCGACGTGCAAGTGTGAGATGATGGACGGCGGCGTCATGATGACCTGCACCAGCGGCGACATGATGATGGCCAAGATGATCCAGGCCTGCGGCGAGTGCATGATGGGCATGATGGACGCCGGCTGCCTATGCTGCGTGATGATGGGCGGGATGCCCGTCTGCTGCTGCACCAAGTAAGCGACGGCTCTTGCTGAAAACGCCGCGCCCGCCGACCGGACAACCGGAGGCGGCGCTTCTTCCGACTGACCGGACGACCGGAGGTCGGAAGTCCTGCCCCTCCCGCCCCCTCTGCCCCTCCCGACGCCGGAAACGCCTTTAATTCCGCCACGCGCGCGGCACCGCTGCCGCGTGTGCCTTGAATTCCCGATCCCCCCCGAATGCGGCCTGCGCGGAGGCCAAGGCCCGCTGGTAGACCCAGTGCCGCCATGCTCTCTGCTCCCACGTCAGCCCCGCCCAAAGGAACGCCGGGCAGGGCACGAAGCCGGCAGGTTGACTCCCGGCCGGGACGGGCGGGACAGACTCATTGTTCAAGGCAAAGCGACGCTGCTGCATGGTCCACTCCTGGGGATGGGCATTTCCTAGTAAGCTACTAGCATTATGGCAATTTTAACGCGATCTTTGAGGTTCTAATCCTCGGCGAGGCCGGCTCAGACCAGGCGTATCTTCTCAGTCTTGTCGATCTGGATGACCCGGCCATCTTGGATAATCAGTTGCACCACGCCGTACTTGATGCTCTTCACCGCCTGCTCGATGGCCTCCGAGGGCACCTCCGGCGCTTTCACCGGAGCGGGATCGGACGCCGGATGGGTTTTGGAAGCAGACTCTTTGCTCATGGCGATCAACCGTGAATCAAGTATACTCATTATAACCTGTATTGTCAATAGTAAAACTAGCCATTCGCGAAAATGGAATCCGCGCCAGGTTCGGCCAAGGAAGCGCGGACCTCAATAACGTGGTGGGTCTGAGAACCACACTTCGCCCCCCGAACCCCACCGGGTCCGACGGCGCGGACACCAGCAACGCCCGCCCGTACGCCGCCGTGCGGATCGGGGTAGTGCGGTCCCCGTTCTCATAGTACAGGCTCGAGCCGTACTGCGCCCCCCGCAGCGCCCCGAAGACGTCGTAGGAACGCATGTCCAGCAGATCGTTAGGCGAGGCAGTCGCTGACGGGGTCGGCGGCCGGGGGGTCGTTGCCGTCGTAGAGGAAGATGCGCTACGCCATTTTACTCGCTGCGCCAGCGGGCCGGTTCAGCGGCGTTCAGGAGAGGTTGAAGCGGACGAGGCTATAGACGCCGAGAATGGTTCCGATGACGCCGGACAGCAAGCTCCCGGCACTGCGATACCTCGCGCTACGGACGACATCGGCCACCGACCAGGGTAGGCCAACATACATGAGCAGGATGGGTGGGCTCGCCACGATCAGGAGTCCCCCGAAATCAGTGTACTGCATCATGAACATACCGAGGCCCGCCAGCACCTCAGCCAGTAAGCCGCCGAACAAGAAATTGTGGCCATGAACGGCGGCCGTGACAACGGATGGCCGCGCTTTCGGCGGCGGGGGCCAGACCTTCGGGGCAGGCGGTACAGGTTCGCGGCTCTCACCGGCCATGACAGTCTCCGAGGTTCCACAGCCAGCAGCCCGATGTTCAAGCGCCATCGGAGGCGTCGTCGGGCATGGGGCCGCCGAGGAGGAGTTGGGCCAGGGGGTCGGCGGGCGGGGGCGGCGGGGCGACGCGGAGGAGGCGGGGGCGGGGGGCGCGGTGCTCCTGGGCGACGACCTCGCGGCGGACAATCTGATGGTGCTCCGTCCAGAACCGCTCCACGGTCACGTCGAAGCCGGCGCGGGGCTTCTGGGCCACCACGACCTGGCCCGGCTGGAGAGTCGGGTCCTCGGTGCGGATCGTCGGGGCGGGCAGCGGCTCGAAGAAGGTCGGCTTGACGATGACCTCCTCGCCGGGCGGCGGGGTGTGGCCGAAGAGCTGCAAGGTCACATGGTCGTCGGCGGCCTGCGCCTTGACCAGCAGGGGGGCCGGGGTGGTGTTCCGAAACTTCATGTCCTCGACGCCGTAGACGACGCCGGCATCGCAGCCGGGCGGGGCGTAGGAAACGAGGCCGGAATGGGGGTGGCGCTCCGCAATGCCCAGGCCGGCGCGCAGGGCGGCGTTGTAGAGGCCGGTCGCCACCAGGCAGATGCCGCCGCCGGTGCCGCGCACCAGCTGTCCGTGGTCGAACATCCAGCCGTCCTGGTAGCCGCGCTCCGGCGTGCGCTCGCCGACCGTGGCGTTGAAGGAGAAGACCTGGCCGGGGTCCACCTCGACGCCGTCCACGGCGCGGGCGGAGAGCAGGATGTTGGCGCGCTCGGCGGGGTCGGAGCGCAGGGGGATGTCGAACGCGCCGAGCAGGGCGATGTCCAGCACGTCGCCCCAGTTGGCGAGTTGCAGGCTGGGATCATCGGTCCGCTCCAGCAGCCAACTGGCGCGGGCGGTCCAGCGCGTCTCACTGACGCTCTCCTCCAGCGTCGTGGCGTCGCCGATCCACGAACGCCGAGGCGGAACCAAGCCGGGCGCGGGGGCCGGCGCCGTGCTTTGGTCAGTCGGCAGCAGGGTCAGCAGCGGCGGGGGGGTGGGCAGCAGGGACGGCAACAGGCCCGGAGCGGCCGGGGCCCCGCCGCAGAGCAGCGTCAGGCCGGCCAGCGGCAGCAGGCGACAGGTAACGGAACGGAGGGCAGCAATGCACATCGTCTCAAAAATTCTCCCGCGCCATTGTACCACAGAGGAAGGGGAGATGCAACGCAAATTGCGCCCACAGACGGTTTTTAGACTACCATTGTCGCTCAACAAAGGCGTTGGGATCGGGATACGGCAGGGAGCGCGCCCCGCAGCCGCAGAGGACGGGCGCCAACGGGGCGCGCGGCTCGCGGTCGCCCGCGCCCGCCGACCCCGGCTCGTCCTCCCCGTTCTCGAAGCGCCCAGCCCGCGCGGCGATGTCCTTGCCCCGCTCAACCAGATCGGCAACGCTCCGCAGCAGATGCCAGCGGCGGACGATCCGTGACTGGCGCTTTGGGTCCGCCGCCTGGTCGGCCGCCAAACGCTGCAGCTGCCAATACTTGGCATAAGCCACCGCGAAGCGCCACCGGCTCAACGGCTGGGCCTCCATGTAGCGGCAGCCCATCAGATAGTAGTCGTAGTCGGTCTTCACTGCCTCGTGCCTCCGACAACATCACACAAATGACTGGATTATTGTAACACAGGCGACGCGGGGCGTCAAGAGGCGGCGTGACTGTTCGCCCAGGAGGCTAGGTGTGGTAGGAGGCGGCGAGGGAGCCGGCGAGGACGTGCCAGCCGTCGGCGAGGATGAAGACCAGGACCTTGGCGGGCAGTGAGATCACGGTCGGCGGCAGCATCATCATGCCCATGCTCATCAGCAGCGAGGAGACCACCAGGTCAATGATGATGAACGGGATGTAGATGATGAAGCCGAAGATGAAGCCCGTCTTCAGCTCTGAGATGGCGAAGGCGGGGATGACCACCTGCATGGGCAGGCCATCGGCGGGATGGTTCGGGTCGGTGATGGGGGGCGGCGGGGTGCGGCTCATTTGGAGGAAGAGCTTGAGGTCGTCCTTGTACGTCTGGGCCACCATGAACCGGCGCAGGGGCGTCTCGCCGCGCTGCAATGCCGTCGGGAAGTCCATCCGCTTCTGGAGATAGGGCTGGACGGCGTCATGATTGATCTGGTTGAACGTGGGGGACATCACGAAGAAGGTCAGAAACAGGGCCAGGCCGAGCAGAATCTGGTTGGGCGGGATGTTCTGCGTGCCGATGGCCGAGCGCAGGAACGAGAGCACAATCACGATGCGCGTGAAGGCCGTGGTCATGATCAGCAGGGCCGGGGCGAGCGACAGCACGGTCAGCAGCAGCAGAATCTGCAGGGTGTTGGCGACCTGCGTGGGGTTCTTGGCGGGCGCGCTGCCGGGGATGGTAGGCAGGGTCAGCCCGCCCGCGCCCTGTGCGTGCGCGGCAGCGGCGGTCAGCAGCAGGCCCAGCATCAGGGCGGCGGACAGACGGGGACAGAGGGAGCGGTTCATCGGCGTATTTCTTCCGGGGCTTGCGCGCGGCTGCGGGCGAGCAGGTCCTGCAGGCGGTCGGCCGTCAGCGCGATCCGTTCTTCGGCGGCGCGGGCCGGGCCGGGTTCGGGCGCGATTCCGGCGCGCTGGAGGTAGTCGTCGAAGGCAATCTTTTCGGCACGCGCCTCTTCCGCGCCCGATTTTCGGCCGTCCTGATCCCACTGGGCGAGCAGCGAGACGCCGTGCGGAGTCGCGCCGATCAGCAGGAGGGTCTCGTCGTTGACCGAGAGCAGGTGCAGGGTCGCGCCCCCCGCGCCGGGCAGGGCGTGCGACTGCACGATGTTCAGCGCGAACGGCGAGCCGGCGATGGACAGGGCGGAGTCAGGGTGTTTTGCCCCCCTCATCCCCAATAACGGGGCGGCCGAGCCATTTCCGGCGACGCCCAGACGCTTGAGCAGGTACAGGACGCCGACAATGCCGGCGAGGACGATGACCAGGGCCTCCAAGGCGCGTCCGGCCTGCGCCACGGGGTTGGGAGTCGCGGCGCCGGCGGTGTCCGTTGGGACTGCCGGTGCATCACGCCCGCCGTAGTCCGGCAGGGGCGCGGGGGAGACCCCGCCGGGATTGGGGGCGGACGGGGCCGCGGCGCACGGCCCCACGACGAGCAGAAGGAGCAGGCCCGCAAGCGGGCGAATTCTAAGCGGCCAGCGCATTGGCTTCCTTGCTGCGCTCCGCCGCCGTGATGATCTCGGTGACGCGGACGCCGAAGTTGTCGTCAATGACCACCACCTCGCCGCGCGCGACCAGCAGGCCGTTGGCGAACAGATCCACCGGCTCGCCCGCGATCTTGTCCAGCTCGATGATGGAGCCGGCTCCCAGGTCGAGAATGTCACGGATCAGGAGGCGAGTGCGGCCCAGTTCCACGGTGACTTCCAGGGGGATGTCGCGGACGCGGGAGAGGCCTACAGGTTCGGGGCCAAAGCCGCCCGTTCCGTTGGCGGGTATGTCGAAGGAGGGCAGGTCCACCGGCATCGCGGCAGCGGATTGCGGCCCGGCGGCAGCCATTTCGGGCGCGGGGGCCGCTCCAGCAGGCGGCGGAGAGGCCTCCGCCGCCGAATCATCCGTCCAGCCCCCGCCGTTAGCGGCGGCGGTCTCGGCGCTGGCGGCGGCCAGCAGGGCGTCCAATTCCTCCGGGGACAGCATCCCACCGCCCAGCAGGTCGTCTTCGTGGTCAGGCATGTCTGCCATGCGTGTTCGGTCTCCTGTGATAACTTATGTGGTCTCTTTGTGGGCGATCAGTTCCGGCGGCGGGGCCGCGACCTCCTCGATCTGAACGGCAAGCGCCTTGCCGCGCAGGCCCGTCCTGCCGCGGAACTTGACCTGGCCGCCGATCATCAGGTCCACCGAGCCGATGCGGCCCCTCGCCTCTTTGGCCTCGGCCTCGGGCGAGACCCGCATCGGCAGAATCTGGCCGACCTCCAAATTCACGACATCCGCCACGGTCAGCGAGGACGTGCCGAGCCGGGCGACGCAGGGGACGCGCGTGGTGCGAAGGCGCTGGGCGAGCTGGGCGGCGTACAGCGCCGAGGGCCGCTTGCTGCTGCTGACGAACCAGCGCTGCGCGCTGAGCCGGCTCAGAATCGGCTTGATCAGCAGGTAGGGGAGGCACATGCTCATCGCGCCCTGGTGCTCGCCCATCCGAATCTCGAACATGACCAGGACCACGGTGTCGTTACCGGGCACGATCTGCACGAACTGGGCGCTGGTCTCCATGGAGGCGACCTCAAACGCGATCTCGTTGACGTTCTCCCAGCCGGTTTTCAGGTCATGCAGGGCCAACTCCACGATGTTGGAGGCCAGGCTGCGCTCGATGTCGGTCAGGTCCCGGACGATCTTGCCGGCGGCGCCCGACCCGCCGAGCAAGCGGTCGAGCATCGAGAAGAGGATGCCGAAGTCCACCTCGAAGATCGCCTGGCCGGAGAGGGGCGCGACGTTGAGGACGTTGAGGAGGGAGGCCGAGATGGACCTCATGTACTCGTCGTAAGGCAGCTGCTCGACGGAGGCGACCTCGATCTCCACCTGGGTACGCAGGTAGCCGGCGAGCGAGGAGCCGAAGTGGTCGGCGAATGTCTCGTGCAGGAGCTGGAGGCTGCGTAGGTGCTCCTTGGACAGTTTGTCCGGCCGCCGAAAATCATAGTGCTCATAGGAGAGCAGGCTGGAGTGCGCGAAACGCGGGTCCCCGAGGGCCGCGCCGGCGGCGGCGCGGCGGCGCTTGCGCAGCGGCAGGAAGACGCGCCCCGATACGGTTTGCCCGGGCGTTCCGGCGGGGGCTGCCGTGGCGGCGAGGCGCTCCTCCAGCGCCGAGTTAGGCGTGCCGTCTTCCTCCACCGTGCTCATGGAAGCCAGCAGAGCCTCGATCTCGCTTTGCGATAACACGTCCGCCAACGGGTTGAGTCCTTGTAGAAATGCCAGGGTGCGGGGCGAAAAGAGAACACCGGGCGGTCCCAATGCCCGGTGTCCTTATTCCACAGGCGGCGGCGAATGTTCCAGGAATATTGCCGCCTTTTCGCCGCCGTTTTGACAAGCCGGTCCAGTGTCAGTATAATGGCGGAAGCGGGCTGGGCCTCTGCCGCCTCCTTCCCCGACCGCACCCAGGAGAGACATGACCTTGAAACAACACCACGCCCCTTTTCGCGTCATGACCTCGGCGCTCGCCCTGCTGGGCCTCGCGGCGCAGTCCGGGACGCGCGCCCAGGCGCAGCAGTACCTCTACGTCGCCGACAGCGACGGATTCAGCGCCAGCAGCGGCATCCTGCGCTACAACCTGGACGGCAGCTTCGCGCCGTCGGCAGGCCAGTCCGGGGCCTCATTCGTCCTCTCCGACACACAGTCTATGAACAGCAACCTGGACGACCCGGAGTTTCTGACACTCGGGCCGGATGGAAACCTTTATGTCAGCGATGAGAATGGCATCGGGAATCAGCCGGGCACGGCGCTCCTGCGTTACAACGGCCTGACCGGCGCGCCCGCACCGTCCGGCCAGCCCGGCCCAAGCGGCACCGGCCCGGAAGGGGCCTACTTCAACTACAACCAGGTCGGTTTTCCCGCCGGACTGACGTTCGGCCCGGACGGCGACCTCTATGTCGTCAATGACGTCTTCGGCGACTCGGTCGTCGACCGCTATGGCCTCGATGGCACGTTCTTAGGGGCATTCACCCAAAACCTCACGCCCGGCCATGGCGTCAATCTCTCCAATCCGTTGGGCCTGACGTTCGGGCCGAACGGCAACCTGTACGTCACCAGCGACAGCTTCGGCGGCGGCTCCGGCTTCATCGCAGAATTTGACGGCACGACCGGGGCGTTCATCAAGAACTTCGTCGCGCCCGGCAGCGGCGGCCTGGTAAGTCCGACGGCCCTGACCTTCGGCCCGGACAATGATCTGTACGTGGTGGACGCGGGTGGGGCCGGCGTGGGCGGCGTCCTGCGGTACGACGGCCAAACCGGCGCGTTCCTGAACACATTCGTGGCGGGCACGGAGACCGGGGCCGCTCACCCCGCGGACGCGGCCTTCGGCCCGGACGGCGACCTCTATCTGGCGGCGTTCAGCAACTACGGCATCTCGCGCTACGACAGCCGGGGGCGCTTTGTTGACTATTTCGTGCCTAACGACACCACAGGCACAGGCCGGGCCAGCGGCGGCCTGATCAACCCCACCGCCCTCACCTTCGGGCCGCGCGCGGCGGTGCCGGAGCCGTCGTCCTGGGCGCTGCTGCTCGTGGGAGGGATGGCGCTGGGGCTGCGCCTGCGGGCCGCCAAGCGCCGCCGCGCCTCCTAACGGCAAGAGCCTCCCGCCGGCCGGCGGGAGGCTCTTTTTTATTGCGTGACGAAGTTGATGAAATAAACGCCGCTCACGTCGCTCTCGCCCAGGGCGGCGTTGACGTTCTTCTTGATCTCGGCCTTGAGCTTGTCGCGCCCGGCGAGGGGCGTGATCTCGTCGCGGGTCTTGCTGCACAGGGCCGTCAGGACTGCGTCGCGGATGGGGGCGACCTGCTCCTTGAGCGACTCCGGCGTCTTGCCCTTGTCTTTATCCAGCTCCAGGTTGACGGTGACTTTCAGGAAATGGTCGCCGCCGGGATCGGCGAGGTTGACGAGGAATTCGTCCAGGGGCATGACCGGCCCCGGCTCCACTTTCTTGACGGCCGCGCCGTCCTTGCTCTTGGCGGACACCTGCTTGCCGACCACGAAGCCACCGAGGATGGCGACGACGGCGATGACACTGGCGATGATGATGATGGGCGGCTTCTTCTTTTCCGCGCCCTTTGCGGGTTCTTTCTTGTCGGACATGACGGATGACCTTCCCTAGAAATTCGGCGGCCCGCTCCGTGAGCCGCAGTTATGATTATCGGCGCAAGCGCCGGTGAACTTTACGCTATGTCCGCCTTAAGATGACGATCTCGACGCGGCGGTTGCGGGCGCGGCCCTGCTCCGAGGTGTTGGGGACGAGGGGGCGCTGGTCGGCGTAGCCGGCGGCCTCGAGGCGCTTGGGGGTGACTCCGTGGGCGGCGAAGAAGCGCAGCACCGTCGTGGCCCGCGTCACCGACAATTCCCAGTTAGAGGGGAAGCGCGCGGTGCGGATCGGCAGGTCGTCGGTGTGGCCCTCGATGCGGACGTGGTTGTCCGGGACGGTGTTGACGACTTGGGCGACCTTCGCCAGCGGCCCCAGTTCCTGGGGCCGCAGGTCGGCCTGCCCCGCGTCGAACAGCATCTTGTCGGTGAGCACGGTGACGATGACGCCGCGCTCGTCCTGCGAGACCTGCATCTGCCTCTCCAGGCCGTTCTTCTTGATGAACGCCTGGATGATCTCGAAGGCCCTGTCCAGCCGCCGGCGGTCCGCCGCCAGCGCGCTCTCGCGCGACGGATCCGGGAACTGCGGGCCAGCGCTGGGCTGGCTCTGGCGGCTGTTGGAGACGATGGAGGCCGTGCCCTCAATCCCGCCGCCCTGCTGGATGATGGTCGGCGCGCCCGACGTGAGGCTGCCGCCGAACCCGGAGCGGACGGAGATGGCGAGCTGCTGGAACTTCTGCTGGTTCATGACGGACATGGCGTAGAGCATGATGAAGAACGCCACCAACAGCGTGATCATGTCCGCGTAGGTGAGCAGCCAGCGCTCAGCGTTCTCGTGCTCGCCGCCCCCGCCGTGTCCCCGTTTTTTTCTTCTGCCTGCCATGGCGCGTGTGCCTTCCTTGGGGTGAATGGTCCCCACCCCGGCCTTCGGAGGCCCCTACCCCCGGCTAAAGCCGGCCCCTCCCCCGCAGGGCCGGGAGAGGGGCCACTTACTGTCAGGCTCTGCCCCTTGTCAGGCGGCTGCCAGTCTCTCGTGACTGTCCCCTCTCCCGCTTGCGGGGGCAGGGGTGGCGAGGAACGAGCCGGGGTGGGGGCCTCCCGGTGGGCGATCTTACGCCCGCGCCGCCTCCGCCTCCTCCTCGAAGGGGCGGCGCAGCTTGGGCGCGAGGAACGACTTCAGTTTTTCCTCGACGATGCGGGGGTTGTCGCCTGCCTGGATAGCCAGGATGCCCTCCATCACGATCTCTCGCGCGTGCGTCTCCTCGGCGCTGGCGTGCTTGAGCTTGTTGGACAGGGGCAGAAAGATCAGGTTGGCCGTGGAGACGCCGTACAGGGTGGCGATGAAGGCGGCGGCGATGCTGGGGCCCATCGAGCCGGGGTCGGACAGATTCGCCAGCATGTGGACCAGGCCGGAGACCGTGCCGATGACGCCCAGGGTGGGCGCGAAGCCGCCCATCGTGGCAAAGAAGTTCGCCCCCTGGTGGTGCCGCGCGCCCAGGTGATGGATCTCGGTCTCCATGATCTCGCGCACCAGCTCCGGGTCGGTGCCGTCAATGGCGAGCTGAATGCCTTTCCGCAGGAAGGGGTCTTCGACGCTGCGGGCCTCCTCCTCCAGCGCCAGCAGGCCCTCGCGGCGCGCCTTCTCGGCGAAGCTCACCAGCGTCTTGATGACCTGAGTAAGATCCTCCTTGTGCCCCAGGAAGGCGTTCTTGACGACGCCGGACAACCCCGTCAGGGTGCTGAGCGGGAAGCCGATCATGGACGCGCCGAGGGTACCACCGAAGACCAGCAGGGCGGCGGAAGGATTCATCAGGGCCTTCAGCTCGCCCCCCTCCAGGATGATGGAGCCGAAGAACGCGCCCCAGGCGAGTACGAGGCCAATTAAAGTCGCTAAGTCCATCGCGGTGTCCTAATCCTCACGGTCGTCTGCGGGCGCGTGCTCGCCGGTCTCGGGCCGGCGCAGGAGCGGCCCGGCGGCACGGCGGTAGTCCAGCACTCGCGCGACCACCTCCTGCGCCGTCTCGCGCACGAGCAGCTTCTTGCCCGTCACCAGCGTGATGTGCGTGTCGGGTCGGGTCTCGATGAACTCGATCAGGTCGGCGTTGACCACGAACTCCGTCTGATCGAATCGGGTGACGGTAATCATGTTGACGATCCAATCTGTAGGGGCATGGCGCGCCATGCCCCTACCCCGCTCGTCCCTACTGCTTCATGTCAATCAGGGTGTTCAGCATCTGGTCCACCGTGCTCACCACCTTGGTGTTGGCCTGGAAGCCGCGCTGGGTGATGATCATGTTGGTGAACTCGTTGGAGAGGTCCACGTTGGACTGCTCCAGGTAGCCGGTGCTGATCTGGCCGAAGCTGCCCTCGGTGGCCGCGCCGACCTGGGGCAGACCGGAGTTGGCGGTCGCCACGAAGTCATTGTTGCCGCTGCGGTCCAGG
>JAFAZD010000078.1 GCA_019239955.1 Armatimonadota bacterium | reverse complement strand
CTGAAGAGCCGCGACTTCAGTCGCCAGGCGGAATCCGCGTCCCCTTTTCCCCCACTGTTCTCCATGCAGCCACGGCCCACCGGGGCCGGATTCGCCAAGGGCCGCGCCGGACGCTGGATTCCCCTGTTGACGGCGGCCGATGCGCGGACGGGCGAGTGGCGCGGCGTGCCGGCGACGCTGCTCTTGCACGCGCCCGGCCGGGACTTCAGCGGCGGCGCGTGGGCCGCGTTCGCCGTCGCCGACCCGGCGTTTTACCATCAGCCAGCGGTGCAGCGCGCCATTGGCCAGGTCGCGCGCCGGATGCTCGACGGGCTGTTCCTGCTGGAAGGCGGCGCGGAATTTGACACGCTGTTTCCGGGGCAGCCGGTGCGCCTGGGGGCGCAGGTTGCCGACCTCAGCCCAGAGGCGGGCATCAGTCGGCAGGGAGCGGTGCGCCTGCGGGTGACGACCGCCGACACTCAGACGGCATGGCAGCAGACATGGCCGGTGCAGGCCGGGTGCGGCGAGAGCGTGACGCGGGAAAGCGTGTGGACTCCTCCCTCGCGCTGGCCCGCCAGCGGCTACCAGGTCACGACGGAGCTGCTGGAAAAGGGACAGGTCGTGGACCGCCTCCAGCACGCGCTGCACGTCTGGACACCACCCGCCCGCCCCGACTGGATCACGATCCGTCCCGACGGCCACTTTTACCTCCATGGCCGCCTCTGGCGGGCGAACGGCGTCAACTATATGCCGTCTTCGGGCATCGGCCAGAACGACAACGCGCTGTTTGAATTCTGGCTGAGTCGCGCGGCGTATGACCCGGAGGCCGTCGAGCGCGACCTGACGCACATCGAGAGCCTGGGCATGAACGCCGTCAGCGTGTTCCTGTACGGCGAGCAGGCCCCGTCGCAGAACCTGCTGGATTTGCTACGCCGCTGCCGCGATCACCACCTGCGTGTCAACATGAGCCTGCGGCCCGGCGTCTCGTCCTATCTACAGGAGGCCGACCGGGACGGGGCGGAGCGCCGGGCCTGGGACACGTTCCAGGGGATCATCACCCGCTATCGCCTGGCGCAGAACGACACGATCTTCGCCTACGAGATCGACTGGGAGCCGGACTTCGCGCGTTACGGCCGGCAGAAGCGCACGGACGGCGACTGGGCCAAATGGGTCAACGCGCACTACGGCAGCGTCGCGGCCGCGGAGCAAGCCTGGGGCGTGCCGGCCCCTCGCGACGCCCAGGGGAGCCTCACCGGGCCGTCGGGCGCGCAGCTCCAGAGCGCGGGTGGGCCCGACACGCAGATGGTCGCCGCGTACCGCCGGTTCCTGGACGACTGGTTGGCCGAGACCTACGGCCTCCCCGCGCGGCGCATCCGCGCCCTCGCGCCCCACCAGTCCGTCTCCTTCCGCATGACCGGCGCGAGCGACCCGCTCTGGGGCGACGGCGGCGAGAGCTACCAGTTTGAGGGCCTGGCCCGCGCCCTGGACTTCCTCGCGCCGGAGAGCTACGGCCAGATTGGGCACGATGACGGCGACCTGGCCGCCCTGTTCCGCATCGCCTACGCGCGCAGCGTCGCGCCCCACGAGCCGGCGCTGTGGGCCGAGACCGGCATGAGCGTCTGGGCCGGCGCCGGGGATGACCCGGACGCTCTCAGGACGCAAGGGACCTACTATGCCCGCTTCTACGAACTGGCCCGCCAATCCGGCGCGGACGGCATCTTCTGGTGGTGGTATCCCGGCGGCTATCGGGTCAGCGAGAACAGCGACTTCGGCCTGATCAACCCCGACGGCACCGACCGCCCGGCGACGGCGGCGATCCGCCGCTTCGGCCCGGCCTTCCGGGACGCCCCCGCGCCCCCGGCCCCCGATGTCTGGCTGGACTACGACCGCGATCAACACCCGGACGGCGTCGTCGGCGTCTTCCGTGCCTTAAAAGCCCCCTTCGCCGCCGCGCTCGCGCAGGGACACCGTCCGGGACTGCGCGCGACCCGACAGCCGTGACGTTGGGGCCGATTTCTGGTATACTGATAAGGAGGGAAACGGCCATCCCCCGGTGTATCTTGCCACTGACTCTTTCGCGGCCTGGAAAGCACGAAGCCATGCGTTACAACAGCCCGATGACGCCGGGCGACAGCCTCCGCGATTTCTTCCTCAAGGGCGGCATCCCCGTCACGCTGACGCTGCTGGGCCTCAACGTGCTGACGTTCCTGGCCGCGTTCCTGTCGCCGCAGGTCGCCCTGCCGTTCCTCGCCACGGAGATGGTGTTCGACTCCGCGAACGCGCTGCACGCGCCCTGGACGTTCCTGACCTACCCGCTGGTCTCGGTCGGATTCTCGCTCTGGCTGATCATCACCCTGGTGTTCTTCTGGCTCAGCGGCGGGAGCCTGGAGCGGAGCTGGGGGAGCGGGCGCTTTGCGGCCTTTTTCTTCGCGGTCACGGCGGTCTCGGCGGCGTCCCTCTTCCTCGGCGGGATTTTGCTGCATCAGCAGATCCCGCCCCTCAACGACCTGTTCCTGCCGCTGACCGCGCTGATCGTCGCCTTCTGCATGATCAACCCGAACGAGACGCTCACGTTCTACTTCTTCCCGATCCAGGCGCGCTGGGTCGCCCTGATCGTCACCGCCTGGGTGTATTTCCAGTACGGCACTATGCTCGGCTCGGTGCTGGGCCTGTTCGCCTGCGGCGGCATCCTGGCGGCATTCCTGTACGTCCGCTTCGGGCGCTCCTGGGCCGACATCGGCTCCTACGCCGGGCCGCGCCGCGCCCCGCGCGGCCCGGACCTGCGCGTCTACCCCGCCGCCCGCCCGTCGTCGCGGACGACCCTGGACGGCTCACGGCGGCGCAGCCCCTTCGACCTGGCCGGCCGTTGGAAGGACTGGCAGGAGCGGCGGCGTCTGGAAAAACTGCTCCGCAACTCCGGCTTCTCCGACTCCGAGCCCCGCTGGCGCGACGACGAGGAACGCCGCCGCCGGTAAACGCCAGGTAAGGCCGCCAGCCGCAGGTCTTACCGTCCATCGCCGCATGGGCAAACGGGAATGGCTGAACGTGCGTCCGGCGCGTATTGTGACGTGTTATACTGCCAGGTGCGACATAATGTGAGTTAGGCTGCAGAAGGCAGCCTTCCCATGAGCCTTTGGCGCCGGACTGCAATCGAGAGGTTTCCTCAACTTCACCGGGCCATTGCCGATGCGGAGAGTGCAGGCTGGGTGTGGTACGTACTCCGACACGCTCTGGAGGACGCCTATCGTCAGAAGCCGCTGGACGAGAAGCTCGTGGCCGATGTCTACGAGTATGCGTCTTGGTGTCTTCACCATCGGAGCATGGAAGTCCGTACTGCTGTTGTCCTGTGGTTCTACGAAGGATTGTGTGTTGATGACCTGCTGCGTCCCGATATGGCCCGTTGGATGTCCCAGAGCGACTTCGACTTACTGGCGTTTGCCTGGACCTATGTCCTAACGGGCGAGAACTTGCGAGCCTTCCAGCAGGAGTTTGCCGCCCGGAAAGCTGAAGTAGAGGGTGTAGCGAGCAGACATCAGCAGGGCCTGGTAAAGAGACTGAACAAGGCCAAACCGTCTGCGGCCTAACACGGCGCTGCACCGGACGGACACGGCGCGTAACAGAATAGACCAGCGGCATCAGTAACACTGAGCCAGGCGAGCAGGACACTCACAAGGCACAACGCCGAACGCCAGCCGCCTTGCGGTGTTGAGTCGCAGGCAGTGCAAGCCATTATCGCCGATGGGATTGGCCGCTAGGTCGCTAGGCTAAAGGCTTTATGTGGTGGGTGACAATGCAGTATGGAAGGCGGAATGCGGTCTTCTGGCTCGCTCGGTATCGGTAAGTCCTATGAGAAACTTCTTGATACCCAATGAGGCTTACGCCGCTCTTGTCTTCGGCCTGGCATTTACAGGTTTCGGCCTGTTGCGCCTGTTCGGGGCGGTACAGGCTGGCTTAACCCAGGGCTTCGGGCCGAAGGCAACGATGGCCGTCATGGGCAAGTTAGGGTATCACACGATCTCCCTCCAAGGGGAACTCCAGTCCTCAGGCCTGTCTGTCATTGCTGGAGTCGTGTTGCTAGGTGTCTCGTTCTGGTTAATCCGAAGGGCCAACACGAGGCCACCGATATAAAGAAGCGGAGCGGCCCGACATGGCTCAACCACAACTTTTGAAGGCTTGGAATGAGTACTTTAGCCAATAGGCCGCGTCGTGCGCGCGCCTACGTGCCGACCACGGCCCTGGCGCAGGCGGTCGAGTTCACCGATGAGGCGATGCAGGTGTTTCTCACCGATGGGCGCACCCTGGGGGTGCCGCTGCTGTGGTTCCCGACGCTGTCGGCGGCGACGCCGGAGCAGCGGGCGCGGGTGGAGATCGGCGGCGGGGGCATCAGCCTGCACTGGCCGGAGATCGATGAAGACCTGTCGGTCGCTAACCTGATGGCGGGAGCGGACTGGCGTTCCACTTAAGATGCCATTGAGAGCGTCTTTGTCCCCGTTGCCGATAATGAGGTCGTGAGACAGGGCGCCGGTGGAAGAGGAAAAGGGACTAGAGCGATCATCAAGGATCACACACGAAAAATGGCAAAACGAACTGGCGTCGCATGACACAACTTCTGGAACAGGCACACGATAAGGTCTCACGGCTGCCGGAGGCCGAATAGGATGCCATCGCGGCGCTGATCCTGGAGGAAGTCGAGCACGAGTACCGGTGGCAGCACATGAGAAAATGGGCAAGAATGCCCACCAGTGCCGCACACGAAAAATGGCAAAACGTACTTGCCGGCGAGTGCGCTGATAGTGATAGGTTCATGAAATTGCCGAAACGAACTGACTGCGGCAGGCCAAGAATGACAGTGCCTTCGGGGGCGAAGGCATCAGGAGGAAGACATGAAGAAGCAACTTTGGAGGGTGGCCGCGCTGGGCGGCCTGCTGGCGCTGGTTGTCCCGGCCCACCGGCTGGGCGCGCAGGCGGCGACCGCGACGACGGCGGCACCGGCGGGGCAGGTTATAGTCTATCGCTACGACACCGCGCACTCGGGGTACACGGCGGACACGCTCCCCACGCCGCTGTCGCTGCTCTGGCGGCACACGACCACGGCCGCGCCCAACAGCCCGGCGTCGCCCATCACTGCGGGCGGCATCGTCTACTTCGGAGCCGGCGGGCACGTCTACGCCCTGCGCGTCGCCGATGGGCAGACCGTCTGGCAGTATCCGGCTGGCGATGAGACCGCCACCGGGACCTTCAGCAGCACGCCCGCCCTGGACAACGGGTTTCTCTACATCGGCAGCGACGACGGGCAGTACTACAAGCTCAATGCCAAGACCGGCGCGCAGGTCTGGGCCCAGAAGGTGGGCGGCGCGGTGCGGAGCGCGATCACGGTGGACGGCGGCGTCCTCTACTTCGGCAGCGCCGACACCCACTGCTACGCCGCCAGCGCCGACACCGGAGACATCCTGTGGAGCTTCCCCACCAGCGGCCCGGTGACGACCTCGCCGTCCGTGGCGGGCAACAGCGTCTACTTCGCCTCCGCCGACGACAGCGTCTACTGCGTCGGCAAGACGACGGGCCGCAAAACATGGTCGGTCCAGCTGTCGGGCGACCCGACCATCGCCCCGCCCGTCTATTCCAACAACATGGTCTTCGTCGGGGGCGGCGATACGCTCTACGCCTTCAGCCCCCGCAGCGGCGAGACCCGGTGGACCAAGCGGCTGTCGTCGGAGATCACGACCGCACCGACCATCGGGCCGGACTTCGTCGCGGTCGGCACGGTGGACGGCGGGCTGTTCGTCTTCAACCCGTCGGGCAAGCTGCGCTGGAGCAAATCTCTGGGCGTCCCGGCGGACGGCGTCCCCCTGCTGGCGGGCAATGTGTTCCTGGTGCCGGCCCAGCGCGGCGTCCTGTACGCGCTGGCGGCGGACACGGGCAAGACGAACTGGCAGTATGCGGTCCCGTCCTCCGTCACTAAGATGCAGGCGCGCCCCAACGCTACGGAGGTCACGTCGTCGCCGGTCTTCGCGGACGGCACCCTGTACATCCTGGGCAACGACGGAACCCTGAGCGCCCTGCGGGCCGATGTCCTGAGTACGCTGCCGCCGCAGGTACAGGCGATGACACCCCCGCCCGGGTCCACTGTCGCTGCCGGCACCTTCCCCAGCGCCACGGTCGTGGACGAAGGCTCCGGCATTGACCCGGCGTCCGTCTCTCTGCTGCTCGACGGCAAGCCGCTGTCCCACGTGATCTACGATCCCAGCAAGGGCCAGGTGCTCGTGGACACCTCCTCGCCGGACGCGCCCTCCCCGCCGACCCTCACCGACGGCGCGCACCAGGTCGTCGTCAAGGCGGCGGACTGGCGCGGCAATGCCATGACCCAGACGTGGGGATTCGTGGTAAACAGCCAGGCCGGCGCAGGCGGCGGCTATGGCGGCGGCGGGGGGTATGGCGGCGGCTACCCCGGACAGTAACATGAACCAAAGGAAGGATGCAGGGCTATGGACGGCCTGGACCTCACCGAAGCCTGGCTGAAGCTGAACGCGCTGGAATTTCGCCCCCAGCGCGCCCGTGCGCTGCTGGAAGCATTTGACCGCGACCCCAGCGCTCTGTTCGCCGCGTCGGCCGCGGACTGGCGGGGCCGCGTCCCCGGCCTGACGGACAAGCACGTCAGCCGACTCTCCGCGATTCAGGGCCGCAGCTTCGCCCCGGAGCGCGAAACGCTGGCGCGGCTCTGCGGGCGGATCATCCCCTACGATGACCCATGCTACCCCGCCAACCTGCGCCCCCTGCCCGATGCGCCGCCCGTGCTGATCGCGCGCGGCGCGCTCGTCACGGAGGACAAGTTCAGCATCGCCATCGTCGGCTCCCGGCGGGCCGGGCAGTATGGGCGGACGCTGGCGCAGCGCTTCGCGCGCGAGCTGGCCGCGCACGGGCTGACCGTGATCTCCGGCGGGGCGCGCGGCGTGGATACCCACGCCCACCAGGGCGCGCTGGAGGGCGGGGGCCGCACCGTCGCCTTCCTGGGCTCCGGGGTGGACGTTTGTTATCCCACCGACAATCGGGCGCTGTTCGACCGCATCGCCGGGGGCGGCGGGGCCGTCGTCTCCGAATTCCCACTCGGCACCCGGCCCGAACCCTGGCGCTTCCCCGCCCGCAACCGCCTCATCTCGGGAATGTCTCTGGGCGTACTGGTCATCGAAAGCCCCGCCGACAGCGGCTCGCTGATCACGGCGCGCGAGGCGGGCGATCAGGGCCGCGACGTGTTCGCCATTCCCGGCCCCGTCGGCGACGGGCGCAACTCCGGCTGCCACAGGCTCATCCAGGACGGCGCGAAGCTGGTCGAGACCGTGGACGACATCCTTGGCGAGCTGGGAGTCCTCTCCCTGCGCTCCCCCGACTCGCCCGCGCCCGTCCCCAACCTCCCCCCGGAGCAGCGCCGCATCCTGGACATGCTCGCCCTCCAGCCCCGCCACGTTGACTCCCTGATCGCCGAGAGCGGCCTGACCGCCCCGCAGGTGACCGGCATCCTCACCCTGCTGGAGATGCGCGGCCTTGCCCGCCGTGTCCCCGGCAACGCCTTCGTGCGAGTGCTATGAAGGGACAGAACGCGGAAGAGTCCCCCTCGTATCAGGCCGGGCCGCCTTGTAAGACAAGGCGGCCCCGGCTATTAGGAGCAGCCGAGGCTAGTGCCGCAGCTGATGCACTTGTAGCACGCGCCGCTGCGGATCGTGATGGCGCCGCATTCGGGGCAGGGGGGGGCGTCAGACTGCATCCGGTAGATCTCGCGCTCATGGTCAGTGAGTGCGGCGGTGGTGTTGTCGGCCAGATGGGCGTTGTCGGACGCGCCGCTCTTGTGGACGCCCTCCCCATTGGTCCCGTTGCTCAGGGTGCCGCTCTTGGCGTCTTGGGCCCGGGCGGACGGCGGGGACGACGGCTTGGGCGAGGCGGGCGTCGCGGCGTAACCCTCGCCATCCTCCTGGTCGGCGAGCAGGCCGACGTTGTGGCGCTCCTCCTTCTGCAAGAAGCGCAGGGCCAGGTAGCGGAAGATGTAGTCCATCACCGACTTGGCCATCGGGATGTCCTTGTTGCCGGTGAAGCCCGATGGCTCGAAGCGCGAGTGGATGAACTTGTCCACCAGGGTCCCGAGCGGGACGCCGTACTGCAGGGCCAGCGAGATGGCGGTGGCAAAACTGTCCATCAGGCCGGAGATGCTGGACCCCTCCTTGGACATGCGTATGAAGATCTCGCCGGGCTGACCGTTCTCCGGGTAGAGGCCCACTGTCAGGTAGCCCTCGTGGCCGCCGATGGAGAACTTGTGCGTCACGGACGCGCGCTCGTCGGGCAGGCGGTGGCGCACGGCCTGCGGCGGGACGCCGTCGGGGACCGCCTGGCCCGGAGTCTTCTCGCCCGCCGGGGCCTCCCTGCTGGTCGAGAGTGGCTGGGTACGCTTCGAGCCGTCCCGATAGATGGCGACGGCCTTCAGCCCCAGCTTCCACGCCTGCAAGTACGTGTCCGCGATGGTCTCCGGCGTCGCGTCATTGGGCACGTTCACGGTCTTGCTGATAGCGCCCGAAATGAACGGCTGGGCGGCGGCCATCATCTTGATGTGCCCCATGTGGTGGATGGAGCGGGTGCCGTTCATCGGGCGGAAGGCGCAGTCGAAGATCGGCAGGTGTTCCGGCTTCAGGTCCGGCGCGCCCTCGACCGTATCGTTCTCGTCAATGAATTTGACGATGGCCTCGATCTGGCCTTCCGTGTAGCCCAGACGCTGCAGGGCCTCGGGCACGGTCTGGTTGACGATCTTCATCATGCCGCCGCCGACCAGCGACTTGTACTTGACGATGGCGATGTCCGGCTCGATCCCCGTCGTGTCGCAGTCCATTAAAAACCCGATTGTACCTGTAGGGGCGAGTACGGTTGCCTGGGCATTTCTATAACCGAATCTTTGTCCGGCTTCTAACGTTTCATCCCAGGCAGTGCGGGCGGCGTCCAGGAGCGACGAGGGGATCAGGCGCTTGTTGATGTGGTCCACGTGCTCGCGGTGTTTCCGCATGACCCGCAGCATCGGCTCGCGGTTTTCCTGGAAGCCGGCGAAGGGGCCGCCGCAGTCGCGGGCGATGACGGCGCTCTGGTGGTAGGCGCGGCCCGTCATCAGGGCGGTGACGGCCCCGGCGTAGGCCCGGCCCGCGTCGCTGTCGTAGGGCAACCCGGCGGCCATCAGCAGCGCGCCGAGGTTGGCGTAGCCCAGGCCGAGCGTGCGGTAGACGTGCGAGCGCTCCTCGATCTTAGCCGTCGGGTAGGCCGCGAAGCCGACCACGATCTCCTGCCCCGTGATCATGATGCGGACCGCGTGCTCGAATGACTCGGCATCGAACGCCCCGTCGTCCTTGCGGAACTTCATCAGGTTCAGCGACGACAGGTTGCACGCGGTTGAGTTCAGGAACATGTACTCACTGTTGTGAATGAAGATGCCTGAGTAGTTCAAAGCGCCTTCCGCACACGATTGTTCCGCCGAGGTGAGAATGGCGAAGTTATGGTGAGTGTCTACGGTGCCATCGTACACGTCCTCGTGCCCACAGAACTCAACGGAAGCGATCTTGTGATTATATAGCTCCGCTTGCTCGCGCAGAGCGGCATCATCTGTGAAGTGTCGCCGTGCTGTCGCCGCCATCGGCACACCCCCCGCGCCGAGCGAGCGGGCCTGGCCGCGCAACTCATCCCAGTCATCCAGTGATGGGATGATGTTGTTGTCCAACAACAGACGTGCAACCTTAAGAACAGTGTTGCGATGGCCGGTCTGTGCGGCGCAACGCTTGGTTTCAGGATCGCTGGCGGCACTGACACTGACGCTCAGTTTGGTGCGGTGTTCGGCAGACAAAGCGCGGCCACGATTCTGCGCCCAGGTTTTCTCGCCACTCATCTGCCGCCCCAGCGGGCTACATCGGCAAGTATCGGAGCAGAAGATTTGCTCAACGCGCCGCGTGGTGAAGTTGCCCCGGCAGATGGGGCAACAACGCTCGTAACGCTCGCCCGCCGGACGTCCGATGGGGCGGCCTTCGGCTTTGGCCCGTGCTAACGCGGCCTTGATTACGGCTCCTGAACGCGCTCGCTCTTCAGCATTGGCCCAGCGCCGCGCGGACTTCTCGCGCATGATTCGGCGGGTTTCCTCAGAATGAGTGCGGCCATAGTTGCCGTTCCTCGTGCCGCGTACTGCTTCGCCGATATTTTGCCGCCACTCGTCGCTCATCAACCGGCGAGCGGGATTGTTGTCACCACGCATCTTCTCGCCGTGTAACGCCTGATGATCCTCGGCAATCAGGAGGGCGAGGTTCTCGATGGTGTCATTGAGCGCATCAAAGTCCTTGTGATGGATGTGGAAGCCTGCTGGCTGTGCGCCATGGAAGTATTCCCAAACGGCCCGGTACTGGGGGTGCCAGGAGCGGCCCGTCCAGTAGTAGCGCCGCTTGGTCCGGGTCTTCTCCGGCGTCAGCACCTTGGAGTGGAACGGCATCAGCGAGTCGCCCGACCGCAGGTCTCGCACCATGCGGTAGGAACCATCACGCAGCATGATGAGATGATCGTCGGTGGCACGGAAGGTAGAGCCGTCATCTAGGGTTACGCGGTACACCGGCGCACTCTCGCGCTTGATGCCGACGTTCCACATCCGCGAGATAGTGGTACGGCCCGTCGCATGGTCGTGGGCGTAAACAGGCACTTCCGTCCCTACGAGTTCTTTGATCGGCACGGCATTACGACCATCAGCGACGGCAATCAGGGTGTCAGCAGTAACACAGCACGGGTTGCTTGCATATATTCTGTCAGTGTTGCTACAGGTGTGCCAGTCGTTGATGGTGGTGTCGTACTGCATTCCTGGGTCGCCGCAGACATGGGTGCCCTCGGCGATGCCGTGCATGAGGTCGCGGGCCTTGTAGGTGTCGGCGGGCTTGCCGGTGAGGCGGTACTTGGTCTGCCAGTCGGCCCCCGCCTCGACGGCCTGCATGAACTCGTCGGTGACGCGGACGCTGTGGTTGGCGTTCTGGAAGGGGACGGTGTCGTAGGCACCGCCGGGGACGTTGAAGGCGCCGGAGTAGCCGGCGTCAATCAGCGCGTGGGCCTTCTCCTCGGCGTCCTTCTTGCAGTCAATGAACTCCTTGACGTCGGGGTGGTCAATGTCCAGCACGCGCATGCAGGCCGCGCGGCGCGTGCTTCCTCCTGACTTGATGCTGCCCGCCGAGGCGTCCAGGCCCTTCATGAAGGAGATTGGCCCGCTGGACTTGCCGCCTGCGGCCAGCCTCTCCCTGGATGAGCGCAGGGTGCTCAGGTTCACGCCACTATTGTGGATGACGACCAGGCCATTCTCGCCGGCCAGGTAGTTGTTGTGGTCGCGCACGGTCAGATCATAGAAGTCCGGGTCTTCACGGCAAGGCTCGATGGAGAAAACGAACGAGGCGGACGCGGCGACCTGGGTGAGCAGGCGCGTCAGGTCGTCGTCGCGGCCAAGCGCGGCCAGCGCCTTTTGCAGTTTCAGCGGGTTGATCCGCCCGCCGTATTTCAGACGGCCCAAATGGAACGTGCTGTCGCCGACGGGGACGGACAACCATTCGGCGGGT
>JAFAZD010000057.1 GCA_019239955.1 Armatimonadota bacterium | reverse complement strand
CTGGAGCACCGCGCCGATCCGGTTCTCCTCGTTGTACGCCGGCACCACGGCGGCGACCTTGCAGGGGCGGCGCTCTCTCAACACTTGTCTCCCACTGGATTGTGACTGTCGCTCATGTACTGCCTCACCGCGCCGCGCCCGGCGCGTCCTCCCACTGCACATTCTACCCGCAAAAGCCGCCAGGAGTGTACCACGCACAGCCCCCCAGAAGCAAGCCGTTGACAGCCGGTGTGGGGCATGATAAACTTGGCGCATGAAGCCTGTCGCCCTTTTCGGCCTCGTTTGCGTCTTCGCCCTGACCGGCAGCGTGTCCGCACAGCAGGCGGCGGCTCCGGCGGAGCGGGACCTGGTGCTGTCGCGCTGGGAGGGCGCGCGCTGGGCGCTGTACCCCGGCATGACGCTTCGGCCCACCGTCGGCAGGACCCCGGAGGGTGAGCCGCTGATGCGCCTCACGCTGGCCCCCGGCGGCAGCGAGCAGAACGCCTTGACGCAGGTGAATCTGCCGGCGACGGCGAGTGACCACAGCCTGCGCTGCTTTTTCCGCAAGTCCGGCGTCGGATCGGGCGAGCACATCGCCTTGTTCCAGGAGAACCAGCACGGCTGGGGCACGGTCGGGAACACGCTCTGGGGGCTGAACGGGGATACGATCTACACCAGCCGCGTCCCCAACGCCCACGATGGCTGGGACTGGAGGGTGGGGTTCTTCCGTGAGACGGTCGGCCCACCGCCCTATCGGTTCCGGGGGTTCCGGTTCCGGGGGCGTGAGCCGAAGGAGGCCCAGGGCCAGCCGGTGACGGTGGACGCGGGGCCGATTCATGTCTCGTATACGCCGGACGACGCGCACTGGCTGTATACGGACCTACAGCCCAAGCTGATTCTCTGCCGCGACGGCGTGCTGCCGCCGCTGACGCTCCGGGTGGCGAACCTGGGAACCAGGCCACGCAAATTCGGCCTGGAGATGCGTCCCCTGCGTCGCAGCGGCTTTTCGGTGGGCGGACTCGGCCCGACCTCCGTGTTCTTCGGCCCGCTGACGCTTCAGCCCGGCCAACTGCGGGAAATCCCGGTTCGTCTCGCCGCGCACCTGCTGGGCCGCTACACAGTCGGCTACCGAACATTTGGGACGGCAGACACACAGGGGCTGGAAGAGACGGTCTCCGTCGTCAACGCCTACGATGTCGCCGCCGGGTTCCGGCACTGGGCGGCGCGGCGGCGTTGGTTCTCCGCCCCGAACCGCCGGCCCGGCGCGCAGTACCAGCCGAAGAAGGGCATCGTTACGGTTCGGACGGCCTCCAATGGCCTCAGCCTAGTCCCGCTGTTCCCGGTGCAGGCGCGAGGCGGGCGGCCCGATGTCGCCTGGACGGGCGCATCGTCCCAAGCGCCGCTGACGGTGCTGAACACCCAGCTCTCGCCCGCTTGGCTGATCCAGTGCCGGGACTCGCGGCTGGCCCTGTTCGGGGACACGCGGCGGCAGGGGCTGGGCGGGCCGTCCCGCCTGGCGCTGGCGACGGCGTCGGGGGCGCGGGTTCTGAAGCCGGGCGACCACCTGGACGCGGCGGCGCTGCGGGCGATGGCCCGGCCCTGGCTGCTGGCCTGGTGGCAGGACAGCGACGGCTGGACGCAGTGGGACGTGCCGTACCTGGTGACACTGCAGCACCGGCCCGCGTCGCTGGATTTTTCGCGTGACGGCGTGACGCTGACGTTCCCGAAGGCGGCAGGCTACGTGACGACGATGCCGCTGTTCGGGTACGCAAAGCCGCCGCAGCGGGCGGCGTGGCGGCAGCGCCCGGAGAATTTTCGTGTGCCGGCAAATTGGCCCGCCGCGCAGTGGCGGACGTGGACGTGGGACGCGGGCGTGCCGGCGGCCGTCGCGGCGCGGTGCGGCTGGTGGGCACGGGCGCTGACTCGGTTCCCCTACGCCGTGCATGAGACGTACAGCATCAACCACCAGGCGGGGTCGGTGGACGTGCGGGATGCGTTTGACTACATCGCCTTTGCCGACGACTGGCACACACCGCCGCTGGTGACGGCACCCCTCAGCCCATCGCTGGCCGTCGCCCGGCTGGGCGGCTTCCCGATCAGCGTCGCCGGCCGGCTGACCGACTGCGCCTGCCCCACCCTGTTCGGGCCGTACACCGTGGTGGAGGGCGCGCCCATGCTGCGCTACCGGCTCACCGTCGGGCCGTACTGGATGCAGACCGCCGACCCGAACCCGGCCCGGCCTTCCGACGCGAGTACCCCGGCGCGCCGGGCGCAGTCGGAGCTGCTGGCCCGGGCCACCGGCGACGCCAGCGATACCTCCATTCAGATGTGGAACTGGCACGACGGCAACTTCGTCTGGTACGCCCAGAGCGACAGCGACCGCTTTCCATCGCTCCTCAACGGCTACGCGGCCGGCGGCTTCCGACAGGACGTCAAGGGCTGGCTCCAGGCCCGCGTGCAGGACACGCTGCTCGACCCTTCCAGCTACTCGATGGACGAGCGGGACGGCATCCGGCGCTACATTGACGGTCCAGGCATCGGCGATTGGGGCGCCGGTGATTGGGGCGACGCCGGCAAGCTGGGCACGGACATGATCTACGACGCCTGGGCCTACGCCTACAACACCGGCGACTACCAGACGATTGCGGACCGGTGGGACGTGATCTGCGCCCTGAACGTGCTGCCGACCAGCCAGGCGTGGGCGTCGCAGGGACGCGGCGCAATCACCGAGCAGGGCGACATGGCCCCGACGCAGCTCGCGCTGGCGCGGCTGGCCTACGCCGTCGGCGACCGCGAGACCTACATGGCGGCGATCTATTGGTGGTCGCGCGAGCTGGTCGCGCACGTCGTAAAAGAGGGCGCACTGACGAAATGGCGCGAGCAGTGGATGCCCTGGAACTACCCCGGCGTGGACCCGCCGACCACCACCGGCAGCAACCTGTGGGGGACCAACGCCGCCTGGGTGGACAGCGGCCTTCACGTCCCGGGCCGCGATGACGGACAGTGGACACAGTTCTACGTTCGCCTGGACGACCCGGACACCCTGCGCTTCCTGCGCCGATACGCGACCGAGCTGCCCCGGCGCGTGGTCGCCGCCGCGACGCTCGCCGACCGCAAGAACAGCTATGCCATCCTCTTCGACCGCGTTGACATCTTGGGCCAGGACTTCGGCGCGGCGCAGGCGGATTACGTGCAGGGCGACCCAAAGGTCGGGCCGCCGAACAACTACATCAACCTGGTGGCAACGGCCTGGCGCGAGTTCCCGCCGAAGACGGAGACGCTGATCCCGGCCGATATGCCTCCCATGGCCGACACAGCGGGATTTGCCTGGGACCAGATGAACTACGCCAGCTACGGCCTGGTCAGCGAGTCGGACATGCCGCAGGGCAGGCTGCCGATGCCGCAGTGGTTCTGGTGGCACTCCCCGGCCGCCGCGCCCGGCGTGGATGGAGGCGATCGCTGGACGTTCGGCGCGATCGGGCCGCCGGGGCGCGTCCCCGCCGACATCTCCCCGCAGAACCTGAACGCCGTCAGCACTCTGTACGGATTCAGCCTGCGGCCTATGACGGCCCTGGACCGCCTGCCCCCGGCCATCCGCGCGCTGGCCGACAAGGTGGCTCTGACGCCCGCGCAGCAAAGCGCCGTCGCCGACGCCTGGGACGCTCAGACCAGTATCCCCGTCCTGGTCGCCGGCCCCTTCGCCAATCCCGGCGGCGGGGCCAACAATGTCCTCGCCCACGCCCCGGAGCGGGCGTACCTGGCCGGCACACTCGCCCCCGGCGGCACGGTCCGTTGGCGGGAGGCGACACTGTCCGCGACGGCACTGGACTTCCTGAGCCTATACCCACAGATCAAGGACAAGACGGACATGGCGGCCTACGTCGCGCTGTAGGTGAAGTCACCGGCATCCATGCCGGTGATGCTGGGCGCGGGCAGCGACGACGGGATCAAGCTCTGGCTGAACGGCCGGCAGGTCTACGACCACCCCGGCGCGCGCAGCGACAGCATGGATCAGGACAAGGTGAGCGCGCACCTCAACGCCGGCTGGAACTCGGTGCTGATCAAGGTGACGCAGGGCAACGGCGGCTGGAGCCTCCACTTCCGCATCGCCACGCCCGCCGGACAGCCCGTCCCCGGCCTGGAGTTCAGCGATGCGCCGCACTGACAGCATTGAGGCCGTCGGGGACTACCAGATGGTCGTCGGGCTGGCCCTGGGGTCGGGAGGGCAGTCGAACGCCTGACGAAACTCCGGCATGTCCGCCAGCGCGCCGATCACACGATACTGGGGCGGTGAGTGCGGATCGGTGGCCAGGGAGACGCGGAGGCTCTCCGGCCGCTGCTTCGCCCGCCACACCTGGGCGTAGGCGATGAAGAAGCGCTGCTCCGGGGTGAAGCCGTCAATCTTCGTGCGCGGCCTGCCCCGCAGCGACTTCTCCAGCGCCAGGTACGCGATCTTCAGGCCGCCGATGTCGGCGATGTTTTCCCCCTGGGTCAGACCACCATTGATGTGCAGCCCCGACAGAGGCTCGTAGGCGCTGTACTGCGCGACGATGCTCCGCGCGCGGGCGCGGAACGCCTGGGCGTCCGACTCCGTCCACCAGTCCCGCAGGTTGCCGTGGGCGTCGAACTGGCGGCCCTTGTCGTCGAAGCCGTGCGTCATCTCGTGCCCGATCACCGCGCCGATCGCCCCATAATTGACCGCGTCGTCGGCCTGCGGGTCGAAGAAGGGCGGCTGGAGGATGCCCGCCGGGAAATTGATGTCGTTCGTCGTGGGACTATAGTAAGCGTTCACGGTCGGCGGACTCATGTGCCACTCCTGGCGATCCACCGGCTTGCCGATCTTGTTCAGGTCGCGCTGGAACTCGAACTCGTCGGCGCGCATGCTGTTGATGACGTAGGACGGGCTGGTCACGTCGAGCTTCGAGTAGTCGCGCCATTTGTCCGGGTAGCCGATCTTGATCGCCATCGCGTCCAGCTTGACCAGCGCCTCCCGGCGTGTCGCCTCCGTCATCCAGGGCAGGGTCGCCAGGTCGTCCCGCAGCGCCGCCTTCAGGTTCCGCACCAGCGCCAGGGCGCGCGCCTTGGCCGCGGGCGGGAACGCCTGAGCGATGTAAAGCTGCCCCAGCGCCTCGCCGAGTGCGGCGTCCGTCGCCCGCAGCACCCGCTTCCAGCGCGGCTGCATCTGCGGGACGCCCCGGAGAACCGTGCTGTAGAAGTGGAAGTTTTCGTCCACGAACGCGCGGCTCAGGCGGGAGGCCTCGGCGTGAACCAGGTTCCAGCGCAGGTAGGCCCTCCAATCGGCGAGGGGCACGGTCGTCGCGGTCTGTCCCAACGCCGTGAAGAACTGCGGCTGACCGACGTTCATCCCGCCGGGGTCGGGCAGGCCGATGGCGGTGAAGTAGGGCCGCCAGTCCACGCCCGGCGTCAGACCGTCCATCGCGGACAGGGTCATCTTGTGATAATTGGCCTGCGGGTCGCGCAGGTCCGGCGGGGCCTTTGAGGCGAGGGCCAGCTTGGTTTCGATCGCCATCACCGTCCTGGCGTCGGCGACAGCCTTGTCCGGAGTCTCGCCCAGGAGCGCGAACATTTTCGTGACGTGGGCGACGTAGGCGTCGCGGACTTCCTGCGCGTCCTTGTCCTCGTAGTAGCCCCGCGCGGGCAGGCCGATCCCGCCCTGGAAGAGCTGAACGATCTCCCGCGTGCTGTCCTTGAGGTCCGGGCTGACCGACAGGCCGAACCCGGCGAAGACCCCGAGACGGTGCAGGCGGCCCATCTCGGCCAAAAGGCCCGGCGCGTCCTGGACGGCCTCGATCCGGGCGAATTCCGGGGCGAGGGGCGTGACTCCGTCGGCTTCGATGCGCGCCTCGTCCATGCCGCTCCGGTAAAAGCTGCCGACCTTGCCCTCGGCGCTGTCCGGCTTCACGCGCTGATTCGCCGCCGCCCGCTCCGCCAGCGTACGCAGCAGGGCCAGATTTCGCTCCGTGACTTCGACGCCCACACCCCCGGAGGCATACTCGGCCGGGATCACGGCGGTGGCGAGCCAGCACCCGTTGGCGTACTGGTAGAAGTTCTCGCAGGGCATGACACGGGTGTCCATCGCGCTCAGGTCCAGGCCATGCGTGGGAACGGCGGCCGGTGTCTGCGCGACGGCGGGCGCGAGCAGAGCCGTCAGGGCCGCGAGGGCGAAGAGGGCTGCAGTCATTCGGGGATGATGTTTCACCAACGTAGAAACCTCCTTTTGCGCCTTAACCGGCGCGGAACCGAGACAGATCGTTGCGCCCCGGCCGTGTCGCCGTCGGCATCCAGGTGAACGCCCTCACGCCGCCTGCGGCGCTTCCCGTACCTGAACGGGAAAAACGTTCTGTCGTGATTAGATTACCCTTGCAACGCCGTCTCAAAAAATTTCTCAAGTATTTCCCATTTACGTGGTAATATTTCCGCTTTTGCGGTATAATGTTTCTAGAAGGAAATTTGAAAGGAAACACGTACATGAGTACCACAACGCTGTTCTGGGAACTCGGCGCGTTTGTCGTCTACTTTCTCTACGGCAGCTACTTTGAGTGGTTCTTCCATCGCTACCTGTTCCACTCGCCCAAGTACATCTACCGCACGTTCCAGGCGCACACCCTGGTTCACCACCAGATTTACAAGGGCGACGACACTTACTACGCTCCCGAGGACGATCACGAGCACCCGGAGCATGTGACGATGGACTGGTGGGCGCTGCTGGCGATGATCGCCTTCCACCTGCCCTTTCTCTGGCTGGTGCAGCGGCTGACCGGCATCCCCAGCCTGTGGGGCGGCGTCGCGGCCATTACCGTCTACTACGGCCTCTACGAGTCGCTGCACTGGGTCATGCACGTCCCGCGCGCCGTCCGCGCCCTGCGCCGCTTCCGCTGGTTCCGGTTCCTGGACGCGCACCACAAGGTCCACCATAAATACATGCTCAGCAATCTGAACGTGATCCTGCCACTGGCCGACCTGACGCTGGGCACCCTGCGCGACGCCGATGGGCGCAAGGTCCGGCTGTTCGGTCGCGCGAAAACGGCCGCCTCTGCGGCAGAATAGCCGCAGGGGGAATTCTCCGTGCAGGAAGCGTTTTCGCGGCTGAAGTGGATATTGGAGCGGCAGGGGCTGACGACCGCCGACCTGGTGCGGCGCGTCTCGGAGCAGGGCGACCGGGTCAATGCCAAAAGCCTGTACCGGCTGGCCGACCCGGAGGAGCCGCTGGAGAAGGTGGACATGCGGGTGATCGGCGCGGTCTGCCAGGCGCTGGGCGTCGGCCTCGGCGACCTGCTGACCTTTGACGAGCCGGAGATCATCGAGCAGTTCGCCGCCCCGAAGCAGGCGCGGATGGACGCGCTAATGGCCCGCCACAACGGTGCCGGTCCTCCCCTCTCCGCCGCGGAGATGACCGAGCTGGAGGCCCTGGTTGAAGAGGCCGAGGCGGTGGCGCGGGGCAACGCCCGCCGCCTCGCCAACCGCCGCCGCCGCCTCCAGCGCGGGGCCAAGCGCCCGACGCCGAGGCCGGAAGGGACGTAGGGGCGACCCGCCGGGTCGCCCCATCTATCTGCTGCTTCCCTCCCATCATCCCCCATACAGTTCCTCAAATCACAGTACGCACGTAGCACTCGCCGGAACGCGCCAGGTCCTCCGCATACAGCGGCGTTCTCCACGGTCCCCCTGATGCCAGGCATGGCCTGCTTCCCATTTTTCTCCGGCAGCCGCCAAACCGCCATGCGACAGTATTACCACTTTTCTGTGCTGGAACAACATACATCTTATCATACAGCGGCAGGAAATGTTTGTGCGACTGTTAAATCATGGAATATATGTGTCGAATGACACGTTATGCGTGACTGGGGAGCGAAAACCACAATAGTCGCATGAATGCGCCCCGATGAGATACGGGAACGGACGCGGTTCCCAGGCAGGAGGGCAGGATGGAAATGACCTCTTGGCCCGGCGAGGAGAGGCAGAAAGCCTATGCGCGCCAGCAGGCCACCGTCGCCGATCTGGGGCAGCGCGCGCTCATGGGGACGAGTCTTTCCACGCTGCTGGATAACGCGGTCGCCCTGGTCGCACACACTCTCGATGTCGAGTTCTGCCGGGTGATGGAGCTGCTGCCGGGCGGGAAGACAATGCTGCTCCGGGCGGGGGTGGGCTGGCGGGAGGGTCTGGTGGGGCACGTCACCGTGGGCGCGGAGGCCGCCGGCTGTCAATCGTACTATACTCTGGCTTGCATCGAGCCGGTGATCGTCCATGACTACAATACCGAGACGCGATTCTCCATCCCGCCGCTGCTCCAGGAGCACGGGGCAGTCAGCGGCCTCAGCGTCGTGATCGGGGGGCAGGGACGCCGCCAGCCCTTCGGCGTCCTCGGCGTGCATACGCGGCAGCGCCGGGACTTCACGGAGGACGACATCCACTTCCTCCAAGCCATCGCCAACGTGCTGGCCGCCGCCATCGAGCGCCAGCAGGCGGAGACGCAGCTGCGCGAGAGCGAGAGGCGATTCCAGCGCATGGTCGCCAATGCGCCCGGCATGGTGTATCAATTCGTCCTGCACCCGGACGGCTCCGTCGCATTCCCCTACGTCAGTGAGGGCTGCCGGGAGGTGTGCGGCCTGGAGCCGGAGGAGGTCCAGGCCGACGCGGCGCGCGCCCTGGACATGATCCACCCGCAGGACCGTCCCCTCTTTGATCGGGCCGTCGCCGAGTCCGCCGCGTCGCTCCAGCCCAAGAAGTGGGAGGGGCGTATCCTCCTCCCGACGGGCGAGCAGAAGTGGCTTCAGCTGGCCTCCCGACCGGAGCGGCAGGCGAACGGGGACGTCCTCTGGGATGGCCTGCTGATAGACATCACCGAGCGCAAGCGGGCCGAGCATGTCTCTCACGGACTGACGACGGCGCTGACGCGCCAGCTCAGCGCGCTCACCGCACGGCCGGAGCTGGACACATTTCTGGGGCAGGTCCTGGCGGCGATTGCGGAGGTGCTGGAGTCGCGGCACGGCTCCCTCTGGTTTCTGGACGCGGAGCAGGAGGCCCTGATCCTGCACATGACCTACGAGAGCGGTCAGATCATCGTCGGTGAGCAGATGAGGCATCCCTATGCATCAACGCCCCTGTTCATCAAGGACGTCCCCTATTGGCCGGAGCTGGTCAGCACACGCCAGCCGATTGTGATCGCTGACATCGCGCATGACTCCCCCCCTAACAGGCGTGACTGGCTGACGTCTCAGGGCTTTCGTTCCCTGTTAAAGCTTCCCCTGCTCGACCACGACGTGCTGG
>JAFAZD010000357.1 GCA_019239955.1 Armatimonadota bacterium | reverse complement strand
GACGGACAGGTACTCACTGCCGCCGAGGGTGGGCCTCCCGTCTCCCACAAGGTAGATGAGGTCGCCTTCGCTCTTGAACCTCAGCGTCACCCGCTTGTCGGCGTCGGGCAGCAGGCCCACCATGCCGACGGTAGGGGTGGGGAGGATGGCGCGCTCCGGGGTCTCGTTGTAGAAGGAGACGTTGCCGGAGATGACGGGGGTTCCCAGCGCCTCGCAGGCGTCGGCCAGGCCCTCCACGGCGCGGCGGAACTGCCAGAAGCCGTCCGGCTTCTCCGGGTTGGCGAAGTTGAGGCAGTCCGTGACCGCCAGCGGGGTCGCGCCGACGCACGACAGGTTGCGCGCGGCCTCGGCGACGGCGATCTGCGCGCCGACATAGGGGTCCAGGTAGCAGTAGCGCGGGTTGCAGTCGGTGGTCAGCGCGATGGCCTTCTGGGTCCCGCGCAGCCGCAGCACGGCGGCGTCCGCCGCGCCGGGCAGCACGGTCGTCTGCGTCTGCACCATGGAGTCGTACTGGTCGTAGACCCAGCGCTTTGACGCGATGGAAGGCGTGGCGAGCAGTTTCAAGAGTACCGCGTTGTAGTCCTCCGGCTCCGGCAGGTGCGACAGGTCCGCCGACTGCACCTCTTGGATATATGCCGGCTCCGAGGCGGCGAGCGAGTACGTAGGGCAGTCGTCGGTGAGGGAGCGGGCGGGTACCTCCGCCGCGACCGTCTCTCCGTCCTTGATCACCACCCTGCCCGTGTCCGTCACCTCCCCGATGACGACGGCGTTCAGGCCCCACTTGTGGAACACGGCGGCGACCTCGTCCTCAAACCCCTTCTCGATGATCGCCAGCATCCGCTCCTGCGACTCGGACAGCATGATCTCATACGGCGTCATGCCCGCCTCGCGCTGGGGTACCCTGCGGACATCAATGGTCATGCCCATCCCCGCCTTGGCGGCGGTCTCGCAGGTGGAACACGTCAGCCCCGCCGCGCCCATGTCCTGGATGCCGACGACGCGCCCGGTGGCGAGTGCCTCCAGCGTGGCCTCGATCAGCAGCTTCTCCGCGAACGGGTCCCCCATCTGCACATTGGGCCGCTTGCTCTCCGAGTCCGGCCCCAGTTCGACGGAGGCGAAGGTCGCCCCATGAATCCCGTCCCGCCCCGTCGCCGACCCGACGTAGAGGACGGGATTGCCCGCCCCCTTCGCCGCCGCCGAGGCGATCCTGTCGAGCGGCACGACCCCCACCGCCATCGCGTTGACCAGCGGATTGCCCGCGTAGGACGGGTGAAAGTAAATCTCCCCGCCCACCGTGGGCATCCCCACGCAGTTAGAATAGTGACTGATGCCGCCAACGACGTGCTCAAACAGATACCGCGTCCGCGCGTCGTCCAGCGTGCCGAAGCGCAGCGAGTTCAGGATGGCGATAGGGCGGGCGCCCATGGTGAAGATGTCACGCAGGATGCCGCCCACGCCCGTCGCTGCCCCCTGGAACGGCTCGACCGCCGACGGGTGGTTGTGGCTTTCCATCTTCATGACGATGCCCTGCCCGTCGCCGATGTCAATGACGCCCGCGTTCTCCACCGCCCCCGCGTCCATCGCCTCCTGATACTTCTTGAACAGCCGCAGCACGGGCCGGGAGTACTTGTAGCCGCAGTGCTCGGACCACATCACGGCGTACATGCCCAGCTCCGTCAGGGTCGGCTCCCGGCCCAGCGTCGTCTCCACCTGCGCGTACTCCGCATCATTCAGGCCCATCTCGCGGTAAACGTGGGGATCAATCATATCGGGGTTATTATAGCACAGCGTCTTGCGGGTTCACCAGGGTAGGGCGTATCAGGAAGTGACTCCCCTCGTATCCTACTGTGGTGTATAATAGGAGTCCGCTCTGGCCGCTCCGCCAGCCGGGAAGGACTCGCCTTGTACGCCGACATCGTGGTTCAAATTGACGCGCCCGGCCTGCCGCAGCCGTTCACCTATCTTGTCCCCGACGGCCTGAATCTGCGCGTCGGCGACGCCGTGGTGGCGCCGTTCGGCGCGCAATCGGCAGTCGGCTACGTCGTCGGCCTCAAGGACGAGTGCCCGGCGGGGATGGCGGCGAAGATCCGGCCGGTCGCCAGCCGCATCGAGAA
>JAFAZD010000293.1 GCA_019239955.1 Armatimonadota bacterium | reverse complement strand
TGACGAACAATTACCGGCGCTACGCCTGCTGGATGCATTCGCCGTCGCCGACCATCCGCTCTCGTTTGAGGAGGCATTCAGTCTGCTCTCAGCACACCTCCCCAACCCGGATGTGGAACAGGCGCGCGTGGTGCTGAATCTGCTGAGGCGAGACCACTATTTGGTCCAGCAGCCAGACGGAACGCACGAGTTTTATCTGCCGCTCATCCGCCGGTGGTGGCGCTTACATCGGGGGCTGCCGCAATGAGGCCATTACAACTGTTCCACTTCACGCCAAGCCTGATGTCCCCTGAGACGCTGGAAGACCTGTTCGTCCGGCGGGAACCGCTCGCACAGCGCTTGACTGCCCTTATCCGTGAAAGTGCCCTGACTCAGAACAAGCACCACACGTTGCTTATCGGACCACGGGGCATTGGTAAGACGCATATGGTAGCGCTGGTTTATTACCGAATCAGGGCAATGGCGGACTTGCGCGACAGGTTGCGGGTTGCCTGGCTGCGGGAGGAAGAGTGGGGTGTCGAGTCGTTCCTGGACCTGCTGCTGAGAATCTGCCGCGCCCTCCAGGAAGAATACCCGGACACATTCCCCGCCGATCGCGTCGAGTCGCTGTACCAACAAGAATCCGGGGCCGCACAGCGCTTGGCCGAAAGACTGCTCCAGGAATTCGTTGGGGGGCGTACCCTGCTCCTGCTCGTGGAGAACCTGGATGACCTCTTCAAAGGCATCGGTGACAAGGGGCAACGGCAGCTGCGCGCGTTCATTCAGGAGACTTCATTCAGCACGATCCTGGCGACCTCGCAAAGTCTGTTCAACGGCGTGTCCCGCCAGACCGCCCCGTTCTACGGCTTCTTCCGCGTCCAGCACCTGCCGGAGTTCACGGTGGAAGACGCCATACTGCTGCTGAAAAACATCGCTCACCTTCGGGAAGACCCGCCCCTGGCGGCCTTCATAGACACCCCCTCCGGGCGCGCCCGCGTCCGCACCGTCAACCACCTGGCGGGCGGCAACCCGCGCGTCTACGTCATCTTCTCCGAATTTCTGACGCGCGAGTCGCTGGACGAGCTTGTGGAGCCGTTCATGAAGACGCTGGACGAGCTGACGCCCTACTACCAGGCCCGCATGAGCCACCTGTCGGTTCAGCAGCGCAAGATCGTGGAGTTCTTGTGCGACCGGGGTGCCGCCGCGACCGTCAAGGAGATCGCTCGGCGCTGCTTCATCACCTCCCAGACCGCCTCCAGCCAGCTCAAAGAGTTGAAGGAAAAGGGCTATGTCCACGCCGACCCGCTCGGCCCGACAGGCCGGGACACCTACTATGAGTTACGCGAGCCGTTGATGCGGATGAGCCTGGAAGTCAAGAAAAGCCGCAGCGGCCCCATTCGCCTCATCGTGGACTTCCTCCGTCTCTGGTACCCAGTTACGGAACTCCGTCATCAGCTTGATACCTGTAAACCAGAGGCTCGGCTGGAACGCGAGTATCTGACTCAGGCTATCAAAGTCGCCGAGGAGAGTCCCGACCCGCGCGTCCGTGAATGCCGCAAGGCATTTAATGATTACGTGAGTCGGCAACTGTTTATGGAGGCTATGGGGGTTGCAAACGAACTTGTAGCCTTGCAGTCAGACGCAACGTCATACTCAGATCGGGGCTTTTGTTTGATCGCTTTAGGCAGAACGGAAGAAGCGCTCCGGGACTTCGAGACTGCGCTGGAAAAAGATGCATCACACACAGAGGCATGGACTAATCGTGGTGCAGCCCTGGTATGCCTTGGGCAGTACGAAGAGGCATTGGCGTCACTCAACAGAGTTGCGGAACTCGATCCTAACACGGCAATCATCTGGATCGGTATGGCAACCACATATGAAGGGCTTGGACAGCTCGACCAGGCGCTGAGGGCGTTGGATGAAGCCATTAAAATCGGCTTCAGGGAGTTTAAGACAGCGAAGTCTGAAGAGGAGTATGCATGGATTAAGCGCGGCAAGTTGTTGACTCGTTTGACGCGGTATGGTGAAGCTCTCGCCTCTCTTGAGAATGCAACCCAGGTGTCACCTTGTTCCGAAGAGGCATGGCTGGAGCGAGCTCGTGTGCTGTTCCGCATGGAGCGTTTGGAAGAGGCGGCTTCTTGTTGTGATGAGGCTGTCAAGTGCAATCCGGCCTCCTGGTACGCTTGGTATAACAAGGGACAACTGTTTGCTGCACAAAAGAGGTATATGGAGGCAGTTGACTGCTACAACAGGGCCATAGAACATGATTCCAAGGTGGACTGCCCGCATTTGGATCGAGTGCAAGCCTTTTTCGAGTTGAGACGATTTGCCGAAGGCTTCGTTTCTCTGGCGGACGCTCTGGAGCGTTTCACAGGGCGACCGGAGCATCTCGTCAACCACACAATACCACTCGTAAAAAGCTTGTTTACGTGTGCCTCCCACGACGAATGGGGACAGTACGCAGGGGCGCTTGTTGAGTTGTATTCCAAACACGATGCGGCTGTGGTCCTCGCCGTGGCATTAGGTGGAAGTGTCTCCTATGTCCTATTGCCGGATGTTTCCCGTACTTTGATAGACAATTGGTACGGGGCATGGAAATCGGCGACTGAACATCTGCCGGTATTTGAGGCCCCCCTTCGCCTGATGGACGCGGCCATTCGCTACAATGACACGCAGGACAAGCGCGTTCTGCTGGAACTGCCGGCGGAGGAGCGAAAAATCTTGGAGGGTTTGCTGAAGCCGGAGGAGAAAGACAGGGGCGAGGACATCGGCGAAAGGTGATTTGAACTTATGGCGCAGTGCGAGATGCATTTTTGGAGTCCGTCGTTGCAGAAGCAGGCGGCGGCGATGATGATCATCCCGCAGGGCAAGCCCGGCCCGTGGCCGGTGTTTTACCTGCTGCACGGGCTGTCCGACGACCACTCCATGTGGACGCGGCGCACCAGCATCGAGCGGTACGTGGAGGGTCTGCCGCTGATGGTGGTGATGCCCGACGGCGGGCGCGGCTTCTACACGGACGCCGCGGACCTGCCCCGGTCCAAGTATGAGTCGCTGATCGCGCAGGATCTGATCGGCTTCGTGGACGCCACGTTCCCCACGAAGGCGAGCCGCGACGGGCGGGTCATCGGGGGGCTGTCCATGGGCGGGTATGGGGCCTTGAAGATCGCCCTGCACCGCCCGGACCTGTTCTGCGCCGCCGTCAGCCACTCCGGGGCCGTGCAGTGGGGCCATGAGCCGGTCAGTGAGGACCCGGAGGACTGGCGGCGCGAGTTCCGCCCCATCCTGGGCGCGGCCCCGCAGGGCGGGCCGAATGACATCCTTGCCCTCGCCGAGAAGATCGACCGGGCCATCCTCCCCGCGCTGCGGATCGACTGCGGCACGGAGGACTTCCTGATTGACGACAACCGCGCCCTGCACCAGCACCTGGAGACGCTGGGCGTGCCGCACGAGTACGCCGAATTTCCGGGCGCGCACGACTGGGCCTATTGGGATCAACACGTCCAGGAGGCCATCGCCTTCCTCGCCCGCGCCTTGAAGATCGGCGGTCAGTAGCGGCGGGCCATCTGGTAGACCTCTAAAATGTTGCCCTCAGTGTCCCGGCACTGGAAGTAGCGGTAGTCCTCGACCTGGCTCACCTGCGGGTCAATGAGGGGCGCGAAGCGGGCGATGCGGCGGTGCTCGGCGTCCACGTCCCGCGCCTCGAAGTTGGGGATGCAGTTGTTGCCGATCTGGGTCACCTCGCCGTCGAAGCGGGCGTTGTAGAGGCCGAAGTCTACGCCGCCCGCCTCGAAGATGGAGTAGCGCCCCTCGTTCTGCGTCGGCTCGGCCTGAAAGAACTGGCGGTAGAAGCTCAGCGCCCGCGCCATGTCGTCCACGTTCACATAGAGCGAATTCAGTCTCATGGTACCCTCCGTTCCCTACGCGGGCTTGTCCGCCAGGATCAGCGGCGACGGGCCGGGCGCGTCCAGCGTGCGCGGATTCACGAACCCGGCGTCTTGCAGCCAGCGGCTGATCTCGCCGAACGAGTAGGTGTCGCCCTGGTCGGTATTCACCAGCATGTTCACGGCGAAGATCAGTGCGTGGGGTGGGCCGGTGCGCTCCTCGTTGGTGAGCATCTCGGCGATGGCAATGACGCCGCCGGGGGCCAGCGCATCGAACACCTTGCCGAGCAGGGCGCGGCTGCGCTCCTCGCCCTCCGAGTGCAAGATGTGGCCGAGGGTGGCGATTTGATGGCCCGTGCCGAAGTCAGCGTCGTGCAGGTCGCCCTCGATGTAGCGGAACCGGTCGGCGACGCCGAAGCGAGACGCCACGCGCCGGGTCACGGGGACGACCTGCGGCCAGTCCACCGCCGTCACCTGCACCTGAGGCGATGCCTGCGCCAGCGCGATTCCCCACACGCCCGACCCCGCCGCCAGGTCCAGGACGGACACCGGCCCCTCGGCCCCGGCGACGCCCAGCGCGCCCGCCAGCGCCCGCGCGCCCGGATAGCTGTTGGGGAAGATGTCCTCCACGAACGCCTCAAAGAACTCCGCGCCGGCTCCTTCCTGATTGACGGCCATGGCGGGGCGGCCCGTGCGCACGATCTCCGTCATCTGCATCCACGGGGGCAGGAGTTGAGATGTAGTATGGCGGAACAGACCGCCGAAGAAGCCGGGCTTGCCGCTGACCAGAAAGGCGGCGCTCTCCGGCGTCAGCGTGTAGCGCCCTGCGTCGTCCTTGGCGAGCAGGCCCAGGCCGACTAGGGCGTTCATCACGGCGCGCAGGCCGCGCTCGGACGCGCCGGTCTCGGCGCTGACCTCGGCGACGGTCCTTGGCCCAGCGTCCAGCACGTCAAAGACGCGGTGGCGGACGGCGGCCTCGATCATCAGCGGCGGCGCGTAGCCGAAGGCGAACTGCATCATGCGCTCGGGCGTGACGGGCGGCTTGCCCGGCGGGGAGTGCGTATCGGGGTGTGACATCGGAAGGTTCCCTTTCGCGTGTGTCGTGGCCGGCCCCTGCGGGACGGCCTGCCGCTTATTTGCACAGCGCCGGCGGAATTCCTGCACCGCCGGTCAACGCCCTGGGTCGTCCCCGTCGTCGCCCTCGGCGTAGCGGGCTAGGGCGCGGGCATGGAAGGCGGCGTAGGCGTTGGCCTCAATGGCGGCGCGGATGCCGGCCATAAGATAGGCATAGTGGGCGAGGTTGTGGTAGGTGGCGAGGCGGGAGGCCAGAATCTCGTTGCACTTGTAGAGGTGGCGCAGGTAGGCGGCGGAGTAGCGGCGGCAGACGGCGCAGGGGCAGTCCGGGTCCACCGGGCCGAAGTCCTCGGCGAAGCGCGCCCCCTTGATGTTGACCCGCCCGCGCGTCGTGTAGAGCGTCCCATTGCGGCCCAGGCGGGTGGGCAGCACGCAGTCGAACATGTCAATGCCTCGCGCGACCGCGTCGAGAATGTCCTGCGGCGTGCCGACGCCCATCAAATAGCGTGGCTTGTGTTCGGGCAGGTGGGGGACGCTCCAGGCGATGGCGGCCCGCATCAAGTCCGGAGGCTCGCCGACGGAGACGCCGCCGACGGCGATGCCGGGCGTGTCCAGCGAGGCAACGAATTGGGCGCTTTCCGCCCGCAGGTCTTCGTAAACCCCGCCCTGCGCGATGCCGAACAGCAGCTGGTCCGTCCCCTGCGCGTCGTGGTACGTCTTGCAGCGCGCCAGCCAGCGGTGCGTCCGCTCCGTCGCCTCGCGCGTCAGATCAAGGGGGCATGGGTACGGCGGGCACTCGTCGAAGGCCATCACGATGTCGGCCCCCAGCGCGTGCTGCACCTCCAACGAACGCTCCGGGCTGAAGAAGTGCTCCGAGCCGTCCAGGTGGGACTTGAACGCGGCCCCCTCCTCGGAGATCTTCCGCAGGTCCTGCAGCGAGAAGACCTGGAACCCCCCGCTGTCCGTCAGCATCGCCCCGTCCCAGCTGATGAACCTGTGCAGGCCGCCCGCCCGCCGGACGAGTTCATGGCCGGGCCGCAGGTACAGGTGGTACGTGTTGCCTAAAATCAGGCGGAAGCCGAGGTCCGACAGTTCCTCCTGCGTCATCGCCTTCACCGTGCCCAGCGTACCGACCGGCATGAACACGGGTGTCTGGACGGTCGCGTGGGGCAGGCGCAGGACGCCGCGCCGCGCGCCGGTCTCGGAGGAGCGGTGGGTGAGGGTGAAGGGGGACATGGCAAGGATTATACCCAGCGCGACGGCAGGAGTTCCGGCGCGGGAAAACGGGTATTTGACTCAACGAGGTCATGGCAGAGAAACAGGAGGAGACCCAATTGCTTAAACGATTGTCCAATGCGGATGATGAACAACTTCATTACTACTTGGCGCGTATCCGCGAGATTGCCATACTTGGGGACGAGGCCGCGCTTGTGGAAGCAGATAAGCTGATCTGGGAGATTACGGAGCGAGAGGACGAAGGGTGGGATGATTCCCAAGGTGTGTTGGTGAGTAGCTGGAACGCCAACTACGAGGAAATGGTGGCGGGAACCGGCACGTATGCCGGGGACAAAGAAATCCGGCGCCAGAACGCCACAGAACGTCTCGAAAAATTTCGGCAGAAGGTTGATAGCAATACCGTGACCTTCTTTGACATCAACCACTTCCGGCAGGTAGTGGAATACATGGGTACGGTCTTCCCTCATGGCCCACAAGTTCAAGATGAGGAACTACACAAAATCAGGGCGGAGTGTCTGGCTCTCGCAGATAGAGCAGAGCCAGTAGCCCTTAATCGGACGTTGGAGGAATGCCTCTCATATCCATTCAGCAATATCAACTCGGTTCTCAGCATGGTCTCCCATCTAAACCAAGCAATCATGTGCTATACGTAGAGGAACGAACTGACCGATGAAGATGCACAGAGGGTGAGGTGGGCAAAAGAGCGAGGGGCGCGGTTCCGCGCAGGCAAGAAGTTGGCGAATGCGGAGGTTGCCAAGGCGGCCGACCGTCATGTGAGCGCATCGAGTTTAAGGAAAGAAGCCACCGCACTACTGGCCCAGGATTGGGCCACAATCTTTCCCGGTGAAGAGCCTCCAAAAAACTGATAAACCGTGTCAAGCGTAGCATAGTAACTCTGCGGACCGACTTCAGGCAGGCCCTTTGCTCAAGTAGATTTTGCTCTCATCGTACCCAGCATGGCGGCAGGGTTTCGACGCAAAAATGGGTAAAATTGTCTTGCTATGACAACAACCACTGCCCCCGTAGAAACCCGAATGGCTCCCGATCAGAAGCCGGACGACCAGAAGTGCGTCTTCGTGATCTTCAACCCCGTCTCCGGCCAGACCGACCCGGAGCAGCGCAAGAAGATCATCTCCGACACGCTGGCGGAGCACGGCTACACCTGCCAGTTCATCGCCACCAGCAAGGAGGAGGGCGCGCGGGAGTTGGCCAAGAAGGCGCTCGACGAGGGGGTGGACCTGCTGGCCGTCTCCGGCGGCGACGGGACGGTGATGGAGACGATGGCGGCGCTGGTGGGCACGGACATCCCTGTCGCCGTCCTGCCCGCCGGGACGGGCAACCTGCTCTCGGTCAACCTGGGCATCCCGATGACCGTGCCCGAGGCGGTGGACGTGGCCCTGTCCGGCGACATCTATGAGTTGGACCTGGCGCGCTATGACCTCGACGGATCCGGCGCCGGCGAGGGCCGCTATTTTGCGATCATGGGCGGGATCGGGCTGGACGCGCGGGTGATCGCCGATGCCGACCGCGAGGCGAAGAAGAAACTGGGCGTACTGGCCTACTTCGTGGCCGCCATCAAAAATCTCCCCCGGCGGCGCTCGCGGGTGGAGATTCACCTCGACGACAAGCCGCCGCTGCTCCAGCGGGTCAAGACGGTGCTGATCGCCAATATGGGCAAGATCACCGGCGGGCTGGAGGCCGTGCCGACTGCCTCGCCCAACGACGGCCGGCTGGATGTGGCGATCATGCGCACGGAGACGCTGGGGCAGTGGCTGCGCCTGCTCGGCTTCGCGCTGATGGGACGCGCGCAGGATGACCCATCCTACAGCGTCCATCAGGCACGCCGGGTCTCAATCCGCACCACGTTCCCCGAACCCGTCGAGTTCGACGGCGAGGAGGTCGGGCGGGTGCGGGATTTGACAGTGGAGGTCGTGCCGAAGGCGGTGCGGGTGCTGGTGCCGCCGGGCGCGCCGGCGGCCGAGGACGCGCAGGGGCCGCCTGCCGCGCAGGCCCGCGAGCGCGCCCGGCGTCGCTTCGTCGCCCCCACGCTGTTGGCGCTCGCGGTACTGGCGGGGGTTTGGGCGTGGAGAAGGAAAAGATGAGTGGGGGCGCAGCATGCTGCGCCCCTACAGGGTTACGCCGCCCGCTGCTCCAGGCGGGGGCCGGCGGGCAGGACGATGTTTGTGTCGAAGAAGACCAGGCGGCGCGCCTCGCTTAGCGATGTACGTCCCGTCAGGACGCGCTCGACCGCGTCCTCCTGCATCGTCCGGTAGCCGTAGCGGGACGCCGTGCGCCGCAGGGCGTCCATCGGCTCGCAGGCGGCGATGGCGTGCTGGACCTCGGGGGCGACCGGGAAGACCTCATGGACGGCCATGCGGCCGCTGTAGCCCGTCCCGGTGCACTGCGGGCAGCCGACGGCCCGCCAGAGCACCGGCAGGTCGCCGGCGAACGCGGTGCCGATCTGCGCCCGATCCTCCGGCGACGGCGCGTACTGTTCCTTGCACTGCGGGCAGAGCTCGCGGACAAGGCGCTGGCCGGTCACGCCGATCAGGGCCGTGGAGAGCAGGAACGGCTCGATGCCCATGTCCGTCAGGCGCGGGATGGCGCTCGGCGCGTCGTTGCAGTGCAGCGTGGACAGGACCAGGTGCCCCGTCAGGGCGGCCCGGATGGCCGCCTCCGCCGTCTCCTGGTCCCGAATCTCCCCCACCAGCACCACGTCCGGGTCCTGGCGCATGATGGCGCGGAGCTGCGTGGCGAAGGTCACCCCAATCTTCTCGTTGACGTTGGACTGGTTGACGCCGTCCATGTCGTATTCGACCGGGTCCTCGCAGGTCATGATGTTGTTGGAGACTTCCTTGAGCTGGTTGATCGCGGCATACAGCGTGGTCGTCTTGCCGCTGCCCGTCGGGCCGGTCACGAGGACCAGGCCATAGGGCTTGCGGATCATCTCCTCGAACAGCCCCCGGTTGTAGTCGTTGAATCCCAGGTCGTCCAGGGCGCGCAGGGTGGCGCTCTTGTCCAGGACGCGCAGCACGATGCGCTGGCCGTGGTAGGCCGGCATGACGGAGACGCGCACGTCCACCGTGCGTCCGCTCGCCGTGAAGGTCATGCGGCCGTCCTGGGGCACGCGGTACTCCACGATGTCCAGGTTGGACATGATCTTCAGCCGCGCCGTGAGGGGCGCGCGCAGCTTGATGGGAATCTCGTGGACGCGCTGCAGCTGCCCGTCCAGGCGGTAGCGGATTTCGACCCGGTCCTTGCGTGGCTCGATGTGGATGTCGCTGGCGCGCAGCCGCACGGCCTCGGCCAGTATCTCGTTGACCAGGCCGACGACGGGCCGCATCTCGGCCTCGGTCACGCCGCCGTCCGCCTCACCCGCGTCTCCCTGGATCTCGTTCAGGGCCTCAGAGACGAGGCGGGCGGTCACGTCGGCGTCGCCATTGGCCGTGCCGTGCGCCTCCTCGACGGCCCTGACCAGGCGCTCCTCGCTCGCCAGCACCGGCTCGATACGCATCTTAGTGATGTTGCGCACCATGTCAATGGCGTCAATGTCACCGGGATCGCGCATCGCCAGGTACAGGCGGTCCGGCTTGACCCGCACCGGCAGCAGCATGTGGGAGCGGCACAGGTTGCCGGGGACGAGCGCCAGCGCCTCCGGGGCCGGCGGGTCGTGCTGCAGGTGCCAGGCGCTGACGCCCTTCTGTACGGCACAGGCTTGCAGCAGGCGCTCCTCGGTGATGAAGCCCATCCCGATTAGAATCTGGCCCAGCGGCTGCGGGCGGCGGCGCTGCTCATCCAGCGCCTGCGCCAGTTGGTCGGCGGTGAGCAGCCGGTGGGTCACGAGCAGTTCGCCCAGTCGTTGACGCGAAGGAAGCATGTCGTCCTCGTTGGTACGGCCCGAAAATAGTCTGTCCTGATTGTCGGCGTCTTCCCCGAAGATTTGCAGGGACAATTTGGGCGCGGCGGGGCTGGGCATTGAAGCAGACAGCGCCCGCGCGCCTCTCAAGCATCACAGAAGCCAACTGATTTCGGAGGACACGCAGCCATGTTCCGCAGCCCCATCACGGCGGCGCTCAGCTTGACGCTCATGCTGGCGAGCGCCGTTATCGCCCAGCCTCAGCCCCTCACGCCCGTCTTCTCCGGGGGCCAGAACGGCCCTCAGTTCCGCGGCGAGTTCCGCAACGACACGTCCAAGGTCATTAACCTCCTCCGTCTGTGGCAAGAGTCCTCCCTCCTCCTCGACGGCAGGGAGCACGGGCGCGCCGTGACCCGCTGGGGCGGGACTTCCAGCCTCTTCCCCGGACAGACCTGGTCCTTCACGGTCACGCCCATCGAGTACCTGCCGCA
>JAFAZD010000287.1 GCA_019239955.1 Armatimonadota bacterium | reverse complement strand
GCGTCTTGGCGATCCACGGGTAGACCTTGTGGCCCGGCAACTGCCCGCCCTCGCCCGGCTTGGCGCCCTGGGCGATCTTGATCTGCAGATCGTCGGCGTTCACCAGGTACTCCGACGTCACGCCGAAACGCCCGGACGCCACCTGCTTGATGGCGCTGTTTTTCGAGTCGCCGTTCGGCTCCGGGACGTAGCGCTCCGGGTCCTCGCCGCCCTCGCCGGTGTTGCTCTTGCCGCCGATACGGTTCATGGCGATGGCGAGCGTCTCATGCGCCTCCTTGCTGATCGAGCCGTAGGACATCGCGCCGGTCTTGAACCGCCGGACGATGCTCTCCCAGGACTCGACCTCTTCGACGGGGACCGACTGCCGCGGCCTGAAGTCCATCAGGCCGCGCAGGGTGCAGCGCTCCTCCAGTTGGTCGTTGACCAGCGCGGAATACTCCTTGAAGGCGGCGTAGTCGGCGTTTCGGCAGGCCTGCTGCAACTTGTGAACGGTCTTGGGGCTGAACAGGTGGACCTCGCCGTCCGTCCGCCACTGGTACTGCCCCCCCACGTCCAGCGTGTGCGTGTCGGCGGCCCGCGCGGCGAAGGCGTGCCGGTGGCGCATGACCGCCTCGCGGGCGATCACGTCCAGGCCCGCTCCTTCAATGCGCGACGCCGTCCAGGTGAAGTACCTGTCCACCACCGACGAGTGCAGGCCGACGGCTTCAAAGATCTGCGCGCCGCAGTAGGAGTGGATCGTCGAGATGCCCATCTTGGAGATGACCTTGACGACGCCCTTGACGGCGGCCTTGACGTAGTTCTTGCAGGCCGCCTTGTGGTCCATGTCCGTCAGCAGGTTCTGCCGGAGCATGTCGTCCAGGGTCTCGAAGGCCAGATACGGGTTGATCGCCCCCGCGCCGTACCCGATCAGCAGGGAGAAGTGATGCACCTCGCGCGGCTCGCCGGTCTCCAGCACCAGGCCGACGCGCGTGCGCGTCCCCTCCCGGATCAGGTGGTGGTGCAGGCCCGCACAGGCCAGCAGCGCCGGAATCGGGGCCATTTCCCTGTCAATGCCCCGGTCCGAGAGGATCAGGATGTTGACCCCGTCGTTGATCGCCTCCGTCGCGCAGGCGTACAGATCCTCCATGGCCTGCTCCAGCCCCCGCTCGCCGTCGGCGGCGCGGAACAGCATCGGCAGGATGACGGACTTGAAGCCCGGCTGGTCAATGTGGCGCAGTTTCGCCAATTCTTCGTTGGTCAGGATGGGCGCCTTCAGCTCGATCTGATGGCAGCTCCGGGGCGTCGGCTCCAGGAGGTTGCCCTCCGTGCCGATGGTGGTGACGGCGGAGGTGATGATCTCCTCCCGGATGCTGTCAATGGGCGGGTTCGTCACCTGGGCGAAGAGCTGCTGGAAATAGTTGTAGAGCGGCTGCGGCTTGTCCGAGAGGACGGCGAGCGGCGTGTCCGTGCCCATGGAGCCGACGGCCTCCACGCCCTGCTTGGCCATGGGGGCCATGAGAATCCGCAGGTCCTCAAAGGTGTAGCCGAAGGCCTGCTGGCGCTGCAGCACGGTCCTGTGGTCCGGCTCCGGCAGGTGTCCGGCGTCCGGCAGCGTGTCCAGCTGGAGCAGGTTCTCTTGGAGCCACCGGCGGTACGGGTGTTCGGTGACAATGCGCCGCTTGAGCTCCTCGTCGGCGATGATGCGGCCCTCGCACGTGTCCACCAGGAACATGCGGCCCGGCTGGAGGCGGCCCTTGGACGCGACGCGCTCCGGCGCGATGTCCAGCACGCCGACCTCCGACGCCATGACCACCAGGTCGTCCTTGGTGACGTAGTAGCGCGAGGGGCGCAGCCCGTTGCGGTCCAGCACCGCGCCGATCTGGACGCCGTCGGTGAAGGCGATGGAGGCGGGGCCGTCCCACGGCTCCATCAGGCAGGCGTGATACTCGTAGAAGGCCTTCTTCTCGTCGCTCATGCTCTCGTGGTTGGCCCACGGCTCCGGGATCATCATCATCACGGCATGGGGCAGGGAGCGGCCGCCGAGCACCAGAAATTCAAGGCAATTGTCGAACATCGCCGAGTCGCTGCCGTCGGTGTCAATGATCGGCAGCAGTTTCGCCATGTCGTCGCCGAACAGGGGCGACGCGGCGAGCGCCTGGCGCGCGTGCATCCAGTTGACGTTGCCGCGCAGGGTGTTGATCTCGCCGTTGTGCGCGACATATCGGTACGGGTGGGCGCGTTTCCAGGAGGGGAAGGTGTTGGTGGAGAAGCGCGAGTGGACCAGCGCCAGCGCGCTCGCCAGGTCCGGCTCGCCCAGGTCCGGGTAGAACTGTTCGAGTTGCGCCGTCGTCAGCATCCCCTTGTAGATCACGGTGCGGCACGAGAGGCTGAGGACGTAGAAGCGGTCGCCCTGCGCCAGTTTCATCCCGG
>JAFAZD010000179.1 GCA_019239955.1 Armatimonadota bacterium | reverse complement strand
CCGCCGCCTCACCTATCCTGCCAAGCCGGGCCGATCTGGAACAGGAGCTGTCCATTGTCGCCAGCCCCCAGATCAGCCGGGATCGCAGCCTGCTGTCGCCGGGCGAGGTGATGGATTTGGGCGGCATCTGGGTCCGCTACGGCCCGACCCGGGCCCTCGGCGCCCATGGCGCCCTCTACAAGACTGGACGCCCGGATGTGCCCTTCACGGCCAGCATCATCGTGACGCACACCCAGACATACTCCGATCCGTTCCCGACGAAGGTGCAGGCGGCCCGCGCGCCTCTCTCGTTCATGCAGGAATGGACCACGACCTACCTGTATGAATACATCACGCCGGGAACCTGGGTTTACAAAGATCAGCAGAATGGGCCTTTGATAGACAAGGGGACGACGCTGGCCGCGCGGAAATGAGGAACCATTCGCAAGATGCAGGTAGTGCTGGACCCGGTGCAGGACGCGGCGCACGGTGGCTGGCTGCGCCGGACGCCGGGGGCCTATGAGTGGTGGTATTTCGACGCCGTCGCCGATGACTGCGCGTGGGCGCTGACCTGCATCTGGTTCCTCGGCAACCCGTTCTCGCCGTACTATCATTATGCCGCTCGGGGCGAGGCCGCCGACCCCTTCGAACACAACGCCCTGTTCTTCGCCCTGTACCGGCACGGACGGCTCCACGCCTACCACTTCACCCGATTTCCGCGCGCCCTGGTCTGCGCCGACGAGGTCCGCCCCGCGTCGCTCCGCTTCGGCCCGAACAGTCTGTCCTGCGACCGGGGAGCGTACCGCCTCAGTCTGTCTGATGAAAATGCCAATCGCCGCGAGGTTGCCGCCGAGCTAACGTTTTGCCCCCCGATCCCCCATGTTGGGGGAGTAGGGGCGCAGCATGCTGCGCCCCTACCCCCGGCTCCCCCGGAAATGGGGGCGGGGGGGAATCACTTCTGGCTGCCCGCCGTGCCCGTCTGCCGGGTGGCCGGCCGGATCACCTTGCGCGAGGCGCACAATCGCGGCGCGGAGACCCTCGCGTTCTCCGGGCGCGGCTATCACGACCATAATTGGGGCGCGCTGCCCTTCTCCGCCGACATCCGCGACTGGTACTGGGCGCGCGCCGCGATTGGGCATGACCGCGCGCTGATCGTCTACCATGTGAACAGCCGTCGGCCCGTCAGCCACCTGCTACTCTTTGACGGCGGGCGGCTGGTGCGCCATGATCCGCAGGCACGTCTGGGGCTGTGCCGCCACCGGCTGAATGCGTTCGGGACTCTGTACGCGGCGCGCCTCGATGTCCAGAGCGAGGGCCTGGTTGCCTCGTTCGACCTGGGACGGCGTCTGGACAGCGCCCCGTTCTACATCCGCACCCTCTGCCGGGTGCAGGCGACGGTGGACGGCCAGATGGAAACGGGGACAGGCATGGCGGAATACTTCCGGCCCCGTCCGCTGTCCTCGCGGCTCGCCGCATCGGCCACGAAGGCGCGGATCGTCGAGCGATGACGCCCCTTGCCAGCCCGGTCCACCGGATCGTTCTCGTTCGCACCATTCAGGCGTCCCTGCTGGCGGGGCTGCTCCATGGGGCGCTCCGGTGGCCGCTGACCGGCCCGTGCGCCCTCGGCCTGTTCTTCACGCCGACGCTGTGCCTCTACTTCGTGTTCGTCTTTGTCGCGCCATGGACGTGGGGGCTGCCGATCCTGGCCCGGCTGCCGGGGCGCGCGAGGGCGGTCGCCCTGACCTTTGACGACGGGCCTTCGCCCGAGACCACGCCCGCCATTCTGGATGCCCTGGCGCGCGCCAGGGTGCGCGCGACCTTTTTCGTACTGGGCGAGGTCGTGGAGCGCCACCCGGACCTGCTGCGCCGCATCGTCACGGCGGGACACGACATCGGCATTCACGGCTTCGGCCACGAGCCGTTTGTGTTGCTGTCGTGGGGGCGGGTGGGGGAGGAGATCACCCGGACGCGGGCCGCCGTCCGGGGGGCCTGTCCCGAGGCGGCGGACCTGATCTGGATGCGTCCGCCCCACGGCTTCAAGACGCTCGCGCTGCCCTTCGTCGCCCGCCGCGCTGGCTGCCGGATGGTCGCGTGGCTCGTCAATGCGCGTGACTACCGGTCGGACGACGCGGACACCATCACGCGGGCGGTCCTGCAGGCCGCGCGCCCCGGCGCAATCATCTTGCTGCACGATGGCCCATGCAATGCGGCGACAGCCGCCGCGCTGCCGCGCATTCTGGACGGCCTGCGGGCCGATGGCTACCGCTGCGCCTTGTTGGACTGAGCGTGGGTGCGGCGGTGCAGGTAGCGCGAGGACTGCTCCGCGCTCGGGCGGACCACCGGCAGCGGGTCGGAGATCACGATCAGGCCGCCGAGCGAATCGACCCGCTGTCCCTCCACCAGGATCTGCACCTTGCTGACGGTCGGGAACTGGCCGAGCGTCCGCAGGATGGCGTTGACGGTCTGCGCCTCCTGGGTGTCGCCGCCGCGGAAGTTGTCTTTCAGCGCGCGGGAGAAGTCCACGGTCGCCAGCCCGTCGCTGATGGTGACCGAGCGCAATTTCGTGCCGGGCGGCAGAGGACTGGACGGGGCGGAGATCAGACTGGAGATCGCCTCCTGCGCCGGGACGGGGGACTGCGCCGTCGGCGCGGCCTGTAGCGGGAGGGCCACCGCCAGCATCAGTGCGCCGAGCAGCGGGAGCACAGGAGATTTGGCAGAAACGTTCATCGCTTCACTCCTCAAAGGGGTATGTTGGTCTTGTCATACCCGCCCCGCACGGAAAGGAAACGCCATGACGACAGACGCCCCGACCGAACGGCTGACGCGGCAGATCGCCTTCATTCTGGAGATTGACCGGCTGAAGGGCGTGCTGCGGCGCTCCTATCTGGCCGACGGGACGCGCCGCGAGAACTCCGCGGAGCACAGCTGGCACCTGGCCTTAATGGCGATGGTGCTGGCCGAGCACGCCAACGTCCCCGTGGACGCGCTGCGCGTGCTCCAGATGCTGCTCGTGCATGACATCGTGGAGATTGACGCCGACGACACCTACTGCTACGATGAGGTCGGCGCGTTGGACAAGGAGGAGCGGGAACAGCGAGCGGCGGACCGCATTTTCGGCCTCTTGCCGCCCGATCAGGAACGGGACATGCGCGGCCTGTGGGACGAGTTCGAGGCGCGCGTGACGCCCGAAGCGCGCTTCGCCGCCGCGCTGGACCGGCTGATGCCCCTGCTGCACAACTACCACACGCAGGGCCGGAGCTGGCGGGAGAACGGCATCACGAGCCGCCAGGTGCGGGCCCGCAACGCGCACATCGCCGACGGCTCGGAGGAGCTGTGGCGCTTCGCCGGAGGGCTGATCGAAGACGCCGTGTCGCGGGGATTTCTGCCGCCGGGGTGACGCCCGATTGGGAACTTCCCCTCGGCCCGTTTTGACTCTCCGCATCCGGGATACAAACCATTGAACAGACAGAGATCGCTAGGAAAAACGTGATGCCCCCAAGCGCCGGTGAAGCCGCCCCGACCTCGACCGAACAGACCCTCAGCGCACGGCCCGAACAGGCCGTGCCGCAGACACACGCCCACCGACGGCAAGGCGGCGCGTTCCGCGCCCTGCGGCACCGCAACTTCCGTGTCTTCTGGATCGGACAGCTCATCTCGCTGATCGGCACCTGGGCGCAGAATCTGGCGCAGGGCTGGCTGATCGTGCTGCTCGTGGACCCCGTCGCTCATGCCCTGCTCCACAGCCACGCGGGAGTCCCGGTCGTTGCCGCGCAGCATCCGGGCAAGGCGGTGGAGGCCGCCGCCAACTATTATTCCGGCTGGGTCAACTTCGCGGGCGGCGCGCCGATCTTCCTGTTCACGCTGATCGCCGGCGTCGTCGCCGACCGGGTGGACAAGCGCAAGCTGCTGCTCATTACCCAGGGCACGCTGATCCTCACGGCGCTTGGCCTGGGCCTGCTCTCCGTGTTCGGCGTCGTGGAGATCTGGCACGTCCTGTTCTTCGCCGCGCTGTCGGGCTGCGCCGCCTCCTTCGACATGCCCACCCGCCAGTCGTTCATCGCTGAATTGGTGGGCAAGGAGGACCTGCCGAGCGCCATCGCGCTCAATTCCAGCATCTTCAACGCCGCCCGCGCCCTCGGCCCCGCCGTCGCCGGACTGCTCCTCGCCGCCCACGTCGGCATCGGCGCGGCGTTCCTCGGCAATGCCGTGCTGTCCCTGGCCGTCATCGCCGGCCTGCTGATGATCCGCCACGACCCGGTCCGGGCCGTGGCCGAGATGCCCGCCTCCTCGCCGCACAAGCCCAACTCCCTGCGCGGCGTCTGGAGCAACATGGTCGAGGGCTTCCGCTACGTCAGGACGAACCACACCGTCCGCAACCTGGTCATTCTCGTCGGCTCGTTCGGCACGTTCGCCTTCTCGTTCAACGTGCTGATTCCCGTGTTCGTGCGCTTCACGCTGCTGCCGAACGCCTCCGACGCCTTGCAGGTGAAGGCGTTCGGCTTCATGGAAACGGTGCGCGGCGTGGGGGCGCTCGGCGGCGCGCTGACGGTCGCCCTGCTCAGTAGCGCCCGCCGCCAGCGCAACATGCTGATCGCCGGCTCGCTGCTCTCGACGGTCTTTCTCATCGTCTTCGCCCTGGCCCGCAGCCTCTGGCTGGCCTACGCGATGATGATCATCGTGTCCTACGGCTTCGTGCTCTGCTTCGCCAACAGCAACACCCTGATGCAGCTCACCGTGCCCGATCAACTGCGCGGGCGGGTGATGAGCATCTACACGCTGATGTTCATCGGCACCATGCCCTTCGGCTCGCTGTTCGCCGGCTGGCTCGCCAAGTACATCGGCGCACCGACCACCATGCTGATCTGCGCCCTGATCTCGCTGTGTACCGTCCTGGTCGTCGTCTTCCGCCCCGGCGGCCTGCGCGACCTCAAAGTTCACAAACCGGCGGCGTAGGGGCGACCCGCCGGGTCGCCCGTTCTCAATGTTGTGTCCCTCCTGATTGGGGTATAACAAACCCCGTGTCACACTATCAACTCGCCGCCATTGATCTGGATGGGACCCTGCTCCACAGCCACACGCACCGTGTCAGCCCCGGCAATGCCGCCGCCATCGCGCGCCTGCTCGCCCAGGATGTTACGGTCGTGCTTGCCTCCGGGCGGCAGCACGAGACCGTCGCCGCCTTCGCGGCCGAACTGCGCGTCCCGGATGCGACGCCGATCATCTCCTACAACGGCGCACTCGTCCGCACCCTGGGCGGCGTGGACATCGCGCACCAGCCCCTCCCCGCCGACGCCGCGCAGACCATCGTCCGCTTCTGCGCGGCGCACGACCGCCACCTCAATTATTACCTGGACGACAAGCTCTACGTCCGCGAGGCGACCCACTGGGCGCGCCTGTACCAGCAGCGCACCGGCACCGTCCCCCACGTCGTCCACGACCTGACCCGCTTCGACGGTCGCCGGCCCACCAAATTGCTCCTGATTGACACCAATGAGGTGACGGACGCGCTGATGGCCCGCTTTCAGGCGCAGTTCGGCGACTCGCTCTACATCACCAAGACCGAGGACGAGTATCTGGAATTCATGGACGCCGGGGTCTCCAAGGGCGTCGCCCTCGCCCGCATCGCCGCCGCGCTGGGCGTACCGCAGTCGCAGTGCGTCGCCCTCGGCGACTCCTACAACGACGCCTCGATGCTGCAATGGGCCGGCATTGGCGTCGCCATGGGCAGCGGGCGCGACTCGCTCAAGGCCGTCGCGGACATGATCGCGCCGCCCGCCGATGACGACGGCGTCGCCGCCGCCCTGGGCCGGTTGTTTCCGAACAGGGAAAAGTGAGAGAGGGAGTCAGTTGCGCGAGGCCAGCTTGCCCAGCGCCTCGGTGTCCACCGGCGTGATGATGCAGCGGCCTTGGGTGCGGACCGCCTTCTGCAGCGTCTCCTGCGCCTCGATCTCGTGCCCCAGCAGCTCGATCTCCCGCCGCAGCCGCGCCTCCGTCGCCGTCATCTCCAGCAGCCGCTGCTTCTCGCTGAGCGGAATTTGCAGGAACATGGCGATGGCGTAAGACAGAAACTCCGGGTCCTGCGGCAGTTGCAGCGCGCTGAGGGGCCGCCCGGCCAGCGCGGACACCGACCGAAGATAGTCCCGGAACATTCCGCTCACCGTCTTGAACGGCGGCGCCAGCCGCGCCGGATCGGTGTCCTCCTCCGAGACTGGCTCGACACGCGCCGTCAGGTACGGCCGGTGGCGCTGCACCTCCAGCACCCGGAAGCGCGTCTCTCCCGTGACGATGATGTTCATTCGACCGTCCGGCAGCGCCTCATGGTGCGTGATGCGCGCCGCCGTACCCACGGAATGGGGTACGGCGGCCTCGTCCTCTCGGATCAGAATCACCCCGAACGGTGAGTTCGCTGCCCTGCACCGGTGTACCATTTCCCGGTAGCGCGGCTCGAAGATGTGCAGCGGCAGCGGCATCTCCGGGTATAGCACGACATGAAGCGGGAACAGCGGCAGCTCGTCGTAGTTGACCATGATGACCTTCATACTCCCGTCAGCCGGCGCAGCCGCAGCGACAGCGCGATCAGCAGGATGCCGAACAGCAGGGCGTATGCGCCGAGGATGTATGTCAGCGCCGCCACCGCCCCCAGCGGATCCGCCAGCAGCGCCACCCCGAACACGATGGACAGCGCCCCCACCAGGATGAGCCAGAACTCGCCCGCGATGACGCGGCGCAGGCGCACGGCGGCGGCAACCTCCAGGATGCCCGTCAGGATCGCCCACGCCGCCGCCACAAAAACGAGAGCCGCCGCCACCGCCGCCGGACTGGCGAAGGTGATGATTCCGAACAGCACGCCGACGACGCCCTCGACTATCAGCGGCAGCCACCGCTCGTCCTGGTGCGAGAGCCGCGCCGCCGCGATGAGCGCGAAGACGCCGTCCGCGAGGACGAACGCGCCGAACAGCGTCACCAGCGCGAACGCCGCGCCGAAGGGATGGGCGAACGCGATCAGCGCGAACAAGACCGCCAGCGCCCCGCGCAGCGCCAGCGTCCACCAGTGGCGTGCCATGTGCTCCAGCATACTCTGGTTACTCCGGGAGAAGGGTGAAGTACCCCAGGTCCTGCCCCAGCTTCAGGAACTCGTCGGCGCTGTGGGGCAGGTCGTAGTGCGTGTCATACGCCTTGTTGTAGCGGCGGACGGCCTCCTGCGCGAACGTCACCGTCGGCATCGCGCGCAGAAACATCCCCTTCCAGCCCAGCTCCGCCGCGACCCGCGCCTTGGCCTGTGTCAGAACGTCGTCCGCGTCCTTGCCCGTCACCGTCTCGTTCACCTGACGCCCGGCGATCTCCATCGTCACCCGCACCTTCATGGCGACAGTATACCCTCCTGTTCCCGGATCGGAGTCACCCCAAACACGTCCGCGAAGGCCGCCACGGTCGCCGCCTCCGCCTCGGCCCGCGTCCACGCCCGCTCCGGCCGCAGCTCCCGCAGCGAGGTGACGCCCCGGCCCCGAATCCCGCACGGCACGATGTCCCGCCGCATCGGCGTCAGGTCCAGGGCGATGTTCAGCGCGAAGCCGTGCATGGACACCCAGCGCGACACCTTGATTCCCACCGCCGCGATCTTGTCCTCCCCGACCCACACCCCCGTCAGGCCCTCCACGCGCCCGGCGGCAATCCCGAACCCGGCCAGCGCCCGGATCAGCGTCTCCTCCAGGTCGCGCAGGTAGCGGTGCAGGTCCTGCCCGTGCGAGCGCAGGTCCAGGATGGGGTAGCCGACCAACTGCCCCGGCGCATGGTACGTGATCTCGCCCCCCCGGTCCGCCTCCACGACGGCGATGCCCTGCTCGCGCAGTCGCTCCGGCGGCGTCAGCAGGTCCGCCCGGTGCGTTCTGCGCCCCAGCGTGATCGTGGGAGGGTGCTCCAGCAGCAGCAGCGTGTCCGCCGCCTCGCCCGCCTGCCGCTGATGCACCAGAGCGTACTGACGCGCCAGCGCCTCCTCATACGCCACCGGCCCCGGAATTGAGACGACTCGGCAAATCGGCATGGGATTTTGTCCTGCTCGCCTGGAATTGGGGGCCGGCGGGCGATCTCTCAGGTATAATTCCGGCCATGGCGCGTCCCAATCTCTCTTACCTCAAAAGCCTGTTCCTGTTCCTCTTCGGCCTGCCCACGGGCGTACTCACCGGCCTGACGGCCATCGGCAGCAGCGTCGTCCTCGTCCCCGGAATCCGCTGGCTGCTCGGCCTGCGCCCCGCCCGCGCCGGCGCGACCGCCCTGGCCGTCACCGCCTTCGCCGCCCTCGCCGGCCTGCTCGCCTACGCCCAGCACGGCCACGTCCGGGGCCGCCTCGCCCTGCTGCTGACGCTCGGCCAGATCATCGGCGCGGGGTGGGGGGCGCGGCTGGTCGCCCGCGCGCCCGGCCTGGCCCGCCTGCACCTGCTCTGGGTCGTCCTGGTCCTCGCCCTGGGCCTCGCCCTGGCCGCCCAGGGGCGGGGCGTGCTGCACGGACGTCCGTGGCTGACGCCGCTCCCGGACGCCAGCCTCTGGCCGGCGGCCCTGGGGACTGCCCTGCTGGTCGGCCTGGTCAGCCGCGTGGTCGAGCTGGGCGGCGTCCTGCTCGTCCCCGCCGAGGTTGACCTGCTCCGCCTGCCGCCGCATCTGGCCCAGGGGACGGCCCTGATCGTCCTGCTGCTGGCCGCCCTGCCCGGCATGCTGATCTACGCCCGGCGCGGGGACCTGGAGCCGCAGGCGACCGTCTGGCTCTCCGTCGGCGGCGTCTTCGGCAGCCTGTTCGGTGCGATGGCGGCGCACGTCTACTTCCCGAACGACGACACCCTGTTGGCCCTGTTCGGCCTCGCTCTTATTCTGATCGGAGTCGCCATGCTCTGGCGGCGGGACGCGCCACCCGCCGCCTAAAATCCATGCCGGTGAGATGCCACCGCCCGCGCCACCCACCAGTCGCCCTGCCGCCCGTACCACGCCCGCATCTCCGCCTCCCCCGCGACCTCGATCCAGGCCGTGCCCGCCTCCTCCCCCGGCGCGTCCAGCGTCACCACGACCTCCCGCAGCGCCCGCCCCCATGCCCGCCGCCGCGCCTTGATCGCCGCCTCCTTGAGCGCCCACAGGAGCAGCGTGCCTGCGTCGGACGGCAGCCGCCCCGCCTGTTCCCGCTCCCGTGCCGTCAGTGCCCGCGCCGCCAGTCCCGGATGGGCGGGACGGATGTGCTGCGCGTCCACCCCCACCGACTCCCCCGCGTCGGCCCACGACGCAGCCCCCAGCCCCGCGCTGTGAGATAGCGAGATGCTGATGGCCGTGACCTCCGGCCAGCCGCACAGAAGCGGGGCGAGGCCGTCCGTGCCGACCTCGTAGGCCAGGGGCGCCACCCCGAACGCGTCCAGGAGCAGCCGCTTGACCGCCAGCCGGCCCGCCCGCCGCTCCGCCTGCCGCCGGGCCGAAGGGGCCGCGTCACACCGCGCCCGCTCCCGCGCAGTCAGCCACCGGGCTGGGTCCTGCGCCGCGACCCACGCCGGCGTCGCTGTCATTGTCTGAGGAACATGCACGTCTCTATTATGTCCCCGGACGACAAAAAACGGCGCACCGTCTGAGGGCGATCTGCTTGTCAAACAGTTTCCCGTGTGCTACAATCGGGGCGACCATGAACGCCCTCCTGATCTTCAATCCGGCGGCCGGACAGGGGCGGCCCGCCGAGGCGCTCGAAGCCGCACGACTTGCCTTCAGCCCCTTCCTGCGCGAGGTGGTCGTGACTCAGGGCCGGGGAGACGCCGAGGCCGCCGCCCGCCGCGCCGCGGAGTGCCCCGGCCTCTTCGACGCCGTCCTGGTCGCCGGCGGCGACGGCACGCTCAACGAGGTCCTCAATGGCGTGCTGCCCCCTTCTTCCGGCTCCCCCCGGATTGGGGGCGGGGGGGGCCGGCACGTCCTTCCCGTCGGTCTCATCCCCCTGGGCACGCGCAACGTCCTCGCCCGCGAACTGGGCGTCCCGCGCGGCGACATGGCCGCCCAGGCCGCCGTGTTCGAGCGGGGCCGCACCCGGGTGCTCGACCTGGGGCGCGCCGGCGGCCAATACTTTTCCCTGGTGGCCGGCTTCGGCTTCGACGCCGCCGTGGTCCGCGAGGTCGCCCTGCCCGTCAAGGAACTGATCGGCCCCGCCGCCTACGCCTTCGCCACCCTCGGCGCGCTCGCCCGGTACCGCAGCACACGCTTCCATCTCACCCTGGACGGCCAGACGATCAGCGCCGACGCCTTTCTGGTCCTGGTCGCCAACGTCTCCTCCTACGCCTTTCGGCAGATCAGGCCCGCCCCCTTCGCCGCGCCCGACGACGGCTGGCTGGACATCTGCGTGTTCGAGCGCGCCCCGACCGACAAGGTCGGCTTTGTCACTCAGGTGCTCGCCGTACTCGCCCGCCGCCACCTGCGCGACCCCCGCGTCCGCTACTACCGCGCCCGCCGCATCGAGATCATGTCCGACCCGCCCGTCCAGGCCCAGCTCGACGGCGACATCACCGGCCTGACGCCCCTGACCATGGAGGTCGTCCCGAAGGCCCTGACGGTGTTCGTGCCATAGGAGGCCACGTCTGGTAACATAACGGCATGGGAAACGCCTTCGCCTTCGCCGCTCGCCTCCTCTCCGGCCTGCCGCCGCCGACGCTGGACCCGCCGACGCGCGTCGAGGCCCGCCGCGCCGTCGCCCTCCTGCCGCTGGTCGGCGCGTTGCTCGGCCTGCTGGCGGCCTGCGTCTGGAACCTCGCCGCCCGCCTCTGGCCGGGGGAGCCTCTGGTCCATGCCGCCCTCGTCCTCGCCGCTGGCGCGGCCCTCACGGCCGGGCGGCCCCTCGGCGGCCTCGCCCGCGCCGCCGACGGCCTGGCGGCCCACGGCGCGGGCGGCGACCGCTCCCGCGCCTTCGCCGTCATGCGCGATCCCCGGCGCGGCACGGCCGGGATGGTCGCCCTGGCCGTGTTCATCGCCTTGCAGCTCGCCTTCCTCGGGGCGCTGCCTCCTGCGCTCGCCTGGGGCGGCCTCATCCTCGCGGGCGCGCTGGGCCGCTGGGCCAGCGCCTTCACCCTCGCCGCCTACCCCCTTGCCTCCGCCTCCAGCGGCGACCCCGAAGCCAATCATGGCCTCGCCGACGCTGGCCCCAACGAATTCCTCATCGCCACCGTCCTCGTCATCGCCAGCGCCGCCGTCCTCCCCACGCGCGGCCTGCTTATCATGCTTGCCGTCGGCCTCGTCGTCGGCCCCGCCGCCGCCGCGGTCAATCGCCGCCTCGGCGGCCTCTCCCTCCCCCTCGCTCATGCCCTCGGCATGGTGGGAGAGCTGACCGCCCTCGCCTGCCTCGCCCTGCGGGTACAATGAGGTCAGCAGTGGCTGCCGGAACGGTATTGGGAGGAAATCCCCGTGGACTCAGACCTCACTGTGGTGGCCCTGGCGGCGGTCGGCATCGTCGGCCTTTGCCTCAGCATCCATCAACTGCGCCATGATGTTTGGAGTCGGGAAGGATGGGCGTTCTTCCTGTTCGCCTGCTCGGTGGGCACTTACGCGGCGGCCCTCCATGTTGCCTCCGGGTCGCGGCATCTCCCCCAGGCGCAGCAGCCCTGGCGTCTGATGGTGGCGCTGTGGCTGGCCGGCGGCGCGCTCTGCATCGCCGGATCGGTCCTGCTCCGCGCCGCGAATCGGCCACTGGAACGGGAGTCGCCCCCGACGCCCAGCGGCGCCCCCGAAGAAGGAGTCTGGCCCCCGCCGCCCACGCGGCAGGAAAACCGTCATGAGAACAGGTCATCGTAAGTCCGCCCCGGAAGTCACCGGCGGCAAGGTGCAGAAGAAGAACAACTGGGAGGTCAGCCCCAACTACTACGACTCGCCCCAAGTCATGCCCATCATTGACCGCAAGCGGCCCGGCAAGGGCTACCGGCACATCCTTAAGAAGAAGGACATCTACGACTTCATCAGCATTCTCCCGGACTGGCCGGAACTCTCGCGCGGGCTGAATGCTGTTGTTCTTGCTCCGGGGGACTTCTCGCTTTACGGGTACCACGTGCCGGGAGTAGTCCATGTCTGCGCCTGGGCAGAAGACTTGTGGATTGAGTGCGAGCCATTCTACTATGAGCGCGATCAGGCTATCCTGGAACGCCTTGGTGTACCCTGTCTGCCGACGAACAACAACATCTATATCTGCCGGTTCAACGAATCCACCGCCCGCGCGTTCCAGTTGCTTGAGATTCTGCTGCACGAACTGGGGCATCACCACGACCGCATCACGACGAGGTCGCAACGGCGTGCCAGTCGAGGTGAACCTTATGCGGAGGAATACGCCCGACGGTATCAGGCGCAGATTTGGGACGACTATCGGCGGCGATTTGAGCTTTACTGATTGGTGGGCGGCAGCTCGACGTTGTGGAACACGGCGATGAGCCAGTGCCCGGATTTGTCTTTGGTCAGCACCATGTCCCGGAGGCCAATCACCGGCGGGCGGGGACGGCCCTGACGGTCGCGCGCCCCGGTCATCCGCCAGCGAACCTCGACAGCGGCCACGTCGGGGCGCAGAAACTTGACGTGGACGGCGGTGGTCGTGTTGTGGCTGTCGCGGAACATGGTGGCGAACAGCGGCGCGTGGGCCTTCTCGATGCCGGCCCGCCCGCCGGGGTACGGGACGCCGCGCACGTTGGTGAATTCGGCGTCAGGCGTGAAGACCAGGGAGAAGGCGTGGGCGTCGTGCCGGTTCCAGGCGTCCTGGTAGGCGTCCAGCAGCCGCCGGATGGCCCGCACGTCGGGCGCAGGGCCGCGCTGCGCCCCACAGGGCGCAAGAGCGACCGAGGCCAGCAGCGTGATCCCCAGCAATGTTCGTAACGATGTCATGGCTGTACTCCCAAAGATTGACAGATGGATGGCCGCCTGTCCTGGTTTGAGCGGTTCTAATCCGGGAAAAATATTCCAAGCAACCTCCCGCTGACCGCTAGGCCGGAGGCCGGAGGAGGAGATCCCATGGCTAAACACACGATTGCCGTTATGGACGGCGACCAGACTGGGCAGGAGCTGCTCCTGGAAGGGCTGCGCGTCCTGCACCCGTCCGTCACCAAAGTGGACGTGGACTTCGCCCACTTCGACCTGTCGCTGGAGAACCGGCGCAAGACCAACAACCAGGTCGTCCACGAGGCCGCCGCCGCCATGCGCGAGACCGGCCTGGGGCTGAAGGCCGCCACCATCACCCCCGAGACCAAGGGCGACGTCGGCTCGCCCAACGCCATTCTGCGCCAGGAGATCAACGGCACCGTCATCGTCCGCACCGGGCGGCGGCTGCCGGGCGTCCTGCCCGTCGGCGGCGTCTCCGCCCCCATCGCCGTGGTCCGCATGGCCGTGGACGACGCCTACACCGCCAAAGAGTGGCGCGAGGGCGAGGGCAACGACGAGGTCGCCTACCGCACGGAGCACATCAGCCGCCGCACCTGCCGCATGGTCTCCGAGTTCGCCTTCCGGCAGGCGCGCAAGATGGGCGCGAAGGTCTTCGGCGGCCCCAAGTACACCGTCTCGCCCATCTACGAAGGCTTGCTCAAGGAGGAGATGGACGCCGCCGCCAAGCGCTACACCGACGTGCGCTACGAGCCGCAGCTGATTGACGCCACCTACGCCCTGATCCTGGCCCGCGCCGCCGAGCCGCTGGTCATCCCCGCCCTCAACCGCGACGGCGACTGCCTGAGCGATTTGGTGCTCGCCTTCTACGGCTCCATCGCCGGCTCGGAGAGCATCCTGCTCTCCTTCAACGAGGAGTTCGAGCCGCAGGTCGTGATGACCGAGGCCCCCCACGGCACGGCCCCGTCCCTGCAGGGCAAGAACCTCGCCAACCCGCTCGCCATGATTCTGGCCGGCGCGTCGCTGTTGACCTTCCTGCACACGCCCGCCGCGAATCGGGCCTCCCGCGCCATCTACGAGGCCGCCTTCGAGGCCATCCACGACGGCATCCGCACGCTGGACCTGGGCGGCGGCGCGACCACCAGCGAGTTCACAGACACCGTGATCCACCGTGTCCAGAGCAAGGTCGAGGTCTGGGAGACGCTGGGGGAACGATGACACATGGCTCTGTACGGGCGACCCGGCGGGTCGCCCCTACTCCCCCAGAGTTGGGGGCTATGGGGCGACCCGGGGAACCTTTCTGCCCATGAACCCACTCGCCGCCAATCCCTTCACCGTCATGACCCTGATCGCCGGCCCTGCCGTGCTCACCAACGCCTCCTCTGTGCTCGCGCTCGGCACCTCCAACCGCTTCGCCCGTGCCATTGACCGCGCCCGCGCCCTCAGCACTCAATTGGAGGCCGAGACATCTGAGGCCGACCCGCTGACTCCGATGCGCGTCCGCCAACTGTATCGCCTGGAAGCGCGCGCACTCCATCTGCTGCATGCCCTGCGCGCCTTTTATCTCGCGCTGGGCAGCTTCGCCGCCGCCTCCCTGATCTCGCTGATCGGGGCCAGCCTCGCCACGTCCGAGCATCACATCATCTTTCGCGTGTCCCTGGGGCTGGCCGTCGTCACCGGCATTGTCGGCGTCGGCGGCCTCGTCTTCGGCTGCTCGCTGCTGGTGGAGGAGACGCGCCTGGCGATGCGCAACATCACCGAGGAGGCCGATCTGATCCGCACCCGCTACGGCCGGTACCTGGAGGCGTCCCCGGATGCCGGCAAGACGGGGTAGGGCGCATGGGGACGCCCGCGGGTCGCTTTCGGCACCTGATCTCCTACGATCCCGCCACCGATGGCGGCGATGACGGCCCGGTCAGCCGCCGGGCGCAGCCGGGGCGACGCGCCGCAAGTGATAGGTCGGCTGGTAGCCGTAGTCTTTGGCGAGGGCGAGCGTGCCGATGTATTCGCAGGCGAAGGTCGGACGCCAATCTCGCCCCCCGCGCCGCGCCTCCTGCTCGGCCGTCCGCTGCTCCGCAGTCAGCAGCGCCGCGAACTGCTCGCTGGCGTAGACGTTGCCCGGCACCGTGACCGGCTCGATGCGCGCCGCGCGGTTGACGTGCGAGCCGTAATAATTGACCGTGCCGGTGATCGGGTCTATCCCCTCAAAGACCGGCCCGGCGTGGACGCCGATCCGTACGCTCATCCCGCCGGGCAGGCCGAACTCCGTCCAGTCGGTGTTGCAGACGACCTCCTGAAGCGCCAGCGCGTACTCGGCCAGGGGGGTCGCGCCGTCCATGAGCGCAAAGATGGCGTCGCCCCAGGTGTTGACGAAGCGCGGCGTCTGGGGCAGATGGCCGGCGACGCGCTGCAGGAAGCTGAACATGAACGCCGGCATCCGGTCCTCCTGCAGCCTGCTGTAGCCGATCACGTCGGCGAAGAGCAGGGTCTTGATCTGCCGCCGGATGGGGGCGTCGTCGGGCGGGGACGCCGGGCGGCCCTCGGCGGCCCCCTCCGCCCCCGACTCCAGGGACGCCGGAGGGGCGTCGCCGAGCGGGATGATGACCCGGCGCGCCGCGTCGGGCCAGCCGGCGATCGCGTCCGCCGTCCCGGCGACCACGCCGCACGGCCCGGAGGCCGCCGGCGCGGGCCGTCCGTCCCAGACCGCCAAAAGTGTGGGGGCGGCCTCCAGAGGCTCCGCCGCCAGGCTGGCGTAGCCCAGCAGCATCCGGCCCATCAGCCCGAAGACGATGTCGTCTCCCGGCACGGACTCCTCGGTGACGTACTTGACGGAGTCGGCGCGCCTCAGGGCTTCGCGGAAGCGCGCCGACCAGCGCGGGCCGGCGAAGGCGACGCTGGCGCGCTCAAAATCGTCACCGGCGTAGGGCAGCACGATGTTGACCTCCGCGCCGCGCTCCCGCATGGCCTCGATGAACAGCAGGTCCGACCCGCAGGCGGCGGCGCTGTAGCCGATGCGCGCGTCCAGCGCGTCCAGATGGCGGACGATCTCGCCCCGCACGGCGGCTTCCCGCGACTCCGGGAAACGCGGCGCGAGGCGGTCGGGCCGGTCCAGCATGTGGCCGACGAACACCACGACGGCCGGGGGCCGCAGCGCTTGGAAGAGCGTGTCGGGGACGGGGAACCCATGAGCCGCCAGCAGCTGGAGCTGCTGGCGGGACGCGGCCACGGAGGCATAACGCCGCCCGGCCCGCGCCGCCGCCGCGGCGTAGGACGCGGCGGCGTCCTCCTCTCGGCCCAGCAGCAGCAGCGCCTCGCCCTCCGTGGCGAGCCGCCAGTACCCGTCCGCGTCCGCGCCCCGCGATGATGTCTGGGCGCAGATGTCCAGCACCTGGCCGGCCAGTTGTGCCGCCAGGGCCCGGTCGCCGACGATCCAGGACATTGTCGCGGCGTTGATGCCGGTCCAGAGGCCGTGCGACGCGCGGAAGCCCCGCAGGTAGGCGTCGCGGGCGTGCCGGGCGTCTTCGGGCGTGCCGGAGCGTTTCCAGAGGCCCTTGTAGACGCGGGCGAGCAGGCCCAGCGTCTCCTCATCCGGCGGCGCGCCCAGCGACTCCAGCACCCCCTGGGCCTCGGCGAGCGCGCCCGCGCGCAGCAGCGCCAGGGCCGCCGCCTGCCGGAGCCGGACGCTGTCCGGGAACCGGCGCAGGGCGCTCTGGGCTAAATCATGCGCTAAAAACGTCTGGCCCTGATCCAGCATCCGCCGGACCGACGCCTCCGCCTCCGGCTGCGAAAGAAGGAATTCGGGCGACGACGGCGAAAGGACGCTCGAAGGGTTTTCCACAGCGAAAGTATGGCCGCAGTCACCAGAAAAAACAAGACGGGCGGATCGCCGGCGTGCTACGCGCCCTCGCCGCGCGACACCTCCGGCGTCGTACTCACCGAGGAGGTGTGTGCCTTGACCGAGGAGCTGGCCAGGAACACCCATGAGGTGTGGGCCAGGCAGCGCATGGCCGAGGGCTGGCGCTACGGGCCGCGCCGCGACGATGTGTGCAAGGAGCACCCCAGCCTCATCCCCTACGAGCAGCTCCCCGACTCGGAGAAAGAGTACGACCGTAATACCGCCCTGGAGACCCTGCGGCTGATCCTCTCCCTGGGCTACCATATCGGCAAGGACGAGCCATGAGATGGCAGACGAACCCGAGACGCCGGAAGAGGTGCTGCGCGGCTTCTGGACCGAGATGCACCTGTGGGAGTGGGACGCCTACCGAACCATGCCCGGCCCCTCAACCGCGCCCGTGGAGGTCTCAAGGCGCCACCGGGAGCGGGCCGGCGCGGAGATGGCGCCCATCTTTGAAAAGTACTGTACGCCCAAAAGGCGGATATACGGCCAGGGCATTGATCGAAGCATCGGCTCACCGCCGGAGTACGACCCGGACGCCACGGCCATTGTGGACGTGACCTACGAGTCCCTGGTGCGCGTCGTCGTCAAGACCGAGCGGCGGACGGGGCGTCACGCCAAACACATCTTCGTCTTGCTCAAGCGCGGCGGACGGTGGCTCATAGACAACCGGTTTTTCTACGACGGGGACGGCAAGATCGTCCGCATTCATCTCTGAGGTCGCCAGGATCCGGCGTCACCCATGCAAATCCTCGCCAAGTTCAATCTCATGTTGATCACCGTCTTCGCGTTCGGCCTGATCGCGGTGTGCCTGGTGACGGACTCGCTGCTCAAGCGCAACGCACAGCAGCAGGTCGTGGACAACGCCCGCATCATGATGGAGACCGCCCTGGCGATGCGCGGCTACACCAGCAAGCAGATCAAGCCGCTGCTGGACGCGCAGAACCGGCTCCAGTTCCTGCCGCAGACCGTGCCGGCCTACGCGGCGACCGAGGGGTTCAATGCCCTGCGCCAGAAGTACCCTGAGTACACCTACAAGGAGGCGACGCTGGATCCGACCAACCCGCGCGACCGGGCCACCGACTGGGAGGCCGACATCGTCAACCAGTTCCGCAACCACGCCGGCCAGGCCGAGATCATCGGCATCCGGGACAGCGCCACGGGGCCGTCGCTGTACCTGAGCCACCCGATCCGCATCACCGACGCCTCCTGCCTGACCTGCCACAGCACGCCCGACCGCGCCCCGGCGACGATGATCAAGGAGTACGGGCCGGACAACGGGTTCAACTGGCACATGAATGACGTGGTCGGGGCGCAGATCGTCTCCGTCCCGATGACCCTGCCGGAAGCGATGGCCCGGCGCGCCTTCCTGACGCTGATCGGGTCGCTGATCGCCGTCTTCGCCGTCACGCTGCTCGTGCTGAACGTCATGCTCACCCTCCTCGTCATCCGCCCCGTCACCCGCCTCTCGCGGGTCGCCGACGAGATCAGCCAGGGGAACATGGAGGCCGAGGACCTGCCGGTCCGGGGGCGCGACGAGATCGCGGGCCTGGCCGCCTCCTTCAACCGGATGCAGCGCAGCCTCAAGAAAGCCATGGCGATGCTGGAGGACTCCTGAAATGAGTCACCACGACGTCTTTGTCAGCTACTCCTCCCAGGACAAGCCGATCGCCGACGCCGCCTGCGCGACTCTGGAGGCGCGCGGCATCCGGTGCTGGATCGCGCCGCGCGACGTCACCCCGGGGCAGGACTGGAGCGAGGCCATCATTGACGCGATCTCGGCCTGCCGCGTCTTCGTGCTGATTCTCTCCGCCGCCTCCAACCAGTCGGAGCAGGTCAAGCGGGAGGTGCAGAACGCCGTCAGCGAGGCCAAGTCCATCCTGCCGTTCCGCGTGGAGGACGTCGCGCTCTCCAAGCACATGCGCTACTTCATCGGCACGCCCCACTGGCTGGACGCCCTGACGCCGCCGATGGAGCGCCACCTGCAGCGCATGGCCGAGACGGTGGCGGCGTGGATCGCCTCGCTCGACAGCAAGGCGGGGGAGGCCTTGACGATTCCGATAGCCCTGCACGCGACGCCCCACTGGGACGCCGATCGCCTGTCCCGCATCGAGGCCGAGCTGCGCCTGTTCGTCGGCCCGTTCGGCCACACGCTGGTCCAGGAGGCCGCGGCCGCGGCGCACGACTACCATGACCTGTGCCGGCGGCTGTCGGAGCACATCCTTTCGGAACGCGAGCGGCAGGCGTTTCTGGCCCGGTGCGCGCCGCTGATTCCCGCCGCCGAGGCACCCGAAGCTATCTCCCGGCCCTCCGCCGTGAGCACGGAGATCGTCGCCGCCGGGGAAAAGGCGCTGGCGCACTACATCGGCCCGCTGGCCCGGGTGCTGGCGAGGCGGGCCGCACGGGCCGCCGCCGACCCCGTCGAGTTCCACCGCCTCCTCGCGGAACACCTCCCCACGCCCGCCGAAAAGGCCGAATTCCTGCGCCGGGTGCAGCACTGAACGGGGCCTGATCTGAGGATGACCCCCGGCCCCCAATTCTGGGGAACCCGCAAGAAAACAATCCCCCTTGCTCCCCCGGAAGTGGGGCCCGGGGCGAGAAGGAGAACGCCATGATCCCCACCATCACCGACGACCAGAAGCGCCAGTTTCAAGAGAACGGCTACTTCGTCCTGGAGAACGTCTTCACGCGCGACGAGATGGACCGATTGGCCGCGCGAATCGAGGCATTCCAGAAGCGCCACCAGGAAGAACTCGCCGCCAAGGGCGGCACGGAAGGCATTTCGCGCGCGAACGAGATCACCTTCACCGCCTTTCTGGCCGAGAATGACCCCGAGATCCGCGCCTTCGTCACTCGCCCCGAGTTCGCCGCCATCAGTACGCAGCTGCTCGGCCCCGACGTGGATTTGTACTGGAACCAGTCGGTTTTCAAGATGCCCGAAGGCGAGAGGGAGTTCCCCTG
>JAFAZD010000095.1 GCA_019239955.1 Armatimonadota bacterium | reverse complement strand
GCCGTCGGGGTGGGACGGGTCCGGGATGACACGCCAGTACGGGGCGGGGCCGGGGGCCCCGGCGGCCAGCAGGGAGAGGCCGGTCAGGGTCGGACCCGCCTCGAAGTTGAAGACGCGGGTGGCCGAGGGCGCGACGGTCCAGACGTCGTCCGCGTCCGTCGCCCACGGGTCGGACGGTCGGCGCGGGCCGGCCTTGGGCGCGAACGTCGCCAGGTACGCCACGATCTGGTCGGCCTTGTCCATGAGCAGGGCGAAGCGGCTGGGCGTGGGCTTGACGGCGCGGACCTTGACCACATTGCCGTCGGGGTGGGACGGGTCCGGGATGACACGCCAGTACGGGGCGGGGCCGGGGGCGCCGGCGGCCAGCAGGGACAGGCCGGTCAGGGTCGGACCCACCTCGAAGTTGAAGACGCGGGTGGTCGAGGGGGCGACGGTCCAGACGTCATCGGCGTCCGTCGCCCACGGGTCGGACGGTCGGCGCGGGCCGGTCTTGGGCGCGAACGTCGCCAGGTACGCCACGATCTGGTCGGCCTCGGCCGGCGAGATCGAGTCGGAGGCGTGGTGCTGGTTCAGCATCCGGTCCACGGTGCGCCGCCACCCGGCGCGGGTGAGGCCCTGTGCCTGTGGGTTGGGCAGGTTGTGGCAGGCGGAGCACTTCTCGGCGTAGAGCGCCTTGAGCTGCGCCACGCGCGCGGGGTCGGCCGGCGTCTGGGTGTCGGCGGCGGCAGTGAGGCGCGGCGGCGCGGACAGCGCGGCAAACCCGGTGACGAGCGCGGCCAGCGCGGACGCGGCGGCAACAAGAGGATGACTGTTCATCGGCATGGCTTCCTCGGGAGGGCAAAAACGTTGCGACAAAGGAAAGACGCGGGACGACGGCGAAAAGTTCATGCGCCCCCTGACAGGCGGCGTTAATCCGCGCCCTAATTTATAGTACCACAGATGCAGGCAACAGGGATTCCCCGTTGAGCGCCTGGACGGGGTGGACAACGTCTTGGTCCACAGCCTATTTGCCGCCCACGGCTGCCGCCAGTCCACCGACGGTCTGCCCCCGCTGCAGGCGCCGGACCCGTTCGGCGGCTACGGGGGGCAGGGGGGCTACTGCACCGACGACGAGACGGGGCTGGCGCTGCTAGGGCACCGGTTCTACGACCCGGCGGCCAGAAGGTTCCTGACGCGCGACCCGCTGGGCTACGCGGGACGGACCTGTACGCCTACTGCACGAACAACCCGGTCAATTTCCTGGACCCGCTGGGGCTGTGCCCCGACGGCGGCGGGGACGGGCTGGGCGGCTGGGTGGACACCTGGCTGCTCAACGGCTCGGTCGCCGCCTTCGGGTCCCGCTGGGGCGAGTACGACGCGGGGCGCGCCAGCGGCTGGGATGTGGCGGGGGCGGGGTTTGCGCTGGCGGGGAACGTGGCGATGATGGTCGCCCCCGGCGGCGAGGAGGCCAAGGCCGCCGAACTCGCCGAAGAAGCGGCCGCCCACGCCGGAGCAGGTCCATTAAATTCGGTATTCCGCTATGTCGGTGACTGGGAAAAGGAGTATGCGGAGAAAAATGGCACAGTTCCAAATGTTGACATAGAGGGCAATTGACTACCGTACACTTTTCGGATGAGGCTGGCTGAGGTTGCCGCCTGGGGTATTCTGGTTCTTACCACAGTCCCGGAGTACCCGAATGAGCGACAACCTCAGGCGCTATTGTGCCATACAATCGGCCCTAAAGCAACTGCTGCCGGCCGCGCCGGCCGGCAACCAGGCCCGCCACCTCAACACGCTGGCCGCCCTCGTCAGCGGCATCATCGGCAGCCGGAAGACGCACCTGCCGGCCGTCGCCGGCAAGGTGCCGGGCGGCAGCAGTCCCAAGGGGGGCAAGCGCGAGAGCCGCGCCAAGCGGTTCGCTCGCTTCCTGCGGAACCCGAAGGTCACGCCCGACGCCTTCTTCCTGCCTTACGCGCGGGCACTGGTGGCGAGCCTGCCGCCCGGCCCGCTCGTGCTGGTCATGGACGGCAGCGTCGTCGGGCGCGGGTGCATGGCCCTGATGCTCAGTGCCCTCTACGAGTGCCGCACCCAGCGGGGCAGCAGCAGGCGCGCGTTGCCGCTGTGCTGGCTGGTGGTCAGGGCCCCCAAGGGCCACTTCGCCCAGGAGCGCCATCAGGAACTGGTGGCCCAGGCCCAGGCGCTGATCCCGTCAGGGCGTGAGGTCATCTTCCTGGGCGACGGCGAGTTCGACGGCCCGGGGCTGCTCCAAGACATAGCGGCGGCGGGCTGGCACTACGTCTGCCGCACCGCCAAGAGCGTGCGACTGGCCGAGGCCGACTGGGCCGAGGAGCCGTTCTCGCTCTCGCAACTATGCTTGCAGCCGGGCGACTGCGTGGAGATGCCCGACCTGCTGTTCAGGGCGCAGGGCCTGGGGCCGGTGCTAGTGGGCGCGGTCTGGGAGCGGGGCCAGACGGAGCCGCTTCTGCTGGTGACGAGCCTGGACTTCCTCGACGAAGCCCGCTCCTGGTACCGCAGGCGCTTCGGCGTCGAGACCTTCTTCTCGGACCAGAAGAGCCGGGGCTTCTATCTGGGCCACAGTCACCTGAGTGACCCGGAGCGCCTGTGCCGCCTGCTGATCGCGACGTGCCTGGCGTACTACTGGGTGGTCTGCCTGGGGGCGCAGGTCCTCCGGCAAGACTGGCAGGGCGTCGTCCACCGGCACCACCGCTGCGACCTGAGTCTGTTCCAACTGGGCCTGGCTTGGCTCGATCACTGTCTGAACGAGAACCAGCCGGTGCCGGTCTACCTTCGAGTTGAGGCAGAATGTGTACGGTAGCCAAAGAGGGCAATATCAAGGATGTGTTTGTCAATCCCTCGGAGTATACCTCTGCCAGTGAAGCCGAACAAGCACTGCAAATCGGCTCGCAGAACCCGTTCGGGGCGACGCCTACTCCCAAATGGGGGCTTGAGCTAAGTACCGAAGGTGCAAATTTTAAGTACGCGGGAGAGGTGTATGGTGGAAGCGACACTGAGTTGATTACGAATGACGTTTTGAAGGTACTCAGAATTTTTCCTTTGCAACCATGAAATTGCCAACATACATTAAGCTCGTTTGCCTAAAAGATGGCCAGCCGGCGGGCGGGCTGTTTGCCACGATCATCCTGAAAACACGCCATAAGAATGACATCGTCATGTCCGGCGGACCCTCTGATGAACAAGGCGTAATATTCATAAACAAGCAGCAGATCGAGGAGTCCGCACGGTGGGCGACCTCAACGTTCCCTATGGACTATACCGGCCTAGCGGATCTATCCGGTGAGATTAGGGTAAAGCCGAAGGACCAGGGGGACATCAGACGAGCACTCCGAGGTTACGAAATGTTTCGCTCCTCATATCCCTTCCCCCCAAAGTTTGCAGAGCAACTTCAGGACGCGCTGGTTTCCCTCGATCAAGTGTCGCCTGCACACCTACACGTACGAGTTGAGCATGATGGGAAAGACGTAACCATCCAAACAGATACCGCTGAAGTGTGATTATGCTCTCTCACCTTCAATTAGATGTTCCGTGAAATAGTGAGCCGTTCCCCGGTTCACCCGGCGGCGGGGCCGGCGGGCGGCCTGC
>JAFAZD010000298.1 GCA_019239955.1 Armatimonadota bacterium | reverse complement strand
CCGCATGGGCGTTCCCCCGCCCGGCGGCGCAACGGTCAGCGTCACGCGCCAGGGGCCGGGCATGGAGAATGTCACGTCACCCTGATAGCGGCCGTCGCCCATATCCTGAAAGGCGGGGCGGCTCGTGCCCATGTCCATGGAGGTCATCGCCACAGCCGCCTTAACCGCCGCGCCCGCCAGGGGCTTGCCGTCCGACCCCGTCACAGTCAGCGTCAGGATGTTTCTGCGCCCCGTGCGGGGCGGGTTTGGCGAGATCGCTGTCACGACGCGCCCCACCGTGACCGGAGCGGGCGGCGTGGGAGCCGGGGCCGCCGAGGGAGCGGGAGCGGTTGGCGTCGGCTGGGGCTGTGGCGGCGCGGCGGGCGCGGGAGTCTGCGGGGTGGGTGAAGGCGGAGATGCCGGCTGCGTCTGGCCGCCGCTCATGTCCATCCCCGCCATTTTCCCGCCGCCTGTACTCATGCTCACCTGAGAGGGGCGCAGACGCAGGTAGATTTGGAACGAGAGCGGTGTGCCGCCCCCATAGTCGGCATTCAGCACGGACGGGTGGGTGTCGGCGGTGACGGCGAGGCCCAGGCCGGTGTCAATGCCCGTGCCGTGCGTCAGGTCGCGCACGTAGCCGACCGTGTACGCCCCCAGCGTGAACTTGCGGCCATGCAGGCTCTCTTCGGGCAACACGAGCTCGTGCCCCGACTTCTGGATGTTCTCAAGGCGCGTGAAGAACGTGTCCCGCCCGCGCTGGTAGTCCGCCTCGGCCAGATAGGAGTCCGTCTTGCCCTCGCCCATCAGGTCGTTCCGGCCCCACACCAGAGCGGTGGTGAAGTTGGCGTCCGCGCCCAATGGCCTATTGTAGAGCCAGGAGGCCGTGGTGCGGTGGACATTGGCGCCATCCCCCTCCGGGTTCCTGATGAAGCCGTGGGAGACTTGCAGGGCGTTGTCGGAATCGGGATTGTAGGACAGGCGTGCGCTGTATGAATCGAATCGCGGCCTGTCAAACGAGTAGCGGTTCTCGTCCGGCTCTCGTCCCGTGAAGTCGCTCGCTTCCAACTTCAGGCGGCTGCCGAAGTTGATCCCTACAGTGGCGGCGCCAAACGTGATGTGCGTCGCGTCCTGCCAGTGGTGGCCGATAGGGGCGTCGGCGAAATCATAGGCCAGCAGGCGGTGCATGTAGGTCGGTGGGCCGAGCGCGGGCTCGCCGGGATAGCCGACGTAGGCGTAGGCCGACCGGCCGCTCCCAATCAGGCGCGAGTAGCTGACCGCCAGCTCGTCCATCAGGTCGTGAGGGTGCTGGCGGTCGTGCAGCGGCTGGTGGTGCCACGTCTCGCCCGTCTGGAATAGCAGTGGGTAGCCATAGCCGCCCTCGGTGATGGGGTCCAGGCTGAACATGCCGCGCAGGCCGAGTTGGGATTGGGCGTCCAAAGGGTGGCTGAACATGCCCATGAACCAGTTGGGGGCATCCAGGCGGCGGTCGCCGCGCTTGCTGCCGACATCCGTGTAGCGCGGCATGACGGCCCCATGCAGCATCAGCATATTCCCGTTGTTCATGAACATCCTGCCGTACATGGGCGAGGAAGCGGGCAGCCAGGCCGTCCCCGACGCCTCCTGGCTCATCGAGTCGTTCAGGTCAACGGAGGACGACATGCCACTCCTGTTCATGCCGGCCTGCGCCCAGATCGGGCCGGCGAGCGCCGATGTCAGCAGCATGGGCGCAACCCGGCGCGCGAAGCCGCAATACTTGGTCTTCACAGCGAAGGAACTCCTTAAAGTGACGGTAAGTGCGATGAAGATTGGGAAAGAAGATTGACGTGAGTACGGATGGGAGGAGGCCAGGCGGCGGGAGGGGCGCGCAGGCTGGGGAGGGAGATGGCGACGGAAAGGAAGACGCCCACAAGCGGCGGCGGGCGCTGCTGCAAGGGGAGCGTAAGCGGGACGGGGAACGGGGTCGGCGGACGCGGCAGGCCGGGCGTGAGCGCGGATGCTAGATGCTGCCGGAGGTGCGTCTGAGCGTCCTGGACGCGGGCCACAGGTGGCGACGCCATCGGAACGAGCGTGGGCCGGCAGTCGGGCCGCCCGAACGCCGGCAGCGGGGACGGGTTCGGCGCGCCGGCGGCATGCGGGATGCGGCAGCAGGGCATCGCCCCGGACATCGGCCCGCCGCCCATGCGGCAGGGCATGGACAGGGGCTTGGCCGTGAACGAGGCGGGCACGACGCGCGTTGCGTGGCGGCACCGCCAGAGCAGGGGAGACGGCACGGCGGCCCCGCTCACCAGAGAAAAGGCGAGCAGGCAGGCGAGGACCGAAAGCAACGGCCGTCGTGCGGGCATGGCTCATTATACCTGCTCCATCTCTGTCAGGAACCACGACAGGCACAATCAGCGTTGAAACAGCAGGACGGAAAGATAAGAGACGATGCAAACCACGACGCTGAGAATTGATGGTATGGCCTGTGATGCCTGCGTGCGGGCCGTTACGAGCGCCCTGGAGGGGCTGGACGGCGTCCAGTCCGCATGGGTGAGCCTGCACGACAAGCAGGCGACCGTCACGTATGACCCCGCAAAGGTCAAGACGCCGCAGATGGCGGAGGCCGTCGCTGAGGAGGGATATGAGGCAAGCCCCCGTGCCTGAGCGAGAGCAGGCGGCAGCCGAACAGACGCTCACGCTGGACATCCAGGGGATGCACTGCGCCGCCTGCGTCGGGCGTATTGAGCGCTCCTTGAAGAAGGTCGCGGGCGTGGAGGACGCCGCCGTCAACCTGGCGACCAGCCGCGCCCACGTCACCTTTGACCCGGCGCAGGCCGCGCCGGCCGCCCTGGTCGCCGCCGTGGAAAAGGCGGGCTACGGAGCCGCGCCTGTGCCGCCGAAGACGCCGCTGCCGCAGGCGACACAGGAACGCGACGGCACACTGATCAACTTGATTGGCGCGGCGGTTCTGACTCTGCCCGTCTTGGTGCTGTCCATGACCTGGATGGCGCGCCCGCTCTGGGTCAACTGGCTGTTCGCCGCCCTGACGGCCGCTGTCGTGTTCGGCCTCGGGCGGCAGTTCTTCACCGGCGCGTGGAGCGCCCTGCGGCACGGCGGGGGTGCGACGATGGACACGCTGATCGCCCTCGGCGCGTCCGCCGCCTATTTTTATAGCCTGGCGGCGCTAATCACCTCGCCCCACCCCCAGGTCTATTTTGAGACGGCGGCCACCATCGTCACCCTGATCCTGATGGGGCGCTGGCTGGAGGCGCGGGCGCGGCGGCGGGCGGCGGACGCGCTCCGCTCGCTGGCCGCCCTCACCCCCCGGACCGCGCGCCGGGTCACGGCGGCCGGCATGGAGCGGGACGTGCCCGTGGAGGCCCTGCGGCCCGGCGACACCGTCCGCGTCCGCCCCGGCGAAAAGATCGCGGTGGACGGGACGGTGATGGAGGGCGCATCCGCCATGGACGAGTCCCTGCTGACGGGCGAGAGCCTGCCGGTGGAGAAAGCAGCCGGAGACCGGGTGATCGCTGGCGCCGTCAACGGCAATGGATCGCTGCTATATCGGGC
>JAFAZD010000344.1 GCA_019239955.1 Armatimonadota bacterium | reverse complement strand
TAGTCGCAATCCCGTCGCCTCTGTGCCGCATCTCTGCAACGATCTCGCTCCCGTTCCAGACTAAGGAGTCTTCGCTCGATGTTTGACTCACGTTTTTCCCTGGCGGCCCGTCGCCGCCCGCTTTCCCGCCTGCTGGCTGTGCTGCTGACGACCCTGGGCGGCCTATCGCCGCTGGGCGCTCCCGCGGCCCGCGCCGCGGAGCCGATGGTGGCCGTGGCCAGCGCCGTGCCGCCTGCCAGCCTGCTGCGGCAGGCCCGGCTTCTGGGGCGCCAGGCCCAGAACACGCCGGTGGACGTCATCCTGACCCTGCCGCTGCGCAATCAGGAGGCCCTCAGCGACCTGCTGCACCGCCTGTACGACCCCGAAGACCCACTCTACGGCAAATACCTGTCCAGCGACGAGTTCACGCAGCGCTTCGGCCCCACCCAGGCCGACTATGACGCGGTGGCCGCCTTCGCCCGCGCGCACGGGCTGTCCGTCCGCCTGCACAGCGGGCGCACCATGGTCGCCGTCTCCGGCGCGAGCGGGACCGTGGAGAGGGCGTTCGGCGTTCGCCTCAACCAGTACTGGCTGCCGGAGGGGCGCGTGGCCTACGCCAACGACGCCGCGCCGAGCCTGCCCGCCTCCGTCGCCGCCCGCGTCGGCGGGGTCGTCGGCCTGGACAACCTGATCGTCCCCCACCGCTACATGCACCTGATCCCGCAGGCCGCGCTGGACGCCCTGCGTCCCCTGATAGCCGACAACTCCGTTGGCTCCGACTCATCGGGCGGCCTGACGCCCCAAGACATCCGCAACATCTACAACCTGAATCTGACCGCCATCAACAACGTGGCCGGCGAGGGCCAGAGCGTGGCGCTGCTGGAGCCGGGCAACGGCTACTACCTGGGCGACGTCGGCGCCTACGTCAGCAAGTACAACTTGGGGACCAACGCCGGCGTCATCACCACCATCCCGGTCGCCGGGTACGATGGCAGTCTCGGCAGCCTTGACGGCCAGAGGGAGGCCGTGCTGGACATTGACATGGTGCTGGCGCTGGCCCCCCGCATCAAGCGAATCTTCACCTACGTCTCGCCCCAGCTTGACGGCCCCAACATCCTGGAGACCCTGACGCAAGCGGCGGACGACCGTTTCGCGCAGACCCTCAGCATCAGTCTGGGGGGATCGGAGGCGGCGTTCCTGTCCGAAGGGTTCAACTCCTACCAGCCCTTTTTCAACGGCGTGGAGGCCCAGTACGAGCGCCTGGCCGCCGAGGGGGTCTCCGTGTTCGTCGCGTCCGGCGATCAGGGCGCCTACACGGGCGGCTCGTCGACCCCGGCCGTCAACGACCTCGCCGCCCCCCCCACCGTCACCGGCGTCGGCGGCACGACCCTGTCCTTCACGGGTACGCCCCCCGTGTTATCATACCCGGGCGAGACCCCCTGGGGAGACTCCACTGAGACCCCCCCCGCCAAGCCGGGGGCGGGCGGCGGCGGCGGCTACAGTATCTTCTTCCGCAAGCCCAGTTACCAATACACCAATCCTCAGGATCTGAACACGGGGGTCGGCTACAGCGAGCAACTGTATAAGGCAGGCAAGTTGGCCACCCCGATGCGGGACGTCCCGGACGTGGCTCTGAACGCCGACCCGAACACCGGCTACGCCATCTACGTCGCCGCGCATGGGGACACCTATCCGAACGGATTCGAGGTAATCGGCGGCACGTCGGCGGCGTCCCCGCTCTGGGCGGCCTTCACCGCGCTGGTCAACGAGTCGCGCGCCCTCAGCGGCGGGTCGCCGACGGCCGGCGTGGACCCCGGCACACCCACCACCCCGATCGGCTTCGCCAACCCGCTCATCTACGCCATCGGGCTTGGCCGGTACGGCAGCTACGCCAACGACTTCCACGACGTCACCCAGGGCAATAATCTGCTCTACCTCGCCGCCACCGGCTACGACGACGCCACCGGCTTTGGCAGCTTCAACGGGGCGAACCTGCTGCACGACATGGCTGCGGCCGTGTACGGCGGCCAGGGCAGCGGCACGGGCGGCGGCACGAGCACAGCCACCTCGCACGAATTCCAGCCCGGCCTGCAGATGATCTCGGCGCCGTTCGACTTCTCCGGCACCGGCCTTGACTACGCCGGCCTGTTCGGCCTGTCCACGCCGCTCCCCTCCGGCGCCCCCCGACTGATCGAGTATTACAACGGCGCCTACGTGTACTATCCCAAGGCCCCGGCGGACACGCTGCGGCCCGGCTTCGGCTACTGGCTCAACGTCCCGGCGGGCGGCCTCTCCCTGAACCTACAGCAGGGCAGCGCGGTGGCCTCGCCCCTGACCATCGCCCTGCAGTCCGGCTGGAACCAGATCGGCGACCCCTTCACCACGTCCGAGCCGCTGGTGGACATCACGGTCGCCTCCGACGCCGCCGGCACGGGGTCCCAGCCGCTGCCCCACAGCGCGCTGGTCGGCTCCATCCTCTACACGTACCCGGCGGGCGCGACGAGGTATAGCACGGAGACCAGTGCGCTCCAGCCGTACCTGGGCTACTGGATCTTCGCCCGCCAGGCCGCCTACCTGACCTACACCTCCACCGCCGGCGCCGGCGTCCCGGCCCCGCCGGCCGGCCCGCCTGCCTTCCCGTAGGGCGGAACAAATTCGGCGTCCGGCACATCCAACGCGGGGGAGACTTCTCCCCCGCGTTTCCGTTTGGCGTGCGCGCGGAAAACCAGGTATAATCAGACGGTGATGGCACATGAGATCACAGGCGGGCTGCGCGCGTGGGCGGCGGTGGATTGGTGGGGCGGTCTGCGCACCGGCGCGGACATCCTGATCGTCGCCTACCTGATCTACCGCCTGATGATGCTCGCCAAGGGTACCCGCGCCTGGCAGATCATCTCCGGCCTGTTCGTCTTCGTCCTGATCCTGATCCTGTCTTCCTGGGCGCAGCTGCACGCGCTGAACTGGATTCTGCGGCAGATGTTCCAGCTCGGCCCGGTCGCCATCGTGGTGCTGTTCTACCCCGAGCTGCGCCACGCCATGGAGGAGGTCGGGCGGCTCGGCTTCTGGGGCCGGGGCTTCACCGCCCTGGGCCGGGAGGACCTGACCACCCTGGCGAACGAGATCGTCCGCGCCGCCGGGACGCTGTCCGACCGCAAGATCGGCGCGCTGATCGTGCTGGAGCGCGAGACGGGCCTCACCGATGTGATCGAGACCGGCACGCTGGTCAACGCCGTCGTCAGCGCCGAGCTGCTGGAGACGATCTTTTACCCCGGCTCGCCCCTGCACGACGGCGCGGCCATCGTCCGGCTGGGCCGGGTCGTCGCCGCCGGCTGTACGCTGCCGCTGACCGATAACCCCATCGGCCTCCCCGTCCACACGCGCCACAAGGCCGCGCTGGGGATGTCCGAGCGGAGCGACGCGCTGATTCTGGTTGTCTCGGAGGAGACGGGCATCATCTCGCTGGCCTTCGATGGCAAGATGGAGCGCGGTGTGCGAGACGAGCGCCTGCGCGACCGCCTGATCCAGACCTTCACGGGGCGGGAGCGCCCGACCCGCCGCCCCCTTCTGCGGCGCGCGCCCCGCGCGCCCAATGCCCCGCCGCCGCGCCCGGACCCGCCCGCCGGGCACCCCCTGCGCGCCGAGGGCATCGCTGAAGGCCCCGCCGGGGATGTCGCCTGACCCTGTTCTTCTCCAATTCCCGCCGAATCGGGGGCGGAGGGGGCCAAAACACCTATGCCCGCGTTGCTGCGCGAAAACTGGCAATACAAGATGCTCGCCCTGGCCTTCGCCGTCCTGCTGCACTATTACGTGATCAACCAGCAGAACCCGGCGCGGCTGCTGACCGTGCCGCTGGCCGTCCGCAACGTGCCGTCCGACGCGCTGCTGGGCCCCGGCGCCCCGACCCAGGTGACTCTGACGCTGAACGGCCCCGCCGACGAGCTGGACCGCGTCGCCCTCGCCGACGTCACCGCCTCAGTGGACCTCAGCCGCGCCCGCCCCGGTAAGAGCCTGACCCTGCCCGTGCAGGTCAAGGCCCCAGACGACCTCCAGGCCGCGGCGAACCCGAACTCCGTAACGCTCGATCTGGCGCCCCGACAGACCCGCCGCATGGCTGTCACCGCCGGCGACACCGGCCCCCCCCTCCCCGGCTACCGCTTCCTGCCGCCCCGCGTGACCCCGCGCCTGGTCACGGTTGCCGGCAGCCCCGATGACGTGGCATCCGTCGCGCGCCTGGTCGCCAGAGTCGACGCCAGCGCCGTCGGCACGGTGGACGACGACTTCGACATCGTCGCCCTGGATGTGCAGGGCCGCGCGGTGCCGAACGTGACCCTGTCGCCGCCGCGCGCCCACGTCACCATCCGTATGGTGCGCGCCCCGGCCCTGAAAAACGTGCTGGTCAGCGCCAACGTCACCGGCGCCCTGCCGCCGTCGAGCCGGGTGGACTCCATCTGGATTCACCCACTTACCCTGGTCGTCGCCGGACGCCCTGGACGGCTCGCCGAGATCAGCACAGTCAGCACTGCGCCCATTGACGTGTCCGGCGCGACGAGTGACGTTACCCGCACGGTCAACTGCGTGGCCCCGCCCGGCGTCGTCTTCTCCGGCGCGAGCGCCGTCGTCGTCACGGTGCATATCGTCGCCCAGAACGCGCCCGCGCCCGCTCCAGCCACCTCGCCGCCGGCCAGTGGCACACCGCCGGGCGTACTGGGGCATTAGTGTCATCCTGTCCGGCCCGCTGACCCAGGCGGGCGAGAGAAATGAGGTCGTGATGGACTCCGGGTATTTGGCAGGGAGAACAGTCGGCGAGGCGGAGATCGCCGGCTGGGTGGAGCAGTTCCATCGGGACGGCTATCTGTTTTTGGAGAACGTCCTGACGCCCGCAATGGTCTGCCGGCTCAAAGACGACCTGGAACGCGCTCTGGCGGATCACCAGGACAACGGCGGTGGCGTGATCGAACTGCACTGTCGAATGTTCGAGACCAGCGACGCCAATCTGCACTTGTTCGCCATGGAGCCGATTGTAACTTTCGCCGAGGCGCTGGTCGAGAAGAGCTGTCATGTCGTGCATAACAATTCGTTTCGAACTCCGCTCGGGAAGGGAATCACGACTTGGCATCAGGACGATGCGCCGCATTACTGCGTGACGCACGGAGAGCCGCCGACCAACGTGCGCCTCCCCGTCCTGCTCTTCACCTGCAACTACTACCTGACTGATGTGCCGACCGTCGCGCACGGGCCGACTCAGGTTATTCCCGGCTCGCATCTGTTCGGGAGCAGCCCGCCGCCCGTCATGGAAGGCACGGAATGGGAGGACAAGATTGTTTCCTGTCTGGGATCGGCGGGCAGCGTCATGATGTTCAACAATCAGGTCTGGCACCGTGGCGCACCCAACCATAGCGACGTCCCGCGCTGCATGACCCAGGTAAGCTACGGCCGCCGCATGGTGAATCACTTTTTCTTCCCATTCATGAACTACCAGATGCCCGCGCACTGTTACGAGAATGCCGCCCCGCGCCTTCGACGCCTTCTCGGCTTTCTCCCCTCCGGTGCCTACGGGTAGAAGCGCTGCACTTCCAGAAGGAGATCACCTGACCGCATGACCGAAAAACTGTTTGGTACCGATGGCGTGCGCGGCGTTGCCAATACCGAGTTGACGCCCGCCCTCGCGCTCGCCCTCGGCACCGCCGCCGCCCGCGTGCTGGGCCGCAGCCACGCGCCCACCTTCGTGATCGGGCGCGACACCCGCGTCTCCGGCCCCCTCTTGGAAGCCGCCCTGGCGGCCGGCCTGTGCTCCCTGGGTGCCCAGGTCGTCAGCCCCGGCGTCCTGCCCACCCCCGCCGTCGCCGGCATCACCCGCTCCCAGGAGACCGGCTACGAGTTCGACGCCGGCATCGTCATCTCCGCCTCCCACAACCCGTTCGCCGACAACGGCATCAAGTTCTTCGGCCCCGACGGCTATAAACTGGACGACGCCCTGGAGGCCGAGATCGAGGCCCTTGTCCCCCAGGCCGACGATCTCCCCCGGCCGTCCGGCGGCCGGGTCGGGCGCATGAGGCGCGACCCGGGCCTGCGCGACCTCTACGCGCGGCAATTGGAGCGGGCCATGGAGGGGCGGCGGCTGGACGGGGTCAAGGTGGTACTCGACGCCGCCAACGGCGCCAACTATGAAGTCGGCCCGCGCGTCGTCTCCGATCTGGGGGCGCAGGTGACGGCGCTCCACTGCGCCCCCGACGGCGTCAATATCAACGCCGGCTGCGGATCGCTGCACCCGGGGGAGATGATGCGGCGCGTTGTGGCTGAGGGCGCGCAGATCGGCCTGGCCTTCGACGGCGACGCCGACCGGGTGATCCTGGCGGATGAGAAGGGACGACTGGTAGACGGCGACCGCGTGATGCTGCTGGTCGGGCGGCACCTGGCGTCGCAGGGCCGACTCGCCGGCAACACCGTCGTCGGCACCATCATGAGCAACATGGGCCTGGAGGTCGCCCTGCGCGAGTCGCGCCTGACCCTGCTGCGCACCGCCGTCGGCGACCGCTACGTCTCCGAGGCAATGCGCCGGGGCGGCTACGTGGTCGGCGGGGAGAAGTCGGGCCACCTCATCTTCGGCCACCTGACCACCACCGGCGATGGACTCTTAACTGCCCTGCAGGTCCTGAAGGTGATGCAGGAGACGGGCAGGCCGCTCTCGGAGCTGGCCGACCAGATGACAGAATACCCGCAGGTGCTGCTGGGCGTCCCGGTGCGTGACCGAACGGCCTGGCAGTCCGACCCGGACACCCAGGAGGCCATCGCGCGGGCGGAGTCCCACCTGGCGGGCCGGGGCCGCCTCAACGTCCGCGCCTCCGGGACGGAGAAGCTGGTGCGCGTCATGGTCGAGGGGCCGGATCAGGCCGAGACCGAGGCGCTGGCCGCCGAACTGGCGGCCCTGGTGGAGAAGAAGTTCGGCGTCGAGGAGTAAATCTTCGCGTTCCCTTCAATCGGGTAGCCTCAGTCCGGCCCCAACGTCCCCTGGGCGATGGCGGCGCCCTGCCGGAAGGAGTCACTGCCCGTGCAGGACCAGCTGAGTCAGGATTGTCGCCACCACCGTCAGAGCGAACACGATCACGGCAGGGATGAGCAGCCACGGGGGCTCACCCGATTCATTGCCTCGCCTCATCTTAACTCCTTCACCTTCTCCGTCGGATCACGACACGCCGGTGAACCCGCCTGGCACGACCCCGCTGATCTCCTCGGCCCGCCCCGCCGCCCTCGCCCGCTCGGGCTGCCACCTCGCCACCCGCGACTCTCCCTGCCGCCTTGCGCTGGACGCCGTTGATGATGATGGCCAGCCACGTCACAGCGATGCCGGCCCAATTGAGCCGCCCCGTCAGGTCCGACTCCCGGTGCGGCAGGTCGTGCGCGCGGGAATACCAGGAGCCGACGATCAAGCCGACGGCGACGACGTAGAGCCACGACAGCCACCGGGGCTGACGTTCGTCCGGTCTCTTGGCCCGATGGTCATGGACGCCCGCGCCAATCATGACGAGCCACAGGATGATGCCCAGAGCGGTCAGGCCAAGATAGAATGGCTGATGAACCTGCATGAGTTACCGTCGCCTCCGCGCCAGCACGGGGCTTACGAGCACAGGGCTCAGCCCCTGCCGCCGTCACTCCCGCGCCCTCCCCGCCGGCCCGTAGGACTCCCCCTCCACGTCCGTCAGCACCATCTCAATGACCAGGGCGGGCGCAAACCGGGACGGGTGTTCATTCCCTTACTTCCATATCCGCCCTAAAACATCATGGCTGGCAGTGGCACACGCAGTCGCCAAGTTTTCCGGCAAGGGTCCCGCGTAGTCGAGCGTGTCCTGCAACGTCCAATTCTCCGAGCCTGGTGGGGGAGTAGGCGCAGAGGTGTCGCGCTCCACCAGGGCCAGCACCGTAGCCTCCAGAATCGGGGGCAGTTCCAGCATCCCCGTCACGGCTCATCTCCTAATGGGATTATACCACAAGCAGACAGACACCACCCATTGGGAGGGGGCTGCCCCCGCATGAGTTACGCCAGGGTGTGGGCGAGGTCGGCCTTCTCCCAGCCAAACTCGGGGTGGCCGAAGTGGCCGTTCTTGGCGGTCATTCTGTCAGCACTGTTACCACCCTCTGAATGACCTGTTCCAGCTTTGCCGGCTTCAGGCGATCCAGCCTGCGGGAAATCAGAGACTCATCGGTGGCGAAGAGATACATCGGGCGCAGGTAGCAGTTCTGAGCCAATGATCCTCCCTCCGTATCGTCACGGACAAGCTCCATCAGATGCGGATCATCGGCTTTCTGCGTCGTAATCAGACAGGTCAGATAGTCCGTACCACCCGCGTAATTCCAAGAGGCCAGCACCAGGGCCGGACGATGTTTGTACGCCTGTTCCCCGGAGAAAGGGAACGGCATCAGGACGATGTCACCCTTTACGAAGCGGGCCACGCGGCATCGTCCTCCGGATTGTTCCAAATTCGCCCGAGGGCCTCTTGGCTGGCGACGGCGCAGGCTGCCGCCAGGTTCTCCGGCAAGGGACCGGCGTAGTCGAGCGCGTCTTGCAGCGTCCAGTTCTCCGAGCCAGGCGGGGGGGCGGGCACGGAGGCGTCGCGCTCGACCAGGGCCAGAACGTACTGCTCGACGGTCAGTCCCCGCGCCTGGGCATTCGCCTGCAAAGCGGTCTCCAGGCCCGGCGGAACTTCCAGCATGAGGGTCATGGCGTCTCTCCTGAACCGATTATACCACAGCGCGAAAAACCCCTCCCCGGCAGGAGGGAGGGGCAGACTAGCGGAAGAGTTAGGCTCGGAAGAGTTACGCCAGTGTGTGGGCGAGGTCGGTCTTCTCCCAGCCGAACTCGGGGTGGCCGAAGTGGCCGTTCTTGGCGGTCTGCGAGTAGATCGGGCGGGTCAGGTCCAGCAGCTTGATGATGCCGCGCGGGGTCAGGTCGAAGTTGGCGCGGACGCGGCGGCTGATCTCGTCCTCGGGGATTTTCGCCGTGCCGAAGGTCTCCACCAGCACCGAGACGGGTTCGGCGACGCCGATGGCGTAGGCCAATTGAATCTCCACCTTGTCGGCCAGGCCCGCCGCGACGATGTTCTTGGCGACGAAGCGCGCGGCGTAGGCCGCCGAGCGGTCCACCTTGGAGGGGTCCTTGCCGGAGAACGCGCCGCCCCCATGGCGGGCGTAGCCGCCGTAGGTGTCCACGATGATCTTGCGGCCCGTCACGCCCGTGTCGGCTTGCGGCCCGCCGATCACGAAGATGCCGGTCGGGTTGATGTAGTACTTGATCTCGTGCGTGACGTACTGGTGGTAGTTGTCCAGGACGGGCTTGACGACCTGCTCCTGGACGATGGTCTGCACGTCGCGCTGCTTGAGGTCGGGGTCGTGCTGGGCGGAGAGGACGATGGCGTCAATGGAGAGGGGCTTGTCGGTGGCGGGATCGTAGGCGACCGTCACCTGGCTCTTAGCGTCCGGGCGCAGGCCCAGGTCGCCGTGCTTGCGGACGTGCGTGTAGCGGGCCATGAGCTGGTGGGCGATGGTGATTGGCAAGGGCATCAACTCGGCGGTCTCGTTGACGGCCAGGCCGAACATCATGCCCTGGTCGCCCGCGCCCTGCGGCTTGTCGCCCTTGGCGCCCTCGTCCACGCCGACCGCGATGTCCGGCGACTGCTTCTGCAGGGAGACTAAGACGCCGGTGGTGTCGCCGTCGAAGCCGTACTCGGTCTTGGTGTAGCCGACCTCGTTGATGGCCTTGCGGACCACGTCGCTGATCTCGACGTAGCCTTTCGTCGTCACCTCGCCGGCGACCACGGCCAGGCCGCGCGTCAGCAGGGTCTCGACGGCGACGCGGCTGCGGACGTCCTGGGCCAGCAGTTCGTCCAAAATGGCGTCGCTGATCTGGTCGGCGAGCTTGTCGGGGTGGCCCTCGGAGACGGACTCCGAGGTGAAGAGCTTGACATCGGGCATGGGTATGCTTCCTTTTGGGTTGGTTTTC
>JAFAZD010000356.1 GCA_019239955.1 Armatimonadota bacterium | reverse complement strand
CATTTCTTCTTCCTCCGGCGCGCCGAGTCTGCGCGCGGCGGTCGCCCAGGTGATCGCCGCCCTGGATGCACCGATCTCCCGCCAGGACCTGGTGGATCGGGTCCTGGCGCTTCACCCCTCCCAGGCCCGCCGCCCCGCAGATCGGGTTCTGGCGGAGGTACGCCAGCACACGGACCTGGTCCGGCTGGAAGACGGCCGCTTCGCCCCGCCGGACTGGATTCTGCGCGGCGTCCGCTTCCGCCACGTGCCCACGCCGATCGACTCGGCCAACGGGATCGTGCCGATCTTTCCCTGCTTCGTGCCGTTCCTGCTGGAGCGCGACGCGGCCGGCGGGCCGGGCGCGCCGCCCCTGCTGACACTGCGGGACCAGGCCACCGGCGCGGAGATCGCCTGGGAGCCGTTTGACCTGCACGGGTCGCTGCTGCTCGACGGGCCGGGGGAGAACGCGATCCACTTCCAGGCGCTCAACCTGCGTCCCTGGTTCCACCGCCATCAGTTCGCGCCAGGCGACAGCCTGATGCTGACGATCGAGGACCCACGGCGGGCGATCTTCCGGCTGGGGTATGAGGCCGCCGCCGACGCCGACCGGGCGGGCATCGCCGTTCAGGATGCGACGATGGAGGCGGTGCTGACGGCCCTGGTCGAGAAGAGCACGTCCGAGCAGCCGTTCATCGAGGAGATCATCCCGGCGGCGCTGGCGCGTCTGCACGAGGCGGCGCGGCGGTATCCGGGCAGCCACTGGTACACCGTGGTGACGCGGTCGCCGCGCCTGCGTCCGGTGGACGACTACGCCATCGCGCGCGCCACCTTCCGCCGCCCGATTGACCGCCTGTTCGGCTACGCGGCGTCTCCGGCCAGCGAGAGGAATCTGGAGGCGCGCGTGGAGGCGTACAACGCGGATCAGGCGCGCATTCTGGAGGTGACCCGGGAGGAGGATCGGCCGGACACGCCCCGCCCCGTGCCTTGCAGCGCCGAGACGGCGTTGCGCCAGAGTATGCGCCAGATCGCGGCGTTTCTGGCTCAGGAGGGGCAGGAGCCGGCGACGGAGGACCGCTACCGCTGCCTGGCCGTGCCGAGCGTCTACCTGGCCAAGCATGAGGGCGTCTCGCTGGCGGATGCCGACTACCCGATGCTGTGCCGCTTCCTGCTGTCGTACTACCCCCGGCGGGTGCTGTTCAACCGCAAGGCGTTCACGGCGCGGATGCTGGCGTCCCTGCGTCGGTTCTACGAGCAATGCGGGCAGCCGGAGCGGGCCGGGCTGCCGCCCCGGCTCTCGCGCCTGCATGGACTGGTGGACCGCAAGATCGCCCTGATGAACGAGCTGAGCCTGGACTCGCCGCAGTCGGCCCGCCTGTTCGCCCGATTGTTCCCCCAGGCGGACAAGGTGGACGCCGAGGTCCTGACTCTCACCTTCCGCGAGACCCCCCCGCGCGCGTAGCGGCGCGGCATGCCGCGCCCTTCCCACCTTGACGCGCCCCGTTGCCCCCTGTCATAATGGCGGCACTATGACTCAACTCACCACGGCATTTCTGGGCGTGGCCCATATCCACACGCCCGGCTTCATCGGCACTCTCAACAAGCGTGCGAACGAGATCCGCGTCAAGGCGGTCCACGACCACCAGGAGGAGCGGGGGCGACGGCGCGCGGGGGAGATGCCCGGCGCGCAGTTCGTGGCCGACCCGCAGGACATTTTTGATGACCCGGAGATCACGTCCGTGGTGATCTGCGCGGAGACGGTCCGGCACCGCGACCTGGTGACGCGCGCGGCGCGGGCGGGCAAGCACCTATTCGTCGAAAAGCCGCTGGGGCTGGGCGCGGAAGACAGCCGGGCGATGGCCGATGCCATCCGGGCGGCGGGCGTCACGTTCCAGACGGGCTTTGCCATGCGCAGCGGCGGCGTCAGCCGGTTTATCACGCGCGAGGTGCAGGCCGGACATCTGGGCAGGATCACGCGCGTCCGCTACTCCAACTGCCACCAGGCCGCGCTGGCGGGATGGTTCGATACCGAGTGGCGCTGGCTGACCGACCCGAAGCTGGCGGGCGGGGGCGCGTTCCTGGACCTGGGCGCGCACGTCCTGGATCAGATCGTCCACATCTTCCCCAAGACCGAGGGCGAGGTGACACACGTGGCGGCGTCGCTGGGCAACCGGGGCGGGCGCTACGGCACGCAGATAGACGAGTATGGGACCGGGCTGCTGACCTTCGCCTCGGGCGCGAGCGCCGTGCTGGAGGCGTCATGGATAGACCCGCAGCTGCGCTCGCCGCTGGAGGTGTTCGGCACGGAGGGCCAGATTCAGGTCAAGGACGGCGGCCTGTTCTACTACTCTCAGCACGTCGAGGGCATGGACGGCAAGACGCCGGTGACGGGCCTGTCGCCCCAGGCGCCGCATGCGTTTGACCAGTTCTGGGACGCGCTGCTCGGCAGGGAGCTGCCGGTCCCGCTGGTCCCGGTGGAGGAGGCGGCGCAGGGCAGCGCCCTGATGGAGCGGCTCTACCACGCCGCGGGCCGCAGCACGACGACCGGGCTGGAATGATCTGAATCTCCCTCAGGGCGGCCCAGTGGGCCGCCCCTTTTTCGCGCGCGGGGTACAATGGGGCCATGAGCGACAGCCGGTTGGACGAGGTGTTGTTCAGGGCGGACGGCACGGCGGGGGTCGTGGCCGTGGAGACGGGGGAGCGCGAGGCCACCCTGTTCGTGCGGGCCGGGGACGGCGGGACGCGCATGGAGATGCAGCCCTGTGCCGCTCGGTAGGGGCATGGTGTGCCATGCCCGGACACGCGCCCCCGGAACGTCCGCACCAGCAGCCGGAACGTCGCCGGAGGGGGACAGTGCTTTACAGAGCCGCGACTTCAGTCGCCAGGCTCCCCCCGCCCACTCCGTCGCCCGGCGCAGGAAGCGGCGCAGGCGCCGGCGAAAGCGGCCAGGAGACCTATGAAGCACCTTTCAACACTTGCATTGGCCGGGGTTCTACTATGCGGCCTCGGCGCGGAAGCCATCAGCCAGACACAGCAGGCCCCGATGGCGCCGCCGACACCCTCCGCCGAGGCGACCCTGCTGCCCGTCGCCGTGTCCCCGTCTGACCCGCACATCCGTTACATCGGGCGGTTCGACACGTCCGATGCCGCGGGGCCGCGCTGCGCCTGGACCGCCAGCAGCGTTGAACTGCGTGTACAAGGGTCCGCGCTCAACGTCCGGCTGGCCGACGGGAGCAGCAACCGGTATGAGGTCTTCGTGGACGGCCGGCCGGCGTCCGTACTGGCCACGCAGACCGGCACGCACCTGTACCGCGTCTTCCAGGCCCCGCAGAGCGGACGACATACCCTCACCCTGGTCAAGCGGACCGAGGCGTTCTTCGGCACGACGCAGTTCCAGGTCTTCCAGCTCCCACAGGGCGGGAAACTGCTCGCGCTCCCGCCGCGCCCCCCGCGCCGCATTGAGGTGATCGGCGACTCCATCAGCTGCGGCTACGGCAACGAGGCGAAGAACCAGTACGAACACTTCTCCGCAGACACGGAGAACGGCGCGATGAGCTACGGCGCCGTCGCCGCCCGCGACTTGGACGCCGAGTACGTCTGCATCGCCTGGTCAGGCCGGAAGATGTGGCCGAACAATACGATGCCGGAGATCTACGACCGGACACTGCCGCTGGACCCCAAGAGCCGCTGGGACTTCTCGCGCTGGACGCCGCAGGCCGTCGTCATCAACCTGAGCACCAACGACTTCAACGGCGGCGCCCCCGACCGCCAGGGTTGGACGGCGGCCTATGAGGCCTTCCTCACTCGCGTCCGCTCCCACTATCCGAAGGCCATCCTCTACTGCGCCACCAGCCCGATGATGGGGGGCAAATCCTACGACATCGCCAAGGACTACCTGACCCAGATCGTCCAGGACAAGAACACGGCGGGGGACAAGAACGTCCGTCTGCTGGTCTTCGAGACGCAGGACGCCAAGAACGGCTTCGGCGCCGACTGGCACCCCAGCCTCAAGACGGACGCCGTGATGGCGGACAAAATGGCGACGACGCTGGGGCATGACCTGGGCTGGAAGATAGCCCGGCAGGAACAGGTCCCGTAGGGGCGCAGTATGCTGCGCCTAGGATCAGCCCCCAGTTCTGCCTCGGCAGCACCGCACAGGAGAAATCCATCAAAAACAGCCCCCGGTGGGGCCGGTAATACGAGAAGAAGCGCCTCAGCATTCCCTTATTGTACCGGAACAGGCTTGCTTTCTCGTGTGGCAGATGTGCCGCTCGGCATCTTGGCAGGGAATGGCGATCTACTCTTGTTGGGCGAGCCGACGACTGAGGCTGGCGATCTCGACACGCAACGCCTCGTTTTCTTCGGCCAGGGTCTGAAGGCGTTGAGTCACCGTCCGAAGCTGAACCAGCACATTCACCTCCTGTTACTGCGACGTTCTGCTCTTCGCCCCAGCGAGCATCAACGACAGGAAGCTGGATGGTGGCCAATCGGTTTTAAAGAGATGATGCAATCATCTGACTGCTTCTGTGTCTAATAGGGTTGATGAAAATCACAAAGGATTGGAGTGCTGTGAGAGTGCTAGAAAGAGTAGGCGGCTGGACCACGGTGTTCCTGTTTTTGGGAGCAATTTTCACCTTTTTTGGGGCATGGTCAGCGGCGAGGGACCAGACGAGAGACGCGAACACTTTGAAGGCGAAGAGTGACCAGTTGGCTTCAAAGAATGAGGAACTTGCTCGAAAGAGCGATGAGATTGCTCGCTTGGCAAAAATTAATGCTGACATGGCTACGGGCGGCGACAGTTTTTGTTTCCTGCGGCTGACACCCAGTAAGCAAGGCTACGGGTATTTGACGGTTGAACACTGGGGAAATTACCCAGTTTATGATGCTACTGCGGACGTTGTCGACTTGTCAGGGGGAAATGTTGCCCGCGACCCGAAGCACCCAGAACAAATCAGCGGTAATCGGTACAAGTTCAAAGTAGGCAATGTAGTTTCAGGGCTGGTTCCTGATGAGATCGGCAAGTTTCCGCTGCCAGAGAAGGGCGACATCCAGTATGTTGTATTGATCAAAGCGAGGAACGGGATGGTTAATGAGGAAATCAAGGGAACTCGACTTGAGAATGGCGAGTGGCATATCAGAACCACCGTGTCAAGGACGGACCCTGTGACGCATCAGAGCATTGCTATCTATCGGGACCCTCCGGCATAATTCGGAGTTTTTACGCCGCACAGCGATTAATCGGGCCAGCCGGCAGTAGCCGGTCACGAACGCCTTGACCACCAGCGGGAAGACCAGCTCCAGCAGCCCCGACAGCACCGCACATGTCTCCCCGATGCGGATATTCTACCGCAACGGCCTCTGTTTCACCTGGCGGTCAAGGCGGATGATGAGAGTCATTCAGTTCTCAGCGACCTATCGCCTGGTCCCGCACGGCCGGGAAACGTTGGCTGAAGCCATTCGAACGTCGCCGGGCCTTCCGTGTCTTAGCCCCCTTCAGGGGGCTTCTCCTGGCTGTAGCCCGGCCCTTCAGGGCCGGGGCGACCGACTGCGCCACGGCTCGGCAAGAGCGGAATGGCCCTGGGCAAATGATAAGGCACAAGCCCATGTTCACGCCGTTGAGTTTTCCTGTTACTTTTCCTGAGACTTCTGGCGAGGTGCTGTGGTACAAGCAACAAGGCATCACGGCGGAACGGTACCGGAAGCGGAAGCAACAGGATGAGCGAAGATTGCCAAAATGAACTCTTTTTGCGGATGCAGAAATTCTCCGAAACGAACCTGCCGTCCCGAAGTGAGAGGAGACGCCCGGCCAGGATTTCGTCTGCCACATTTTGTCAAAACGAATTCCGTCCGAACGGTCACAGAACAGATGGGAGACGAATGGGGTAGCCCAACCGAAACAAAATCTGTCAAAACGAACTTCCCTACCCGGGTACAATGAGGGCATGAGCGATGGACGGTTGGATGAGGTGCTGTTCGGGGCGGATGGGACAGAGCGGGTCGTCGCTGTGGAGACGGGGGAGCGGGAGGCGACTCTATTCGTGCGGGCTGAGGATGGGGCGACGCGCACGGAGACGCGGCCCTTTGTGCCCTGGCTGCTGACGGACACGGAGCGGCACTTCGCCGGGGCCGAGACGACGGAACTGGAGGGGGACGGGTACAGGTTCCTCATTCAGTTCCCGCAGGGATGGCGGGCGTACCAGGACGCGCAGCGGGCGCTGCGCGACGAGCACGCGGGGGTCTGCCGGTACGGCAGCGCGGTCAAGCAGTTCCTGGTGGCATCGGGTCTCACGCTCTTTCAAGGCATGGCGTTCGACGACCTGCGGCGGATGCAGGTGGACATCGAGACGACGACGCTGGACCCGCAGGGCCAGGGGGCGGGCATCTTCATGATCAGCGTCGCCGACAACCGGGGGCTGTCCGAGGTGCTGATCGGCGATGAGGCGGACATCCTGCGGCAGTTGCTGCATTTGGCGGGGACGCGAGACCCCGATGTCATTGAGGGGCACAACCTGTACTCGTTCGACCTGCCGTACCTGCTGGCCCGGATGGAGGCGCACGGCATCAGCCCGACGTTCGGGCGGGGGGGCGCGCCGGCCGGCGTCGGAATGCGGCGCAACTGCGCCATCGGCACCAATGCGCGCGAGTTCACGCCGGTCTACATTTACGGCCGGCACATTTTAGACACGCTGCTGCAGGTGCAGCGGTTCGACTGGTCGCGCGGGCAGGTCTCTTCCTACAACCTCAAGGAGTGCGCGCAAACCTATGGCATTGCGCCGCCGGATCGGGTGTATTTGGATCGGCGTGAGATCGTGGAGACGTTTCGGACGGACCCGCAGAAGGTGACGACCTACGCCCGACAGGACGCGGAGGAGACGTCGGCGCTGGCGGCGCTGGTCGCGCCGACCGAGTTCTACCAGACGCAGATGGTGCCGGACTCGTACCAGAACGTGGCCGTGACCGGCAACGGGGAGAAGATCAACGCGATCCTGATTCGCGAGTACCTGCGCCGGCGGCGGGCCGTGCCCAAGCAGAAGGCCCCGCAGCCCTACCCCGGCGGCTACACGGAGGTGCGGGTGACGGGCGTGGTCAAGCCCATCGTCAAGGCGGACGTGGAGAGCCTGTACCCGAGCCTGATGCTGACCCAGAAGATCGGGCCGGCGTCGGACACCCTGGGCATCTTCCTGCCGCTGCTGTCGGACCTGACCCAGCGCCGCCTGGAGGCCAAGGGGCAGCTCAAGCGCGCGGCGCGGGGGACGCGCGAGCACGCCTACTGGGATGGCCTACAGAACTCATTCAAGAGCCTGATCAACTCGTTCTACGGCTACATCGGCGGCCCGTTCTACTTCAACGACTATGAGGCCGCGCGGCGCGTCACGGAGGCCGGGCAGGCCGTCGTCAAGCAGATCGCCGCCGAGCTGGAGGCGCACGGGGCGCGCGTGATCGAGATTGACACCGACGGAGTCTACTTCCAGCCCCCGCCGGAGGTGCGGACTGAGGAGGACGAACTGGCCTACGTGGAGCGCATCGGCCAGACGCTGCCGCCGGGGATTCGGCTGGCGCACGACGGTTCCTACGCGGCGATGCTGTCCCTGAAGATGAAGAACTACGTGCTGGTCGAGCCGAATGGGCACAAGATCTTCAAAGGCTCCTCGCTGCGCTCCCGCGCCGACGAGCGCTACGGCCGGCGCTTTCTGACGGAGGCGATCAACCTGCTGCTGGACGACCAGGCCGACCGGCTCTCCGCGCTCTACAAGGACCTGGTGCGGCGCATCGAGGACGGCCAGATGCCGGTCGCGGACCTGGCCAAGCGCGAGCGGGTGACGGACAAGCTGCTCTCCTCCGACCTGCGCAAGCGCGCCGCCGCCGCCATCAAGGACGCGGGCATCAATCAGGGCGAGTTCGTTTCCTTATACCAGAAGGCGGACAAGTCGCTGGGTCTGGTGCAGGACTACGCGCACGACGAGGACACCGACTACTACGCCACCAAGCTCTACAAGTTCGCGGGCCGCCTCAAGGAAGCCGTCGGCGACGACCGCTTCGACGCCCTCTTCCCCAAGCCCCTCCCCAAATCCAAGCGCCCCGACCCCACCCAGGGCGCATTGGATTTGTTCGGCTAGACTACTTGTACTACACATCTCTAGCAGGAAACGTCGCGGCCCCTGTGGAACGTCTGCTGAAACAACCCCAACGAAGGACTCCCCATCGTGAAGACAGTTCTCCGCGTTCTCCTGCTGCTGGTGGTCGCCGCCATTCCCTCCTCGGTGCTGGCCCAGGCCACGCCGTCCGCCGGCCGTCCCTTCCTGAACCCGATGTTCACCGACAACATGGTGCTGCAGCGCGGCCAGTCCGTCCCGGTCTGGGGGTGGACGACGCCGGGCGCGAGCGTGACGGTCTCGGTCGCGGGCAAGAGTGCCACCGCGACCGCCGGCACAGACGGGGAATGGACGGCGAAGCTGCCGCCGCTGCCGATCGGCGGGCCGTACACCCTGACCGTCTCCGGGCCGCAGACTGTCGCCCTGAACAACGTGCTGGTGGGCGACGTGTGGGTCTGCTCCGGTCAGTCCAACATGGAGTTCGGCGTCGGCAACCTGCTGAACCCGAATGAGGAGATCGCGGCGGCGGACTACCCGCAGATCCGCCTGTTCAAAGTCAACAAGCCGAAAATGAGCGATCCCCAGACGGCACAGACGATGCTATCCCCCCAGGCAACCGTGAGCGGCACGAGCGCCTGGGAGGTCTGCACGCCGGATAATCTGCGGACGGACGGTGACTGGGGCGGCTTCACCGCCGTCGGCTACTTCTTCGGACGTGATCTGTACCAGGATCTGCACGTCCCCATAGGCCTGATCCACACGTCCTGGGGCGGCACCCCGGCGCAGGCCTGGACCAGCGCGCAGGCCCTGCAGAAGATGCCGGACTTCCGGCCGCGCGTGGCGCAGATGGAGGCCGTGCGGGAGGCCGGCGGCCCCGGCACGTCGGAGAGCCTGGCGCAACGCACCACCGCCTGGTATCGGCAGAACGATCCCGGCTCGACGAGCGGCCTGGGCTGGGCCGACCCGGCGATGGAAGACTCGGCCTGGAAGACGATGACACTGCCCGGCTACTTTCAGCAGGCGGGCGACCCGGAGTTGGCGCACATCAACGGCGTCGTCTGGTTCCGGCGGACGTTCGACGTGCCCGCCGACGCAGCGGGCAAGGACATGGTGCTGCACTTCCTGGCCGACGATAACGACACCACCTGGGTCAACGGCACACGGGTGGGCGCGACGGAGGGGGCCAACAGGCCGCGCGCCTATACCCTGGCGGCATCGCTGCTCAAGCCGACCGGAAACGTGATCGCCATCCGGGTGCTGGACACGGGCGGCAACGGCGGCATCTACGGCGATCCGGCGAGTCTGGCGCTGATGGTGGCCGACGGGCCGACCGTGCCATTGGCGGGTCCGTGGCGCTACAAGCTGGGCGTGGATCTGGCCAAGACGACGCCGCTGCCGGTCCAGGTCAACCTGGACCAGAACTCGCCGACCGTGCTTTATAACGGCATGGTCAACCCGCTGATCCCCTTCGGCATCAAGGGCGCGATCTGGTACCAGGGCGAGTCCAACGCCGGGCAGGCGTACCAGTACCGGACGCTGCTGCCGACGATGATCGGCGACTGGCGCGGGCGCTGGCGCGAGGGCCGCTTCCCGTTCCTGATCGTCCAGCTCGCCGGATTCACGGACCCGCCGGCCCAGCCGGGGGACGACCCCTCCGGGTGGGCGGAGCTGCGCGAGGCGCAGTGGCTGACGGCCAAGAACACGCCGAACACCGGCATCGCCACCGCGATTGACATCGGCGACCCGAAAGACATCCACCCCAAGAACAAGCAGGAGGTCGGGCGGCGGCTGGCCCTGGTCGCGTGGGCGCAGGTCTATCATGAGAAGGTGGAGGATTACGGCCCGGTCTACAGGTCCATGACGGTGGAGGGCAACGCGATCCGGCTGCGCTTTGACCACACCGGCGGCGGGCTGGTGACGCAGGGCGGGGGGCCGCCGGCCGGCTTCGCCGTCGCCGGCAGCGACCGCAAGTGGGCCTGGGCCGACGCGCGGATTGACGGCGACACGGTCGTGGTCTCGTCGCCGCAGGTCCCCCGCCCGGTCGCCGTGCGCTACGCCTGGGCGGCGGGGCCGCTCGGCAACCTCGCCGGCCGGGACGGCCTGCCCATGTTCCCCTTCCGCACGGACAACTGGCCCGGCGTCACGGTCAACAATAAATGAAACGACTGATCGGGCTTCTGCTGGCGCTGCTCGGCCTCGCCCGCCCCGCGCTGGCCGCGCCGATCACGCTGATCGCGACGGACTTCGGGACGGCCCACCAGCCGCTCCATACCGTCACGGCAAGCCAGACCATTGACGGCGTGTTACCCGATG
>JAFAZD010000169.1 GCA_019239955.1 Armatimonadota bacterium | reverse complement strand
GGGCGCGGAGTAGTAGACGATGCTCTGGTAGTCGACCGGCGCGATGTGGACGTTGTGCCAGGACGGGTCCTCCATCGTCAGCCAGTGCCGGTAGGCCTTCAGCCGCCATTCCAGCAGCCACTCCGGCTCGTTCTTCTTGGCCGAAATCAGGCGGATGATGTCCTCGTTCAGCCCCGCCGGCACAGCGTCGGCTTCCACGTCCGTGACAAACCCGTACTGATACTCCTTGCCGGCAAATTCCTCAATCGTCTCATTGGCCGTGGGCATGATCGTTCCCCCTCACCTTCTCAAGAAACCAATTCCGTATAGTTCAATGCCGCTCCTGGGGTCATTGTTCCCAGGAACGGCGCAATTCCGACCAAAAAAGTCGGGGATAGGATACCCGTTTTGGAGGGGGAAGTCAAGCCAGTCGGCAGGGGGAGGTGGGCGTCCCCGACGAGCCTACTGATGTCCGCAGGATGCCACCAAAAGACGGAAGCTAGGGCGTTTCTGGTGCGTTGATTGTAGCACTGATTTTGAGAGACTTTTGAGAGACTTTTGAGAGACTTTTGAGAGACTTGCTGGGGCTTCCGGGAGAATGGCCGGACAGCACGGGCAGGTCGGGAGAGGGCCCAGTCAAAAACGGGCGTTTCTGAAAGCACCCGCTACGACAGTGACGATAAGATGATAGCAATTTTTCTATAGCCCCGAACGTTGCTCTTGATACCAGGATCGTTCTGATCGTCGGTTAATTCCCATGCAAGACAATTTGGCTTACGGGGAGTTTCGGTCTGCTGAAGGCCCGCGTCCTGCCGCTGACGGCATAGCAAGATGGCAAAAACGGCGCTTTCTATGGACAGATGAGGTTGAATGCCTTTCACAGAAAGGGCGGAAGTTCCGAAAAATCTCGATAAAATCGAGTTGCTTACATTTGATTTTGGAACTAAAGCACTGATTGATCAGTATACTACACCGTACTCCGCGGTGACTGATCGCACTCCTACCGTGGGTTCTTCTACCTTGTTCTAACTTTTCGAGTACTTTCCTTGCTATTAGCAATAGCCATCACGGAGGTCGTGCCGCAGCTCCATGACGTAGTCTCCGATGCGAAGGTCTAGTCTCGAAAGTCCTTACACTCAAAGTTAGGGAGGGATTTTACGCATGGCCAAAATGGTGAACGTGTCGGGCATACCAAGCCTGCAGATTCAGGGGATCGTACCACCGGACATGCCCCAGGGGAACATTCAGGTGGGCTACGGGTTTGACCCCGCCTTCCCCCTCGATCGTCATGGCTCGCCGCTACAGAGTATTCCCATCAATCCGGATGGGCCGGCCAATGGCACGATCGTGCAGGCTTACGTAGTCACGACTCAGCAACAGAAGCTCCAGGCGTATAACGTTAACGCGTCCTTCAGCGCCCACTATCTGACGACCAACGGTCAGGCTAACTATGGCCAGCAGAACACGGTGAACGACCAGCTGAACACCGTCCAGCTGTTGGTCAATGCCTTCATTCAGCATCCGATCGTCGAGCTTGATGGCACCCCACCGCTCCTGTCGGCCATTGTCAGCCAGCCGAACTCAGATGTCTTCCGCCCTCAGTACGGGACCTATGTCGTCACTCAATACACGCCCGTGTCCATCGTCGCGGTGAACATCCAGCTCACTAACGTCGATGTTTCTACTGCCAGCAATATCAAGGCTTCGCTCGCGGCGAGTACAGGCTACGGCCCGTTCAGTGTGACGGCCAACGCGGACCTGAGCAGTCTGGTCCAGGCCTCGACCGCCACCGAGCAGATCCAGGTTGATTATCAGTTCTACGGGGTGACGCCGACCGATCAGGCCGCCCTTGTGACGACGGTAGGGGGACTAGTCAGCGCTCGACCACTAGACTTACAGGTCTTGAGCGACGGCCTCGCAAAGATCGTTGACCTTAGTCCAGACCACGCCATCCCACAAGACGTCTGCGTAGCCTCAATAGTTAACTTCGGTTACAGTTCACCGAACCCCGTCCTTACATGGGACGACATCAAAAACGAGTTCCTTGAGGAGGTGGTGACGGAATACTTTAACTTCCAAGACAAGCAGGCCGTGGTCCAGAAACTCGCTTCCGGAGCCTATCCTGCCGTACTCGTTGGCGCAAATCGCCTCGCGGCGCTGAACGACCTGATAGCCAGCAATTCTATCCTTAACTTTAAGGAACAGATCCAAAAGTACCACGACGGCGTCAACCAGAACCCGTCGTTCAGTGTCGCCACCGAGGCACCCGCTTGGCAGAGCATCCTCCAGCAGAACCCGATCTCGCCCAACCTGTACCAGCTGTACGAGATCGTCGAAGTGCCCCCGCTCGGCGGAGCGACCGGCCAGTCCGTTGCGAACGCGATTAATGGTGGGGGGCAAGTAACCGGCTCCGCCACCGGCCCTACGGGCTCCATGGAAGCAATCGTCTATGCACCGGGGAACCCGGTGCCGCGGGCCATCGGTCCTGTTGGGGCCGCGGCGAGCGAGGGGACTGATATAAACGAGAGCGGCGAGGTTGTGGGAACCTACACACCCAGCGGCGGGGGCAACGCGGCCGGGTTCTACTACGACGGCTCCTCGGCATTTCCCATCCTGTATACCGGCGGAGGCCTCAATCGGCTGAGGATAAACAACGCTTCGTCCGGCGCTCAGGTCACGGTCGTCGGCGAGATTCAGGTCAACGCCGGGGGGATAGCGAACAAGGCCTTTTCCTGGTCGCCTGGAGATTCTTCGGTCAATGTCCTGGCAGCATTCGACGGCAACTGCGTGGACTGGTCCGCGCGTGACGTCAACGACGCCGACATCATCGTCGGCGTCGAGGAAGTGGTGGGGCCGGGCTCGCCTGACACGGGCACCTACGCCGGGACCGCCTGGAACACGACTTCCGGTGGCATCGTGGGGGGACTGAAGACCCCCGGCGTCGTATCGACCGAATTGGACTTCATTAACGCGGCGGCCGGGGTGGCCGGGGTAGCCAGTTTTAGCAACGCGAGTAATTACGGGTTCATCTATTCTTTCTCCACTCATTCTATAACCGATACGATCCAGCCGTTGCCGGGGACGCAAGTGGTCGAGATCGGTGATATGAACGGAGAAAACATCGTTGCCGGCACTTCCAAACTTGCCCCGCCGAATCCCTATCCCACACTTCTGGACGATCATGCCTTCATTTTCGTGCCGGCCACCCTCAACCCGGCAGGCGGATCCGGCGCGATCGACCTGAACGACCTAATTCTGCAGACAACGCCCCCCTGGTTCTTAACCGGGGCGACCGGCATCAACGACGGTGGCCAGGTCTGTGGCAATGGCTGGCATGGCGCGCCCCGTGCCTTCATTCTGGTCCCGCAGCCTTATTCGCTGGCACCGTCTCCAGCAGACTGACGGAGCCGAAAGAGCATAACGTGTTCACCTTGAACTGGAACGGAATGTGCTTTGAATTATGGGCACGTCCTGAAATTGAGCCGTGACATACCTTAGGAACACCATGTAGGATGAAGTCGGCATCCGCCTCCATGCTCGCTCCTTTCGCCGTTTAGTGTCCGCCGTATCCTAAGCGTGGATTAATGGCAGGAGAGTGCCTCCATGACACCGCCATACTGAGTGCGCATGCCGGGCAGCGCCAGCACGTCCCGCCCTGCCGGCTAGAATAACCCGGCTAGCGCCTCCGGGGCTTGTGAGATCAGGTCTGCCAGGCCATCGGGCCGTGCGTCCGTGCAGACCATCAGCACCCCGAGTTGACGTACCCGATCACACCCTATACGGCTTTCCTAGTGGTTGTCGGGATTAAATGAACGGCCCCCTCCTTTGAAAACGGAAGTTTTTGGCCTTCGTATCCCCTGAGTTTCGCGTAATGCGTTGACGATCTCCACGGCTGCCCCGCGTCTGAGCGTGGGCCGTGTGGTCGCACCGGACGGCGATGCCCCGCCTGGCCCGGTCCCCACGAGACACCCCGGCCCCCGCCCCGGCTCGCTCCCGTCACCACCGCTGCCTGACCTGTCAGTGCCCCCATCGTTGCCTCCTGTTTCGGGATTGTCAGCTGTTCGCGTGCCGTATCGCCTCCAGCGGCGCCTTGGGGCGGCGGTCGTAGGTCAGCAGGCCGCAGTCCTCCTGCTCCACGTCCGTCAGCATCGTGTAGCAGTATCCCGCCAGGCCCGGGATCGTCAGAAGGGCGCGGTTGAAGGCCGCCAGTCGCTCCAGGAACCGCGCCTGGGCGGTCTCGTCGGGCTGCTCGTCCTCCACGCGCAGCGGGACGCCGCCGAACTCGGTGATCACGATGGGCTGGCCGTTGTAGCGCTGGCCGACCGCCATCGGCATGACCGTGTGCTCCGCCTTGGCCGGGGCGTACCCCGGGCTGCCGATCCCCGCCCAGTGCCGGTGGAAGGCGTCCGGGTCCCGGTTGTAGTCGTGCAGGCCCATGATGTCCGTCTCGTTGATCTGCTCCCAGCCGTCGTTGGCGACGACAAGGCGGGTCGGGTCAAGCCGCTTGGTCAGCAGGACGATGTCCCGGACGTACTCCTGCACCACGACGTTCTCCCCCAGACCCTCGATGCCCCACGACTCGTTGAAGGGCACCCAGGCGATGACGCACGGGTGGTTGACATCGCGCATGACGGCCTCGGGCCACTCCCGGCGGAAGTAGGCGCAGCCCTCCGGCGTAAAGCCGTAGGAGTTGCCCATCTCGCCCCAGACGAGGAAGCCCAGCCGGTCGGCCCAGTACAGCCAGCGCGGGTCCTCCACCTTCTGGTGCTTGCGCGCGCCATTGTAGCCCATCTCCTTGGCGACCTGCACATCAAAGCGCAGGGCCTCGTCCGTGGGCGCGGTGGAGACCCCGTCCGGCCACAGGCCGTGGTCCAGCACCAGCTTCAGGAAGTACGGCTCGTTGTTCAGGCGCACCTTGCCGTCGCGGGCGTCCACCTTGCGCATCCCGAAGTAGGACCGGACGGCGTCCGCCCCCGCGGCGCTCTCCAGACGCAGCGTGACCGGGTAGAGATTGGGTGACTCGGGCGACCAGGGGCGCACGTCCGGCAGGGACAGGGCGACGCGGGCGCGGTTGCCGCTCAGGGGCACTGTGTCCTGGGCGAGCGGGGCCGCGCCCTCATCTTGATCATGGACAATGACGGTCAGCGTCGTCCCCGAAACAAACTGGGAGGCCATGGCGCGGACGATCAGCATGTTCTGGTCGAACTCGGGCGTGAGCATGAGGTCGGCGATGTGGTTGGGCGGGACGGGCTCCAGCCAGACCGTCTGCCAGATGCCCGTGGTGCGCGTGTGCCAGATCGCGTGCGGCTCCGGCTCCCAGTCCTGCTTGCCGCGGGGCTGCGTCTTGTCCGCCCCGCCGTCATAGGCGCGGACGGTGATGGTGTTCTCGCCCTCCGTCAGATAGCTCGTCACGTCGGCCGTGATCGGGGTGTACCCGCCGACATGATGGCCGACGAGCCGGCCGTTGACGTAAAGGTGGGTCTCGAAGTCACAGGCGCCGATGTGCAGATGCACGTCCTGCCCCCGCCACTCGGGCGGGACGGTGAAGGTCCGGTGATACCAGACCACATCGTGGTAACCGGTGTCGCCGATGCCGCTGAGCGGGCTCTCCGGGCAGAAGGGGACGGTGATGGTCCGGTCAAAGGCGTGGCCCTCGTGCCACCTCTCCGTCAGGCCCCGGTCATCGGGGTCGAAGGCGAACTGCCAGGGGCCGTTGAGGTTGAGCCAGGCGTCGCGCACCATCTGCGGGCGCGGATACTCGGGGCGGGGCGTGCTGCCGTGCATGGTTTCCTCCGGGATATTCGGTGCTCTCCTACCCCGTTCGGTTCAGGAGCTGGTTGATGCGCCGGTCGGCCTCACCCGTGGCGTCCTCGGGCGTCTGCAGGTCGAGCAGGACGGCCTCGATCGCGGGGTCGGTGAATGCCGTCAGGCCGGTGTACTGCGGGGTAGCCGGCTCGTAGCAGATATAGGGGATCTGACGGGCGAACTGCGCCTGCACTGTCAATGCCTGAAATGCCGGCGTGTTCACCAGGTTGGCGCGCGCCGGCGCCATGCCCGCGCTGGCCCAGGTCAGGCTGTGGTCGGAGAGGAAGCGCATCAGGCGCCAGGCGGCCCGCGCGTGATCGGGCGACAGGCCCCGCGGCTGGCAGAGGACGTTGGTGCCGGCCCAGGCGGCGCGGTGCGGGCCGAACTGGGGCACGGGCGCGCCCGCGAACGGGAAGCCGGCCTGGTCCTGTAGGGAATGCAGCATGAACAGCCCCGCCATCTCCATCGCCACCCGGCCCTGGCGGAAGGCCAGCCAGGCGTCCACGCCCTCGGGTTTGGGCGCGACCTTGTACTTGTAGATCAGGTCCCACATCTGCCAGAGCGCGGCCACGTTCGCTGGCGACGACATGGCCCCGTGCTGGCCGTCGGCGGCCAGCGCCGCGCCGCCGTACTGGGCCGCGAACGTACACCAGTTGATGTGGTTGTCCTGGATGGCGAAGCCCCACTGCTTGGGCTGATCGCCGTGAGGGGCTTTGGTCAGCTTCCGGGCGGCCTCCAGGAACTCGGCCCAGGTGGTGGGCGGCTTGGCCTTGCCGTCGGCGTCCACGATGCCCGCCTCCTCGAAGAGCCGGGTGTTGTAGTAGAGGCCGACGAGGAAGATGTCCAGCGGCAGGCCGTACTGCGTCCCCTGGTAGAACGCGCGGCTCCAGGCGCTGGCGGCGAAGTCGCCCGCCTTCAGGCCCGACTGCGCCACCAGGTCCGTCAGGGGCCGGACCGCGCCGAAGGAGGCGTACTCAGGCAGCCGGAACACCTGCATGATGAACACGTCGGGCGCGCCGCCGTAGGCCAGCGAGAGTGTCAGCTTGTCATAGTAGGTGCCCCAGGGGATGATCTGCTCCTGAACGACGACGTCCCGGTTCTCTACCTGGAACTGGCGCACCATCGCCTGCATCGTGTGGCCGTCCGGCCCCGTGAAGCCGTTCCAGTAGTTGACGATGATGCGCCCGTCGGGGGCGTAGCCGCCGCCCATCGGCGTTTTCCCGCCGCAGCCGGACAGGGCCAGCGCGCCCCCGGCCGCCGCCGACAGCAAATACCGGCACGCTGCCCTTCGACCGATCTTTCGCGGACTCATCGGAATCATCGCCTCCAATCCGACTCAGGAGAGGGTTTGAACGAGGCCGAGTTCCCAGGCCATGTGCGGCCGTTAGCGAGACGAACGCCGGTGTGGTGGAATGGGGCGCGGCCCGATGTGATGTCGGTAAAGCATCAGTGTGCCTCTCGGGCGTCCCCATCAGCGGATGGCCGCATTCAGATGGCGGGGCCGTGTGCTGTGGGAGCGTCCCCACTTCCTCAGTGGCCGCCGTCACGCAGCGCCTCCACCACCTCGGCGTTGTCGTCCCCCACCGCCCGCGCGTTCGCCAGCGCCACGTCCAGAGCCGTTCTGCCCTCCGCGTCCCGTTGCTCGGAGTCCGCGCCCCGTTCCCGCAGGTGGCGGACGGCCTCCGCCCGCCCGTGGTAGGCCCGTGCCAGCCGCGCCGCCTTCTTCTCGGGGTTCCAGGAGGCGGTACCCGCGCCCACGTCGCGCGTGCTGGCCTCGCGGCCCAGCATCCCGATCTCGCTCATCGGCGGGGCCTCGCCCGCGGCGTACATCAGCGCCGTCCTGCCATGAACGTCCTGGCGGTCCAGGTCGGCTCCGCCGCCGATGAGGATGTCCATCAGTTTCGGGCGTACGTACAGGGCGGCGTACATCAAGGCCGTGCGGCCCTCGGCATCCTGGGCGTTCACGTCCGCCCCCCGCGCCAGGAGTTGCTCCACCATGGGGTAGAACATACCAAGTTTCGCTACAAACATCAAGGGCGTCCTGCCCTGTGTGTCTCGCGCGTCCAGCTCGGCCCCATGGCGCAACAGGAAGTCCACCAGCTCACTCCGACCTACGACGGTGGCGCTCCACAGGGGCGTCGTCCCCCACTGCGTACGCGCGTTCAAGTCGGCTCCCGTCGCCAAAAGTACCGAGCAGGTGTTCAGGACAAGTTCCCGGTTACAGTGCGCCGCCGCCAGGTGCAGCGGCGCATAGCCGCCGAACGTGTCCTGCGCGTTCACGTCGGCGCCCAGGCGCACCAACAGGCGCACGGCGTCGGCGCCGCCGCGCATGGCGGCGTAGTGGATCGCGGACTTGCCCTCGCGGTTTACAGCGTACAAGTCGGCCCCGTGGTCCAGCAGGATGCGGGCCAGGTCCACCTGACCGTGCAACGAGGCGGCCATCAGTGGCGTCCAGCCGTGGCCGTTGTGCTCCTCGATGTCCGCGCCGTCGCGCAGGAGGACCAGGACTCGCCCCCGATCACCCGCCGCCAGCGCGTCATGCAACTCACTTCGACGTCTCACAGCCCGCCCTCCTCGGCCCTGCCGTGGACGCCTGACGGGAGCGACTCGGCGCAGGCGGCTGGCAACG
>JAFAZD010000392.1 GCA_019239955.1 Armatimonadota bacterium | reverse complement strand
GCCGACGCCCACGCGACGCTTGTTCCGTTCGCCGATGCCGAGGCGGCGCTGACCGGTGCGCGTGAAAAGTCGCCGTTCGTGCAGCTTCTGAACGGGCAATGGCGGTTCGACTACGCCCCTGACCTGCCCCATGCGCCCGCCGGCTTCGAGCGGGAGCCGTTCGATGACGGGGACTGGCAGACGCTGCCCGTGCCCGCCTGCTGGCAGCTGCACGGCTACGGCACCCCGAACTACACCAACGTCAACTACCCGTTCCCGGTGGACCCGCCCTTCGTGCCCACGGAAAACCCGATCGGGTCATACCGGACCGCATTTTCCATCCCGCCCGCATGGGAAGGCAGGCGCCTGGCACTCGTCTTCGAGGGCGTCTGTTCCTGCTTCCAGGTCTGGGTGAACGGCCAAGCCGTGGGGATGAGCAAGGGCAGCCACGTCCCGGCGGAGTTCGACATCACGGACGCGGCCCGGTCCGGTGAAAACCTCCTCGCCGTGCGCGTCTTTCAGTGGTCCGACGCCAGCTACCTGGAAGACCAGGACATGTGGCGGCTGAACGGCATCTTCCGAGATGTGCTGCTGATGGCGCGGCCCAGTGTGTCCGTGCGAGATGTGGTCGTCAAGACCTGGGCAGGACACGGCGAGGAACTTAGGGTCGCCCGCTCCGACGTGCCGGGGCCGGAGGCACCGTTCCACCTGCGAGTCGCCGTCGAACTTCAGAATGCGGGGGCCGCGCCCGTGACAGGCCAGCACGTGGCGGCGACCTTGCACGATGCCGACGGCCATGGGCTTTTCGTGCTGTCCCTGGGCCAAGATGTCGGCGTTCCGGCGGGGGAGCGCCGGACGGTTGAGGCCGAGATCACTTTGGAGGCGCCGAACTTGTGGACGGCGGAGGAGCCTCATCTGTACACGCTTCTCGTCCGTTTGCTCGGGCCGGACGGCTCGCTTTTGGAGGCGCTGCCGTTCTCCGTCGGCTTCCGGGACGTCCGCATCGCGGATCAGCAGCTTTTCGTCAACGGCACACCCATCAAGCTGCGGGGCGTCAACCACCACGACACCGACCCCGACCGGGGCTACGCGATGACGCGGGAGGACATGGAGCGGGACGTCGTGCTGATGAAGCGGCACAACATCAACGCCGTGCGCACCAGTCACTACCCGCCGGACCCGTACTTTCTGGACCTGTGCGACCGGCACGGCCTGTACGTCGTGGATGAGGCCGACTTGGAGACGCACGGCTTCTGGGTGGCGGGGGACTTGATCCCGATATCCGATGACCCGCAGTGGGAGATCGCTTACGTTGACCGCGCCGTGCGCATGGTGGAGCGCGACAGAAACCACCCCTCGGTCATCATGTGGTCGCTCGGCAACGAGTCGGGCTTCGGGCGCAACCATGAGGCGATGGCGGCGGCGATTCGGGAGCGAGACCCGGCGCGGCCCATCCACTACGAGCAGGCCGGTGACCATCCGGTGGTGGACATCGTCTCCGTGATGTACCCGACGGTGGAAAGGGTTCTCCTGGAAGGCGGGCGCGCGGACGACCCGCGCCCCTGGTTCATGTGCGAGTACGCGCACGCCATGGGCAACGGCCCCGGCAACCTCCGGGAATACTGGGAGGCCATCGGCAATTACCCGCGCCTGCTCGGCGGCTGCATCTGGGAGTGGGCCGACCACGGCCTGCGGCGGCACACCGAGAAAGGGGAAGAATGGTTTGCCTACGGCGGCGACTTCGGCGACCGGCCCAACGACGGCAACTTCTGCATTGACGGCCTGGTCTCGCCGGACCGTCACCCTCACCCGGGCCTGATCGAGTACAAAAAGATCATCGAACCTGTCGTCATTGAAGTGACCGATTTTGCCTCCGGCGTGGTCCGGCTCACGAACCGATACGACCATCGCGCCCTGGATCACCTGGCGCTGCACTGGCAGGCGATGCGCGGAACGGACGTCCTTCAGGAAGGCCGGCTGGGCCTGCCGCACGTCGCCGCCGGGCAAAGCGCGGAGCTGTCTTTGCCTGCCGAGGTTCCCGGCGGGGAAACGCTCACACACCTGACCCTTTCCCTCCGGCTAAAGGAAGACAAGTCCTGGGCGCCGGCAGGGTGGGAAGTCGCCTGGGGGCAGGCCGTGTCCGACGAATTGGCGGCTGTGGGGGGCCGCCATCCCCAGGACGGGGCGCAACCGCTCCAAGTCTCCGAAGACGATTTCCGCATCACAGTCCGGGGAGCCGGCTTCACGCTGACGCTGGACAAGTGGCACGGGCGGCTGGCGTCATGGGAGCATCAGGGAACGCAGCTGCTATCCGCCGGGCCGCGTGTGCAGGTCTGGCGCGCGCCGACCGACAACGATGTTCACATGGCGCGCCGCTGGCGGGAGGCGGGATTGGACCGGCTGTGGCACCGCACGGCGCGGGTCGAAGTGACCGCGCGGACAGACGACCTGGTGGAGTTGACCGTGGAGTCCGTGCTGGGAGCCTTCCCCATTCGCCCGGCCTTCGGGGCGGCGTATACCTACCGTGTGACGGCGGACGGGACCGTGACCATCACCACGCGGGTCACGCCACGGCGCCCCCTGCCGACGCTGCCTCGGGTCGGCCTGACGCTCCATCTCCCGGCCGACTTCGACAACTTCCGCTGGGCCGGGCGCGGCCCGCACACCAGCTATCCCGACATGAAGCAGTCGGCGCGCTGGGGCGTCTGGTCCGGCACGGTGGACGAGCAGTTCGATGTTCACGTCCGGCCCCAGGAGAACGGCAACAAGGCCGACACGCTCTGGGCGGAAGTCACGGACGATGAGGGGCGCGGGCTGCGGGCGTCGGGCGTACCCCATGTAAGCGTGACGCATTACACCGCCGAGGACTTGACGGCGGCCCGGCACACGTTCGACCTGGCCCCGCGCCCCGAAACAATTCTCAACCTGGACCACGTCCAGAGCGGCCTGGGCAGCCAGAGCTGCGGCCCCGGCCCGCTCCCGGAGTATTTGATCGAAGCCCAGGAAATGGAGTTCACCGTGACCCTGCGCCCGCTCTGACCGGTGACGGATCGGGTATGCTGGGGCAGTTCAGCCCGCAGAGAGTCAAAGGCGGACGTTCTTCGCCCCGATGTCCGTGCGGTAGTGCATTCCGTCAAAGTGGATGTTTTTCACGGCGGCGTAGGCGCGGGCGCGGGCCTGGGCGAAGTCGTCGCCGAGGCCGGTCACGCCCAGGACGCGGCCGCCGGCGGTGATGGTCTGGCCCGCATCATTGAGCGCCGTGCCGGCGTGGAAGACGCCCACATCCGAGAGGTGCGCGACCTGCTCCAAGCCGTCAATCGGCACGCCCTGGGGGTAAGGGCCGGGGTAGCCGCCGGAGGCGAGGACGACGCAGACCGCGCTCTGCGGCCTCCACTTGACCGCCACTTCGTCCAGATGTGCGTCGGTGACGCCGAGCAGGATGTCCACTAGGTCGGTCTCCAGCAGCGGCAGGATGGCCTGCGTCTCCGGGTCGCCGAAGCGGCAGTTGAACTCCAGTGTCTTGAGTGAGCCGTCCGGGGTAATCATGATGCCGGCGTAGAGGACGCCCTTGTACGGGATGCCGGTCTCACGGACAGCCTCGACGGCCGGGCGCAGGATTTCGTCCACGGCGCGCGCGTAGAGTTCGGGTGTCACGAGGGGGACGGGCGCGTAGCAGCCCATGCCGCCGGTATTGGGGCCGGTGTCGTCGTCCCCCACCCGCTTGTGGTCCTGCACGGGGATCATGGGGACGAGGGTGGTCCCATCGGTGAAGGCCATCAGCGACGCCTCCTGGCCTTCCAGGAACTCCTCAATGACGACGCGCGCGCCGGACTCGCCGAAGGCACGGTCCCGCATCATCAGCGACAGCGCCGCCTCCGCCTCCGCCTCGGTGCGGCAGATGATGACGCCCTTGCCCGCCGCCTCGCCGTCGGCCTTGACGACCAGGGGCTGTCCCGGCGCGGCGGCGAACTGGTTGCGCGCGTAGTACCGCGCCGCCTCGTAGGAGGAGAACACGGCGTAGGCCGCCGTGGGGATGCCGCTTCGCAGCATCAGGCCCTTCGCGTAACCCTTGGATCCTTCCAACAGGGCCGGCTCGCGGGCCGGGCCGAAGATGCGCAGCCCCTTCTGCTCGAAGGCGTCCACGATGCCGGCGATCAGCGGAGTCTCCGGCCCGACCACGGTGAGGTCAACGGCGTTCTCGACGGCGAAGGCGAGCAGGCCGTCAATATCGGTCGCCGCCAGCGGCAGGCACTCGGCGTGGCGACTGATGCCGGCGTTGCCCGGCGCGGCGTAGAGGCGGCTGACCTGATGGCTCTGCGCCAGCTTCCACACCAGCGCGTGCTCGCGCCCCCCGCCGCCTACCACCAGCACTTTCAGCATACGCGCGTCTCTTGCCCCGTCCGAAAATCCCTAAAATCCATCATCCCGCTGCTCAAGTTGGACGAATTTGGCGAAGTCTGGCATGAATCCCACCTTGACGAAGCCCGTCGGCCCGTTGCGGTGCTTGCTGATGATGATCTCCGTCTCCTCGATCTCCTGCCGCTCCGGCCGCTCCGTGCCCTCCACCTGGTAGGCCTCCCGCATCTTGTAGTACGCCTCCCGGTACAGAAAGCACACCATGTCCGCCTCCGCCTCGATGCTGCCACTGTTGTGGGCGACGACGCCATTGGCAAGGAAGTTAGCACAGCCGGGCACGGAGATGTCGAAGACCTCCTCCTCGCTGGCGGGCATGATGCTCCTGATCTCCTCCCAAAGCAGGTCGCTTTGCGCCCAGACGCCGAGCGTCTCATCCTTTAACTGTTCCGCGAAGCGAGCGCAGATGTCACGCCGCGGGCGCTTGCCCTGGGGCTTCCAGTAGAGGCGACGGCCGCCGTCCAGCCTGCGCCCCTGCTGGCGCAGGTGCTTGGACTTCTCGAAGAGCAGGTCAGAGACTTCAGGCGGCAGGCCGAACAGGCTGCCGTTCGTGACGCCCCGCGGCAGCTCGCCCAGCATCCGTTGCAGCAACTCCCCCTTGCGCCC
>JAFAZD010000331.1 GCA_019239955.1 Armatimonadota bacterium | reverse complement strand
GGCACGGGAGATGCTTCCTGTCTGGACGCCCTACGTGGCGCCCTTCGTACTCTTCCTCCTGCTGACAGGAGTGGAAGGGGAGTTCACCCGCTATTATCCGATCCTGTATACTGTCAAGATCGCGCTGGTGGGAGGGCTACTGCTGGGGATGCGCCGCGTCTCCCCGCCGGAGGTGCGTCCGCACGGGCACGGGTTGGGGGTGGCTGTGCTGGCGGGCGTCCTGCTGGTGTTCGCCTGGGTCTGGGTGGACCAGCATTCGCCGCACCTGGCGCTGATGGGCAAGCGGGTCGCTTATGACCCCTTCCGGCAGATCGGCGACCCGACGGCCCGCGCGGCCTTTCTCGCCGTGCGCTTCTTCGGGCTGGTCGTGATCGTCCCCCTCATTGAAGAGACGTTCTATCGTGGCTTCCTGCTGCGCTTCGTGACGGACATGGACGATTGGCGGCGTGTGCCGGTGGGGACGTTTTCACCCACCGCGCTGGCGGCCAACGTCGTCCTGTTTGCGCTGTCGCACCCGGAGTGGCTGTCGGCAGCGATCTTCGCCGTGGCGATGTGCGGCCTGCTGGCGCGGACCAAGAACCTGTTCGCCTGCATTGCCGCCCACGCCGTCACGAACCTGCTGCTGGGTCTGTATGTGATCCACACAGGGGCATGGCAATACTGGTGACAAGAACAATCGCAGCTTTTCTCGCCCTGGCGGCCCTGCTCGCCAGCGGCCGGGCCGAATCGGCGCCCGCGTCGCCTGCTCCCCCACCGCCCCCGCTCGTCATCCCACAGCCCAAGCGACTGATGGTGCAAGGCCCGCCGCTGCGGCTGGACGCGACCGCCCAGTTGGTGGTCGCCGATGATGCGACGGCGGAGGACAAGCTCCCGGCGGAGACGGTGCGGCGGGAACTGGCGACCCGGTTCGGCCTGCCCCTACCAATCGTGCGCGCGGCACGGGCGAACCCTGCCGCCGTGCGTGTCGTCTTTGGGGAGCCGCGCCGGATGCCGCTGGCGGCGCGGCTGCTGCGGCTCACCGGAACGGCCGCCCCGTCTCGGCCCGAAGGGTACGCGATCCAGGTTGGGACGTCCTGGCTGGTGGTCGCCGGGCACGACCCGGCGGGGACGTTCTACGGCGCGCAGACGCTCTGCCAACTGCTGGGCCGCGACACCGGGGGCGCTTTTGTCCCTGCCGCGCAGGTGGACGATTACCCCACCCTCCCCTGGCGCGGCGCGCATCTGTTCCTCGGCAATGAGGCGCTGCCGTTCCATGAGAAGCTAATCGCCCGCGTCTTCGCCCGCTTCAAGATGAACAATCTCGTGCTGGAATGCGAGCAGGCGAAGTGGGACACGCTGGGGCCTCATGTCCCCGCCTGGGCCATGCCCAAATCCGCTTTGCGGCGCGAGGTCGCCTTTGCCCGGCGCTATCACATGGCCGTGACGCCGCTGGTGGAGTCTGTGGGGCATATGCAGTGGCTGCTGCACGACCTGGCCTACCGCGACTTGGCGGAAGACCCGCAGACGCCTTACGCCGTCGGCCCGGCCAATTCCCAGACTTACGACCTGCTGTTCCGGCTCTACGATGAGGTGGAGGACACGTTCCACGCCCCGGTCTTCTGCATCGGCGGGGACGAGGTGACGGAGCACGGGCGCTACCCCTTCCGCAGCCGGGGCCGCTACCCGACGGCCGCCGACGCCTACGTGGCGCACGTCACAAGGCTGCACAATTACCTGAAGGCGCAGGGCGTCCGCACGATGCTCTGGGGCGACATGCTGCTCGCCCGTGGCGAGGCGCCGGGGGACGCCAACGCGCCCTCGCTGGCCGCCGCCCAGTGGATGCGGGCGCGGCTGCCCAAAGACATTCTGATCGCCGACTGGCGCTACGCGGGCGGGGACGACTTCGCCAGCCCGCAGGTGTTCCAGTCAGCGGGCTTCGGCCCCGTCCTCGGCGCGACCTTCTACGACACCCGCGCCATCGCCCGCTTCGCGCAGTCCCTTGCGGCGACCCATCAGGAAGGGCTGCTGCAAACGACCTGGGCCGGCTACAACTCCAGCGAGAAGGCCCTGTTGCAGTACCGGCGGCAGTTCGTCGCCTTCATCCTGGCCGCCGAGTACGCCTGGAGCGGCCGGGCGACTCCGCCGGAGCAGCTGCCCTATGACCCGGACAGAGTCTTCACGGCCGCCTACGGGACGCCGAACTTTACGCCGAACTTTTGAAGGCCATGCGACGTCGTGTAGTCAGAGACAACAGACCAGAATCAATAGCAGCGAATGAATTCGCCGCTCCGGGCGAAGACGCCGAAGTCTCCGTCGGCGCGGAGACAGGTCTTTGTCCGCGAAGGCGGACATTCGGCGCGAAGCGCCACTGAGAGGCGAATTCATTCGCTGGCCCTCTCGGACTCTCTCTAGGCGGTTCTTTCCGATGACACCCACCATGCGGCTCATTTTGACTCCCATCGCTGCGCTCCTCCTGGCCGGTGGCCTCGCCCCGGCGCGGGCGCAGATGGTGCGGCCCGGCGGTGAGGCCGTCGTGGCCGAGGGTCTGACGGCGCACGGCCACGCCGAACTGAAAGTCAAGCCCGACCTGGCCCGCGTCACGGTCAGCGTCACCACCCAGGCCACCCAGCAGGACGCCGCGGCCCAGGACAACGCCCGCCGCACCACGGCCGTGCTGGCCGCCCTGCGCGCCGCCGGGGTCGGCGAGCGCGACATCCAGACCGAAAGTTACAACGTCCAGCCGCAGTACGACTACAAGCCCAGCCCGCCGGTGCTGACGGGCTTCCAGGTCACGAACACCCTCCAGGTGACGATCCGCGATCTGGGCCGGGCGGGGGTCATTGTGGACCGGGCGACACAGTCCGGGGCGACCGATGTGAGCGGCCTGTCCTTTGACCTGGCCGACCGGGCGGCGGCGGAGCGGCAGGCGCTGGCGCAGGCTGTCACGGAGGCGAAGGCCAAGGCCCAAACGATGGCGTCGGCCGCCGGGGTGGTGTTCGGCCGCCTGCTCAGTCTGAGCGAGGGCAGCCCGGTCGTCGTGCAGCCGCTGTTCGCCGCGCGCGCCCTGGCCGCGGCGGGGCCGCAGCCGCCGACGCCCATCGAGGCGCAGCAGATCACGGTCACGGCAGACGTCACGGCGGTCTACGCTGTTGGCGGGGCCCT
>JAFAZD010000212.1 GCA_019239955.1 Armatimonadota bacterium | reverse complement strand
TTGACCAACACTTTTCCGGCATCAGCCAGCCTGCCGCCCCTCGGCAGGCCCCTACCTTGACAACCGAAAGCACAAGGCCAGCACCACCACCCCCGCCGGCACGACCGGCTACGCCTACGACCTGGACAACCGGCTCTGGAAAGTCTTCCATCCGGGCGGGCAGGTGACGGCCTACGCCTACGACAAGGACGGCAACCGCCAGTCGGTGACGCGCGGGGACGGGGTCACGACGCTCTACCGCTACGACAGCCTCAACCGGTACGACGGCCTGGGGAGCGCGCGGGCGCTGCCGTCCACCATCGCCCGCGACGGCTGCACCCAGTTGGAGACCGAGTAGCGCTCGATCCACGGCGTCCTTTCCATCATGTCGAGCCGGCTCCCGATGGCCTGGGCGTTCTGCGCCAGCGTCGGCCGGAAGCAGGTGCCTCCGCCGGCTTTTTTTGTCGTGTGCGGACAGGGCGGGGTCCGGCTTCCCCCCAGACAGACCATTCCAATCCTATGCCGCCACTTTCAACGGAAAGGCCCCCGGAGGAGCCATCGCTCCTCCGGGGGCCTTTTTGTTATCCGACGTTGAAAGAGCGGCCCGCCCTTCAAGCCTGGGGGCGGGCCGGTTCCGTTGCGACAGCCGTTTACCCTCGGGTCGTGACCGGCTGGGTCTGGGCGCTGAATGTCTGGCCGCCGATGGTCAGCGTGACCGTGACCGGCTGCGTCCGATCAATGCTGCTCAAGTCCACGCCGGTCGTCTCGAACTCGACCGCGTACTGGTTGTTCGCCTGCGGCACGACATCTATGGCCTCTGTCGCGCTCCGGTACCGATAGATGGTGACGCTCGTGCCGTTCCGCTCAGGGTAGGTGGTCGGAGTCAGCGTGATGGCTCCTGACGAGTACACAGTGGCGGAGGTCGTAGCCACGGTCAACGTCACGGACTGGGTCAAGTCCAGCGCCGCGCTGGCGCTTACTTGGTATGTCACGTACAGCCCGGCGTTGGCCGCGCCGCGCCGTCCGATCAGGTAGAAGACCTGCGTGGTCGGCGGGGTGATCGTGAAGGTCAGCGCCTTGGAGGAGCCATTGCTGACGCCGTTGCTGACCACCACCGGGACTTGGCCGGGGTAGGCCAGCGCACCGGCCGGGACGGTCGCGGTGAGCGTGGTCGCATTGACGAAGATGGTCGCCAGCGCCTCGCGCCCGAAGTAGACCACGGAGGTGCTGATGAAGTTGGTCCCGGTGACGGTCAGGGTGAGGGGGCCGCTGCCCGCGACGGCGGAGGTGGCGCTGAGGCTGATCAGGGTCGGCGCATTGGCGGGCGTGATCGTGAAGGGGAGCGCGTTGGAGGAGCCGCCGTTGCGCCGGCCGTTGTAGACGAAGACCTCTACGGTGCGCGGGTGCGTCAGCGCGCTGGCCGGGACGGTCGCGGTGAGCGTGGTCGCATTGACGAAGGTGGTCGCCAGCGCTCGGTCCCCGAAGTAGACCACGGAGGCGCTGGTGAAGTTGGTCCCGTTGACTGTCAGGGTGAGATCACTGGTGGCGCCTGCGACGGCGGAGGTGGCGCTGAGACCCATCACCGTCGGTGCAGACGCCGTGGTGGGAGCGGCCAGAGTCGCCTGAGCTGTCATGCCGACCAGCAGCAGCATCAACGCCGCGAATAGCCGGGAAAGGGTCATGTTCTTTGCTCTCATAGTACATCCTTTCGAGAGTGTGATGAGGTTTGAGATGGCCGCTCGCGCGGATTGAGCGCCGGGCGCGGGCGGAACATTCTCAATAGGCATTATATTTATGATGGACAAAGATGAAGATTTGATGAAGAGAAGATGAAGAATTGGAAGAGGTGGTGATTTTGTTCAGGTAACACCGTCCAGATACTCGCGCCCCAAACGCCCGTTGTGTCTTCTGTCACGCCGGGAGGGGCCGGAGGCCGTTCAGTCACGAAAAAGCGCCTGCGGGAATTCTCCGCAGGCGCTTTTTCCGTCAAAGGCTCTGGCTGTTGGGCTTGGGGCCGGACTGGAACCAGGCAACCACGAAGCAGACGACGGCCAGCGCGAGGGCCAGAACGCCGTGCTTGAGGTGGGGCTTGTTCACGCCCGCCTCATGGCCGGGCAGGAACGACGGCAGCGCGCTCGCCGGCTCCAGGAAGTAGATGACGGCGACGATCAGCAGCAGCAGGCCGATCACGGCGGCCGCCACCATGCCCGTCTTTGGTGAGTTCATGTTGTCCTCCTCGGCGGGCATTTTACCCGATGTTTGGAGAAAACGGACACTCTTCTTTCGCCTTTTTGCCTACCCGCCTGCCGCTTCCGTGGCCGTGCTCGCGGCCTCAGCGGTGGCTCCGGCCGTCTTCTTGATCGTGCCTTCGCCCTGCTTCTCCTGGCCTGCCTCTCGGCGGGCTGCGCCCGGCCCGCCCCGCCGCGCCGCCTGCTGCTCCTGCTCGCGGCGGGCCTCCGCGACCGACTGCTGCCAGCTCTGCTGGATCGGGCCGACAATGTCCTGAACTCTGGCCGACAGCCACACATACCCGCGCGCGACGGGCCACATCAGCCCTCGCCCACCGGCTGGCCGCACCTTGCCTGAAACCGCGGGCGGCGGAGCGGCACGACCCGGCGTCAGCCGCTGTTCCCAGCGCGTCAGCAGCGCGTCAGCCCGTTCCACGGCGGACGGGGTATCGTTCTCACTTCTGGGCACGTTCTTGTCTCCTTGTTGAACAGTCATTGCTGCTATTCCTGTCTTGAAGGTGACTTTACCACATCAGGGCCTTGACTCCGATGGATGTAGATAGTATAATTATTACACTATATTGATGGAGGGAAGGGCGATGGCAGAGACGCTGGCTTTGCTGATCGTGGACCCGCAGCGAGATTTTTGCGACCCACAGGGGGCGCTGTACGTCGGCGGGGCGGAGCGGGACATGGACCGCCTGGCGGAATTCGTGCGTCGGCAGGGCGCGGGGATCGGGGCCATCCATGTCACCCTGGACAGCCACCATCCGGTGGACGTGGCGCATCCGGCTTACTGGCGGGATGCGGACGGGCATCAGCCCGCCCCATTCACCCTGATCTCCACCGCCGAGGTCGAGTCGGGCCGCTGGCGGACGGCGGACCCGGCGTGGCAGGCGCGGGCGCTGGCCTACGTGCGGGCGCTGGAGGCCCGGCAGCGCTATCAGCTCTGCATCTGGCCGCCGCACTGCCTGATCGGCAGCCCCGGACACGCCGTCTTTCCCGTCCTCTTTGACGCCCTGGCCAGCTGGGAATTGGAGCGCCTGCGGCCAATCCAGTACGTCCTCAAGGGCGACAACATCCACACCGAGCACTACTCGGCGGTCCAGGCCGAGGTCCCGGACCCCCAGGACCCCGCCACCCAGAGCAACCGGGGCCTGGTGGACGCCCTGCGCCGGGCGGACCGGGTGATCGTCGCCGGCGAGGCCGGCAGCCACTGCGTCGCCAACACCGTCCGTGACCTGACCGATGCCCAGGCGGGCGACACGGTGGACCCGGCCCGGATCGTCCTGCTGGAAGACGCCGTCAGCCCCGTCGCCGGCTTTGAGGAGTTTCAGGAACAGTTCCTGCGGGACCTGACCGCGCGGGGCATGGCGCGGGCGAAGACGACGGAGTTCTGACGGCGTGAGTGGAAAACAGAGCACGGGTCCCTGGAACTTCCAGGGCCGAACCTGGGTAGATATTCCAGGAACGAGCGAGGCCGTGAGCACGCGCTCGCACCCGCCGGGGCACAGCCGCCCCAGACGGCGGGGATCGCAGGAGAAGAGATATGTTCCATAAGCAGCATCAGCAGACGCGCCGCCGGCGAAGGGGAAAACCGTTCCGGCGCTCGGCGGCGGTGGCCGGCCTCTGCGCCCTGTCCGTTTCGGCCGCCGTCGCCCCTGCCCGCGCCGCCGCAAACCGGCCGGCGGCTGCCCCACGGGGGGCCTTTTGCGGCCAGATCATTGACGCCGCCACCGGCAAGGCGATCCCCGACGCCACGGTGGTACTCCGCGACCGGAGCAACAAGGTCGTCGCCTGGACCCGGACCGATGCCCAGGGCCGTTACACGCTCGCCGGGAATAGCCTGGAGCTTCTGGACCTGGAGTCACACCGCCGGGGGGTGCTGGCGACGCTGGGGCGGGGCGTGGTGCAGGTCGTGCAGTTCCCGATCAATGTGGCCGGGGCGGCGGCGGGGGCGGTCGTGGGCGTGGCCGTGGACACGGTCAAGGCGGTGGACCCGGTCGGAACGGTCAAGGCCGCGGCCATCGGCGCGGCCGAGGGCAATCCGATGCCGCTGGCGACGAAGGCCACGCAAGACGTGGAGGGACTCGTTGGCGTAGCGACCCAGAAAAAGGCGCACGATAGCGCCGTCCAGGCGCGTAACCATACGGTCGAGACGACGGTGAACGGGACGCCCGCGCCGGGCGCGAAGGCGAACGCGGCCTCGAAGCAACCGGGCGCGGCCCCGAAGAAGGAAGCGCCGGGGCCCGGCGAGGTCGCGCTGCTGGTCAGCGCGCCGCAGTACAAGGAGTTCCAGGGGCCGGCCGGCTCCTACTGGGTGCAGCCGCCGGGGGCGGGGAGCGCGCCGGCGGGGCCGCAGGCCTGGCTGGACACCGTGCGGCTGGCCCCGACGACCGCCAAGCAGGACTCCGACACCCAGGACCAGGCGGCGCACCTGTCCGACCCGACCCTGGACCCGGTGTTCGCGGCGGCGGGGTCGCCCGTGAGGATCACGGTGAAACTCCAGCTCCCCGCCGAGCCCGCCGAGACGGTGCGCGTGGTGGCGCGGGAGCAGAAGACGCACCGCCTGGCGGAGCTCACTCCCCAGGGCAACGGAGTCTACGCGGGCGTCCTCACGCTGGACCCGAAGACGCCTACCGGCGACACGACCGTGACGGTCGCCGCCCTGAACGCCGCGCCGGTGGGCATCAACCTGCGTGCTGATGAGGGCAAAGACCCGCTGCTGGCCTTCGCGGCGGGCTTGGACGATCTCGATGCGGTCAAGCCGTACCGCTTCGACCCGCGCACCCTGGCGAGCGAGAATCGCCTGGACCTGAAGATGACCGTCCTCGACCCAAGTAAAGAGATGCCGCCCCCGCCAGCCGCTCCCGCTCCGGCGAACCCGCCCGCGCCACAACATTGACCGGAGTGACCGGCCCCAGGCTGGCACGGTGCGGGCCCGAGCATTGACTTCGCCGGAATAATCAGTTACAATGATTATACATTTGTGTGATGATATTGTCGTTCGCAGGAGGGGTAAGATGTCCAAGCGCGAGATGCCGGAAGCGCCTGATCCGCCGCCCGCGTCTCTGCCGCCCAGCCTTTCCGTCTGGACAGGCTACCTGTTCAGCCGCGTCGCGCAGCGGTGCCAGGAGCGTTTTGACACGCTGATGGAGCCGTGCGGCGTCCGTGCGCGCCATTTCCGTGTGCTGGCCGTGCTGGGCGAGGGCGAGTCGCTGTCGCAGGCGGAGATCGGTGAGCGGCTGGGCATAGACCGCAACACGATGGTGCTCCTGCTGGACGACCTGGAAGGGCGCGGCCTGATTATGCGCCGCCGCGCCCCCGAGGACCGGCGCGCGCACCGGGTCGGCCTCACGGATGCGGGTCGGGAAATTCTGGCACGGGGGATGGAGATGGCCCGGCGCACCAGCGAGGAAGTGTTTGCGCCGCTCTCGCCCGACGAGCGCGCCCAGCTCCACGCCCTGATAAGGCGTCTGTTCTAGGTCCCTTTTGCACGATCACGAGCGCAGTATGGCAGCACAACCTTTGGACGAACGACGCCGGACCATCCCGCCGACAGAAGGCAAGGAAGCGTCCTCCAACAGTCAAGCCCCGTCCCGCCCTGATGTCACGCCCGAGGTCAGTTCGCACCGCTGGTGGATTCTGATCGGCCTGATCATGGCGGCGGCGCTGGAGATTCTGGACACAACTGTCGTCAACGTCGCCCTGCCGCAGATGGCGGGCAACCTCAGCGCCTCCATTGATGAGATCGCCTGGGTCTCCACCGGCTACATCCTCTCCAACGTGGTCGTGCTGCCGATGACCGCCTGGCTGTCGGGCCTGTTCGGGCGCAAGCGCTACTTGATGGGCTCGATCTTCCTCTTCAACATCGCGCGCCTGATGTGCGGCTTCTCGCACAGCCTGGGCGAGATCGTCTTCTGGCGGCTGGTGCAGGGGGCGGGCGGCGCGGCACTGATCTCCACGGCCCAGGCCACGATCGTGGAGATCTTCCCCCGGAACCAACTCGCCATGGTGCAGTCGCTGTTCGGCCTGGGGCTGATCGTGACGCCGACCGTGGGGCCGGCGCTGGGCGGCTACATCACGGACAATTACTCCTGGCAGACCATCTTCTTCATCCACATCCCGCTGGCGGTCATGTCCCTGGGCGTCGTCGGCCTGTTCCTGCAGGACTCGCTTCACCAGAAGCGAGTCCATACGGTGGATGCGCCGGGGATCGTGATGCTGGCCGCGGGCATGGGATCCCTGCAGTACGTGTTGGAGGAGGGGGAGCGTTACGATTGGTTCGATGACGTGTGGATCACCCGACTGGCCGTGGTCGCCGCCTTCTCCCTGGTAGGCTTCGTCGCCTGGGAGCTGTCGCCGCGCAACCAGGCCCCGATCCTCGATCTGCGTGTGCTCAAAGACCGGGGCCTGGCCGCCTCGGTCGTGCTGGGCCTGGTGCTGGGGTTCGGGCTGTACGGCGGCACGTTCATCTACCCGCTGTTCGCGCAGAACATCCTGGGCTTCTCGCCGACCACCACCGGCCTGGCGCTGCTGCCCGGCGGCATCATGACCGCCGTGGCCGTGCTGATCTGCGGGCGCGTACTGTCCCAAGGCGTGGACGCGCGCTTCCTGATCGTGACGGGGATGTTCATCTATATGGCCTCGATGTGGATGCTGGGACACCTGACCACCCAGAGCGGCCAGTCGGACACGCAGGCCGCCCTGATGGTGCGCGGCTTCGGGCTGGGGCTGGTGTTCATCCCCATCCAAACGGTGGCCTTCGCCGGCCTGCGGGGCGCGCAGATCGCGCAGGGGTCGGCCCTGTACAACCTGATGCGCCAGCTCGGCGGCTCGTTCGGCATCGCCATCCTGAACACCTACATCGTGAACATGACCCAGTTCCATCGGGTGAACCTGGTCTCCAGCCTGTACGCCGGCAACGTGACGCTCGACCAGCGAATCGCCGGGATCGCCGGGGCATTGATCGGGAACGGCTACAGCCCGGAGGCGGCCCGGGCGGCGGCCCTGGGGCTGATCAACCGGACGATGCAGGCGCAGGCCTCGGTCATGTCCTACAACAACGCCTTCATCCTGCTGGGCGTCGCCTCCCTGGTCACCCTGCCCGCCGTGCTGCTGCTCCGCCGCCCCAAGCGCGGCGCGGCCCCCACTGGGGGACACTGATCGGAACCTTGCGTCTCTACGCCAGGCCTATCTGCATTCAAGCAGGAGAGCACCACTGACGTATCGAACATCCTCGGATAACCGGGTCGGTTGAGGAAACAGCGTCCATGAGGCAGTGGAAGTGGCTGGCGCTACGCCTGATCATCAGTGGCCTTTTTGGAGTCACAATCGCCTGGCTGGCGCTTCTCGCCGGCCTGCACACGGCACGATCCTCGGTACTCACCTTTCCCCAGCAGATAACCCGGCACGATCTCTCCCGCATCAACCAGGCAATCACCGCCTACCGTCAGATGAAACACACCCTCCCACGCTCCCTCGGCGAACTCGAGTCACGGACGGGTAACAGCCTCCGTCTAGAAGACGGCTGGGGCCATCCCTTCGTTTACATTGTCGTTGGGTCTCGCTATCAGGTGATTTCCTATGGCCGAGACGGCAAGCCGGGCGGCACGGGCTTGGACACGGACTTGACCTCAGACAACATCAACCCACCGGGAGCCGAGCTGACCTTGCATCAATTCCTCACCCTGCCGGAAACCCAGGGCATGGTGATGACGGCCTGCCTCAGCGGCGTCCTAGCCGGCCTGCTGTGTCTGGTGACGCTCCGGCCTAAGACGCTCACCGGGCCGAGCATCCTCGCGCTGGCGGTGCAGCTCCTGGTGACGCTGATGGCAGCGGCCTTCGTCGCCACCGTCATCACTGCCCTGCACGTACCCTCCGGTCATTAGGCCAACCAGCAGGCCCGGCGAGATGCGAGGCACATAATGCCAGGCTCAGAACACTCGGCCATACCCTTCCGCTACCTGCGAGATCCCTTGTTCTTGTTCTGCGTGGCCCTTTACTTCGTCAACCGGCTCATCCTCAAGCCCCATATTCATGGCGGCTTCATCGGCACGTTCCTCCATGGATCGCTGAACGACCTGATCTGCATCCCATTCTGGGTACCCATCATGGTCTGGACGATGCGCATACTGGGGCTACGTACCAGCGATGCCCCGCCACGGGGGGCGGAGATACTTGTTCCGGTGCTGTTGTGGTCTTGGTTCTTCGAGTTGCTGCTCCCAACTCTTGGCCCATTCCGGCACCTGGCGACCTGCGACCCAGACGATATTTTATGCTACACCCTCGGTGCTCTGTTCGCCGCCCTGTTCTGGGGCCGTTACTATACGGTTCAAGGTCAGGAGCGATAGCCCATATTGGCGTCTCAGGCGGAGAGGCCAATCTCCTCCCATTGCGGGTCCAGCGTCCCCGTCACGAGATGGTCATAGGCGCAGTCCAGCCGCGCCACGGGCTGCTGCTCTGCCCAGGCGCAGAACCGATCCGCGACCTGTCGCAGTGAGTACGAGACGGGCGCGGAGCGTGCGGAAACCTGGAGAAACGTGCCGAGCAGTTCCGCGAGCGTATCTTCTGCATGGATCAAAGGTGTTGTATTCATGGGGACGGCGACTCCTCCGCTGAGAGAATGTTGCTAGGAGGATACCCCGCCTGTCGGCACAACTTCGTGCCGCCCTGTGCCGTAATGTGACGATGTTGGTGCCGAATTCGGGTACACTATCCCCACTGATGCGGGGACGTTCTCCCCAAATGGGCACCCATGCTGAACGGCATCTACACCTACAACGTTGACGGCAAGGGCCGCATCGTCATGCCGGGCCGTTTTCTCGATGCGCTCGGCAACCCCTTCGTGCTGACCGGCAATCCGGACGGCTGCCTTGTCGCCGCCTCTCAGCCTGAGCTGCTCCGGGAGCGGGCCGGCGTTCGCGGCTTCGTCGAGTGCCGCATCAAGGACCCGACGGGTCGCTTCGTCATCCCGAGCGCCCTGCGCGAGTACGCGGACCTGCATCAGACGGGGGAGGCGGCGGTCATCGGGGCCGGGGACGAGGTGGAGATCTGGAACAAGCGCCGCTGGGAGAGCCAGGCGCGCTCGCCCTTCCCCATGCCCGGTCGGGGCGGCCCGACATCCGATCCGCTTTCCTATGCCCCACCCCCTTCCTCCGGCGTGACCGTCCGGCAGAAGGCGCTCTACGGCCAGCCCTACTTGGAGATCGAGGGCGCGCTGACCCTGTCGGAGACGGACCGGGTGCTCACGCGCCTGGAGACGGCGCTGCGGGGCCGCCCGCGCACTCTCTTCCTCGACCTGCGCGGCGTGGACACGGTTGACGCCGCCTTCCTGGTGGCGCTGGAACCGCTCGTGCGCCAGCTCGCCGCCCACGGCGGGCGCATGGCCGTCCTGACGGAGCGAGCCGATGTAGCCACGCTGGTGGAGCGGCTGTGCGGCCTCAAGTATGCCCGCGTGTTCACCAACCTGGAGTCCGGCCTCTGGTGGCTCGTGGACGAAGGGCACGCCTGAACGGCACTCTCAATTGCCGTCGCCGGGCTTCGGGTATACTGTGCCCGATAGCTATTGCTTCTCATCCCGAAGGAGACAGGACCATGCGATTTTCCCGGACTCTGGCCGCGCTGGCCGCCGCGCTGGCGCTCACGGCGGCCCCGCCCGCGCGGAGCCAGGCGACCCTGACGCCGCCGGGGAGCACCACGGCCATCCCCGTCGTGCCCCCGCCCGGCGCCGCCCCCGGCATCGGCGACATCTTCTCCGGTACGCCGTCCGTGCCGCTCTCCCTGAAGCTGGGGGACCTGAACGGCGACTGGCGGCGGATGACCATCACCGGGACCTTTGACCTGGGCAGCGTCACGCAGGTCATCACGTCGCTGCTGGGCAGCGCGGGCGTGGGAGTGTACTACACCCATGGCCAGACGGTGACGCTGGGCAGCACGACCTATCTGATCACGTACCGGACCCAGCCGAAGGCGCTTGACCTCACCAGCCTGATGCAGATGATGCAGACGGCGGCCGCCAGCAACAAGCCGCCCGCCCCGGAGCCGCTGACCGCCAACACGCCGCTCGCCCTGACTCTGCTCAACCTGCAATCCGCTGGCAGCCTGACCGACGTGTGCCCGTTCGACCTCAACACGGAGCTGACCGACAGCGCCAACGCCGTCAAGGCCTTCAACGACCTGATGAATCTGATGGGGTCGTTGGACACCACGCCGAAGCCCGCCCCCCGCCCCCGTCCCTACAGGCCCAGGCCGAAGGCGAAGAAGTACCCGACGACGTGAGATGCCCGCGTTGAAGACGCAGGGGCGACCCGCCGGGTCGCCCCTGCAGCACGAAAGGTGCGCCCCCGAACCAGAGTTCCGGGGCGCTTTTTCGTGCCTGCAGGGGCCTCAAGCCTCGCCGGGTTTCTGCCGACAATCTCCTCAGACGGAGGAGTTTCACCGCGCCATGACCCGCAATGACTACCTGGACCAGATTCTCAGCAAAGTGCAGTCCGTGCCGACTCTGCCGGCCACCGTGCTGCGCGTGATGCAGATGATTGAGGACCCGCTGTGCTCGGCGGCGGACTTGTCGCAGGTGATCGCCGCCGACCCGGCCATGGCGGTCAAGGTGCTCAAGCTCGCCAACTCCGCCTACTACGGCTTCCGCCAGAAGATCGCCACCGTCCCGCAGGCGGTCACGCTGCTGGGGTTTGCGACCCTCAAGAACGCCCTGCTCTCCGCCGCCGTCTTCGACCTGTTCCGCCTGAACGTGACCGGCTTCGACCTGCCCGGCCTCTGGAAGCATTCGGTGGCGACGGCGACGGCGGCCAAGCTGCTCGCCAAGCGCGCCCGGTTCCCCAACTCCGAGAAGGCGTTCACGGCGGGCCTGCTGCACGACATCGGCAAGGTCATGATCGCGCGCTACCTGCCCACGAGCCTGGCGGCCATCGTGCAGGCCGTGCGCGACGAGGGCCTGCCGATGCTGGTGGCCGAGCAGCGCGCCATCGGCCTGGCGCACCCCGCCTTCGGCGCGTGGGTGATGGCCCGCTGGAACCTGCCGTCGGCGCTGGTCGAGGCCGTCGAGTTCCACCACAGCCCGACCAAGGCCCAGTACGCCTTCGACCTGGCCGGCATCGTCTACCTCGCCGACGCCCTGACCCACCGCGCCGGCATCGGTAGCGGCGGCGACTCGCTCCCGCGCGAGATTGATCCGCTCATCCTGGAGCATTTCAATCTGGGCGAGGGGGCGCTGACCGACCTGCACGACGCCCTGCTGTTCAAGCGGCTGGAGATCGAATCATTCGCCGCCGTCGCGGCGGCGGCGTGAGAACCCCTCCTGGCCTCGTTCCTCGGCCACCTAAGCACTGGCGCGCCGGAGGCCCCCGAAACGGAAGAGTGTCAAGACGCACGACCCTTCGGCATTCACCCTCTCCCGCCTCGGGGGAGGTGGCGAGCCTCGGCGAGCCGGAGGGGGTTCCTCTCGACCGGCCGGAGGGGGTTCTCCAGAGCGGGGTCAAACTCGGAAACAACTTATGCACGATCACCCGGACGAGACGGTCACTTACCGTCTCGGCAAGAAAAGCAACCTCTGGATCGCCTTCACCCCGTCCGGCCACGGCCCGGGCCGCGCCTGGCAGTTGCAGGTGACGGCGCGCAATCGGGGCGCGGCCAAGACGCTGGCCGTGCTGCTGGAGACGACTCCGGTACGCCCCCTCGCGTCCGTGACCGTCCGGGGCGAGGCCTACCCGCTGACCGTCGGCTGGCATGAGATGAAACGGGGCGGGGTCTTGTGCTGCGGCGGCGAGCGCCGGACGGGGACGGACGGCAGCCGCGTCCAGTGGGAGATGCGCTGGACCCCGTCCCCCGACCTGCCGGGCGGCTTCGAGGTGGGAATGCGCGTGCGGGCGACGCCGCGCCGCGACGGCCACGTGGAGCTGTTCCTGAACGCGCCGCTGCACCGCCCCGAACTGTGGGCCGTGCCGTCGGCGGCCGTGCGCGGTCACGGCGCGGCGGTCGCCTGGTCGGCCTACAACCGGCACTCCCTGGGCTTCGTGATGCTGGACGCCGATGCGGCGGGCTGGGACGGGGAACAGAACGGATTTCGGGCGACCCTGCGCGGCTTCCCGCTCGGTGGGGGCAAGCTGATTCGTTTTTCGCTGCGCTTCGGGGCCTCGGAGTCGCCCCTGGAGGAGCGGGGCGCGCTGGTGCGGCAGTACGTCGCCCTCGCCGGGGCGCGGCTGCACACCCTGGAGGCGGCCCCTGCCCTGGACGCGCGCGCCGCCGTCGCCCACCTGACGCGCCCGGAAAACTACGACGTCAAGGGCGCGGAGCGCGTCTACCTCAAGCCGCCCGATGCCGAGCCGGGGACGTACTACGCGGGCCACCCCTTCTACCCGGCGGACGCCCTGAAGTCGCTCGCCGACTGGGGCCAGTTTCACCCCGGCGACGGCCTCAAGCGCCTGGTCCGCTTCGGCGCGCGCGGCCTGGCCGCCGACTTCCAGGTGATGGGCCGGCAGGGGCAGGCCGAGCCGAACAAGGGCGCGTTCTGGGACAGGATGACGGCGGTGGACTCCACGGATTTTGCCGGCGGCGCGACGCACGGCCTCGCGTCCAACGCCCGCCTCGCCCGCGCCTTCTTCCTGCTGAATGACGCGCTGGACGAGCCGCTGCTGCGCCAGTCCGCGCTCAACGTCTGCCAGTGGCTGATCCTCAAGCAGAACGAGTCGGGCTACTACGACGGCGAGCGGGTCCACGCGACGCGCGGCCTGGCGGACGACGGCAAGTTCCTGCCCAACCCGTGCTCACTCGACGGCATCGAGGCCATCCGCCCTTTCGTGCTGGCGTTCCGCGCGACCGCCAACGAGGTCTTCGTCAAGGCCGCCTGGAAGATCGCCAATCATCTGCTGGATGAGCGGCTGCGCGCCTTCGACGACGTCTCGCCGGCCACTGCCGCCTCCGCCATCCTCGCCTTGATCGCGCTGGATGCCGAAGCGCCCAACGCCCGCCTGCGGGCGGCCCTCGGGGAATGGGGGGCCTGGCTGCGCGCCCTGCCGCTGGCACCGGACTCGCCGGCCCTGGACGCCGACGGCCTGCACGGCGGGCTGTACGAATGCGCGCAAGCCGGCCTCCGGCTGCACGCCCTGCTTGGGGACCCGGCGTACCTGCGCTACGCCTTCCATGCCCTCGCCGCCGTGCCGCACTCCGCCCGCGCGCGGTCCTGGCAGGCGGTGGCGACGCGGACGACGGCCCTGCTGTCGCTGGCCTGCCTGCTGCCGGACGCCCGGCCCGACTTCGACGCCGTCCGCCTCGGCCTGGGCTGGCGCGTCTTCGCCCCCGACCCGGCGACCGCCCAGTTCCTGCGCATCACCGGCGCGGACGGCGGCCCCGTGGACTATCTGCCCCTGGTCTGCCGCCTCAACGACCAGTTGCTGCTCATCGCGCTCGCCCCGCCGTCCACGCCCGCCCTGACCGTCTTCAAGAACGGCCGCCGCCCCCTGGTCCGCGACCTGCTGACCGGCGCGCTCGACAGCGACGCTCCCCTGCACCCCCTCGCCGGGGAGAACTGGGCGCGCGTCGGCCTCTTCACCATCGATCCCTAGACTGACCCCTTCCCACACAGACCGGCGGGGACACTGCGCTGGAAGAGACCGGCGACGCCCTCTGGGCGATCTCCTTCTACGGCCTGTTGCTCGCCCGGCTGGATGGGCGGGACTACAAGATTGCTGGGTGAAGCCGGGGGTAATGGGGTAATCAGGATGACACAGTGTTACCTATGTCCCCGGTTTGTACAGCGCGACCGATCCTTTCACAAGTCTCGGGGCGTCAGGCCGGTCTGTTTACCGATCCGCGACAGAGAATCACCGGGCCGATCTCCACCCCGTCATGGAACGCCCAGACGTAGTCCGGCCACCCCTCCCGCCCCAAGACCTTGTGCGACCCGCCGCTCTCGCGCTTGATGCGCCAGCCGATGCGAAGCAGCGCCGCCGGCACGCGCCCGGCTCTGGTGGAAGGCCACCGGCTCATGCCACCTCCGTCACGCGGCCACCGAGAAGACCTGCGGCAACACGTCGGCCTGCGCCCGGCAGTCCGATGACCTCGCTCAGCCAGCGGCCATCCTCTTCCTGTTCGACCTCTATCGACAGTCGCATGGGTTCACCTCGTTTCGGATGGCCCTATGATACCCGATTGGGTCGACGCTTTCGCCACTGGGAGGCCCCTTGTCAGGCCGCCTGACGACCAATCTCACCGGCAGACACTGCAAGAATACCCTGCGATGACAAGTAAAGCAATCGCGCAGTGTCTGTCCGGTGAATCACTGCGCACTTAAGTGCGCAGCCTCTAACAGTATACAAGCCAAAAGTTCCCGGCCCCGGGCAGGAGCAGCCTCAGGGCCGCACACTCAGGGCCGCACACTCAGGGCCCCACACTCAGGGCCCCACACTCAGGGCCGCACACTCAGGGCCGCTGCTCCCGGATGTAGGCCTGAACCGTCGCCTCCTCCACTCTGCCCACCGTCTCGGCGAAGAAGCCTCGCGCCCAGAAGTTGGCCCAGAAC
>JAFAZD010000211.1 GCA_019239955.1 Armatimonadota bacterium | reverse complement strand
CCGATAAGGAGTGGCTTGCGAGAGCAAGAGAGATTCCAGCGATTAACGCTACCATCCCATAGTACGGAAAAGATGACGCTTTTTAGACTTTGCGGCCAGCCATAGTTGGCGGTGGGTATAATAAGGCTGTGTCCTCCCATCCCACCTCCGCGCGGCTGTATGCCGAGGCGCAACGCGTCATCCCCGGCGGGGTCAACTCGCCGGTGCGGGCGTTCAAAGGCGTCGGCGGCGATCCGCTGTTCATGCAGCGGGGCGAGGGGCCGTACATCTTTGATGTGGACGGCAACCGCTACATTGACTACGTGATGTCCTGGGGGCCGCTGATCTTCGGGCACGCGCCGCCGCGCATCGTCCGGGCCGTCACGGAGGCCGCCGCGCGGGGCACGTCGTTCGGGGCGAGCACGGAGGCGGAGGTGCGGCTGGCCGAGAAGATCGTCGCCGCCGTGCCGTCGGTGGAGAAGGTGCGCCTGGTCAATTCGGGGACGGAAGCCGTGATGAGCGCCGTGAGATTGGCGCGCGGCTTCACCCGGCGCGATAAGATCATCAAGTTCGAGGGGTGTTATCACGGCCACTCCGATGGCTTTCTGGCGAAGGCGGGTTCGGGGCTGACGACTCTGGGCCTCCCGGACTCGGCGGGCGTCCCGGTGAATTTGACCCGCGACACGGTCACGCTCCCGTACAATGACGCCGACGGCTTGCGCGAGGCGATGGATGCTTACAATGGCGAGATCGCCTGCGTGATGCTGGAGCCCGTCGCCGGCAACATGGGCGTCGTGCCCCCGAAGCCGGAGTTTTTGCAGGCCGCGCGCACGCTGACGGAGCGCGACGGGGCGGTGCTGCTGTTCGACGAGGTCATCACCGGCTTCCGGCTGGCCTACGGCGGCGCGCAGGAGTTGTTCGGGGTCATGCCGGACCTGACCACATTGGGCAAGATCGTCGGCGGCGGCCTGCCGCTGGCGGCATACGGGGGGCGGGCGGACATCATGGACACCGTCGCGCCGGTCGGCCCCGTCTACCAGGCAGGGACCCTCTCCGGCAACCCGCTGGCCGTCGCCGCCGGTCTGGCGCAGCTCACGATGCTGGACGAACAGAAGGACACCTTGTATCAGGAGTTGGAGGAAAAGATGCAGGGGCTTGCCGATGCGGCTCAGGAGGCGGCGGCGCGGGAGGATGTTCCCGTCTGCATCAATCAGATCGGCTCCCTGATGACCCTGTTCTTCACGGACGCGCGGGTGATGGACTACGCGACGGCGAAGACCTCGGACGCGGCCCGCTACGCGGCCTTCTTCCGGGCGCTGCTGGAGCGCGGCGTTTACTTCGCGCCGTCGCAGTTTGAGGCCGCCTTCATCAGCACGGCGCACGGCCAGCAGCAGTTGGGACAGACCGCCGCCGCCGTCGCCGAGGCGCTGCATGGCCTGGCTTGAGCTGCCCTACGCGGACGAGCCGGAGGACATTGACCGGCCCGGCCAGCCCCTCACCGATCTGGCGCGCTCCATGCGGGATGTCGCCCGCACCAACCGCCTCTTCGGCGGCACGGGAACCGTGCTGCACCACGTCGCCCGCCTGCTGCGCGATGTCCCGGCGGGGGCACCTGTGCGCGTTCTGGACATCGCCACCGGGTCGGCGGACATCCCGCGCGCCCTGCTCGCCTGGGGCCGCCGGCGCGGCCTGGTCCTCACCGTCGTCGGCGTGGACAACCACCCCGCCATGCTGTCCCTGGCGCGGCGATCGCCGGAAACGCCCCATTTGGTCCAGGCGGACGCGCTGGCGCTGCCGTTCGCGCCCCGCTCCTTTGACCTCGCCCTCTGCGCCCTCGCCTTCCACCACTTCGGGTTCCAATCCTCGGCGCGCGTGCTGGCCGCGATGGACGCGCTGACCACGCGCGGCTTCGTGGTCAGCGACCTGCGCCGGGACAGGCTGACGCTCTGGGGAGTAAAGGCGGCGCTGGCGCTGGGGCGGGCGCATCCCTTCACCCGCCACGACGGCCCCGCCAGCGTCCGCCGCGCCTGGACGCCCGCCGAGTACCGCAAGATGGTTGGCCTGAGCGGCGTCCACGGCGTCCGTGTCCACGCGCACTGGTATTTCCGCATCGGGCTTGTTCAGGACAAGCGCGAACTGGGTAACACAGAACCGTAGCGGCCCAATGCGGCCCTGCTTAGAACGGTTGCAAGACTTGTCCGAGTGCATCACAGACGTGGCCGTGATCGGCGCGGGGCCGGCGGGCGCGGCGACGGCGATCTTTCTGGCCCGCCAGGGGTACGATGTAACTCTGCTGGATCGCGCCCTTTTCCCCCGACCCAAGCCCTGCGGCGAGTACCTGACACCTGGCGCAGTGCGTCTGCTGCGTGATGAATTGGGCGTCCTGCCGGCCCTGCTGGCGCAGGGCGCGGCCTGGCTGACCCAGGAGCGCGTGGTGCCGCATGGCGGCCGCTGTTTTGAAGGCCCGACCTCCGCGCTGGCCTGTCCCCGCGTGGTGATGGACCAGGTCCTGCGGGACCGGGCCGAGGAGTGTGGCGTCCGAGTCAGGGAAGGCTTTGCGGCCCGGAAAATCATTTGGAACAGTGGAGCGGTCGCCGGCGTCGTAGGAACAGGCGGGGCCGGGGAATCGGAGACAGTGCGGGCGCGGGTAACGGCGGGGGCGGACGGGACGCATTCGCTGCTGGCCCGCGCGCTGGGGGTGATTCGGCCCCTCCCGCGCCTGCATCGGCTCGCCCTGGTCGGGCATTTTCCGGCGGCGGACGACGACCCGCCCGCCGTGACCATGCACCTGCCGCGTGATCGCTCGGACGCCTGCTGCGGCGTCGGCGCGGCCTGCGGGCCTGGCCGGACGCGCAACATCAACATCGTCGTCCCCGCCTCCGAGGCGTCGCTGATGGCCGGGCGGCGGGAGGACTACTTCCGTGAGCGGCTGCGGCGGTCCTTCCCCGAAGTCTGGGAACTGGTCCAGGGGGCAGCGCCGTCTGGGCCGCTCCAATCGGTCGGCTGCTTCGGCCATCACACGGCACGGGCCTCGCAGGACGGGGCGGTGCTGGTCGGCGACGCCGCGACGTTTATTCATCCTTTCACCGGCGAGGGCGTCTTTTTCGCGCTGTGCGGCGCGCAGCTCGCCGCCGAGGCGATTGATGTCGCGCTGCGCCAGGGCGACGTCAGCCGCCGGACATTAAGCCACTACGATGCCGCCCGGCGGCGCGACCTGATGCCGCGCTACCGGCTCTGCGACGCGGTTCAGCACATCGTCCACTCGCCGCCGCTTCTGGCCTGGGCGGCGGAGCGTCTGCGCCGGTCGGCATCCCTGACAGAGATCGTCTTGCAGACCGTGGGCGACATCGCTCGCCCCACCGACCTGTTTTCCCTCCCGACTCTGCGTCTGGCGCTGGGGACGGGTTAGAGAGACCCCCCTCCGGCTGGCCGAGAAGAACCCCGTCTGTCTCGGCAAGCCCCGCCACCTCCCCCGAAACGGGAGAGGAGGGGTGAATGCTGGCGGGAGCCTCTTCCAGTGCCTGGTTCGCCTCCAGGCGCGGGAAAGATGTCGTGAGGCCGTATTGCCTCTGGATACCTTCCTCTTCGGCATCGGGAGAGGTAGCGGGGCTTGCCCAGAACGGAGAGGGTTCTTCTATGCACACCGAAAACGCCGTGTATATTCGCGGCCCCCAGGATCGCATTTTTGAACTGGCCGCCGCTACGGAAAACTGGCCGGTGTTGCTGCCGCACTACCGGGAGGTGACGGTCTTGGAGCGGACGCCGGACGGGCGGCGCAAGGTAGTGGAAATGGCCGCCGTGCGCGAGGACTTCCCCGCGCGAGGCCTGAAATTCCCCGTCCGCTGGCGCAGCGTCCAGGTCTGCGAGCCGGAGCGAGGAAAGATGTATTTCAAGCATCTGGCCGGCGTCGCCGTCGGGATGTGGGTGGTCTGGACGCTGGAGCCGGACCGTTGGGGGCGCGGCACCTGCGTCTCCATCCGCCATGACCTGACCTATCCCTTCGGGTTTCTGAACGGCTGGTTCGCGCACGATCTGGTCGGACGGCAGTTCGTGCAGGCCATTGCGGGGAGGACGCTGGCGACGATCAAGGCGAAGGTGGAACAGGAAGCCCCCCCGCCCCCAATCCTGGGGGAGTAGGAGAGGAATGGGGGTGTCCGGTTCCCCCAGGATTGGGGGCGAGGGGTCCTATGGACAACAGGCGGCGGGTGGTGGTGACGGGCATCGGGGCGGTCACGCCTATTGGGCTGGGAGTGGATGGGTTGCGCGCGGGACTGCGGGCCGGGCGCTCGGCGGTCTCGCGGATCGAGCGATTTGACACGTCGCAGTTCGTGACGCACATCGCCGCGCAGGTGATGGACTTTGACCCGTCTCCTTATTTGGACGGCAAGAAGCTCAAGCGGCTGGACAAGTTCTCCCAGTTCGCGGTCGCCGCCGCCAAGATGGCTGTCGGCGACGCGCGCCTGGACCTGCGGGTGGAGGATCGGGATCGGGTCGGCGTCTGCCTGGGCACGGCGCTTGGCGGCGTGGGCTTCGCCGAGGAGCAGTACCCGGCGTTCTTGGCGCACGGGCCGCGCGGCGTCAACCCGATGCTCGCCCTGAGCGTCTTCAACGGGGCCGGCTCCTGCAACGTCGCCATTGAACTGGGCGTCACCGGCCCGGCGACCGCCAACGGCGACTCCTGCGCCTCGTCGCCCATCGCCATCGGCCACGCCGCAGACTTCATTCGGGACGGCAGCGCAGACATCATGCTGGCGGGCGGCTCGGAGGCCCCGCTCTCCACCCTCTGCTTCGGCGCATTCGCCATCATCCGCGCCATGAGCCAGCGCAACGATGACCCGGTGACGGCCTCGCGTCCCTTCGATAAAGATCGGGATGGCTTCGTGATGGCCGAGGGCGCGGCGATGCTGATCTTGGAAGAGTATGAGCGCGCACGGGCGCGCGGCGCGCAGATTTACGGCGAAATCCTGTCCCACTTCGCCACCAACGACGCCTTCCACATGACCCAGCCCCGCCCCGACGGCGCGCAGGCCGCCCGCTGCCTGTCCGAATGCCTGCGGCGCGGCGGCGTTTCCCCATCGGAGATTGGCTACATCAACGCGCACGGCTCCAGCACCCCCCTCAACGACGGCACGGAGGCCGCCGCGATTCAACAGGCCCTCGGCGGAGGGGCCGGGCACATTCCCGTCAGCGGCACGAAGGGCTACCACGGCCACGCTCTCGGCGCGACGGGGGCCTGGGAGGCCGCCATCTGCCTGCTCGCCCTGCGCGACGACTGGCTCCCCCCCTGCATCAACCTGTTCCATCCCGACCCCGCCTGTGCCCTGGACCTGATCCGCGAGCCGGGGGGCCGCCATCGCCGCGTGGACTACGTCCTCTCCAACTCCTTCGGCTTCGGCGGCATCAACGCCTGCCTCCTCTTCGGCCGAGTCTGAAGCGATTCTCCCCGCTTTCATGAGGCTGCCGGTCGTATCACAGCCACCTGTTATGCTATACTGCATTGGGACGTGGGCAACATGGACCAGCCGGTCACTCAGCGCGCCTTACCGGCGCGGGTACGGTCTGGGCGTGGGAGGAACGTATGCGGATGTGGATACTGACGATGGTACTGATGGCGTTGGTCTCGGCGGCGATGGCCGCGCCGCCGAAGGCGATCCATTTGGAGGCGGAGGACGCCCAACTCGTCGGCACGTCGATCGCCACGAGTCGGCCTGGCTATTCGGGCACGGGCTACGTGACGGGGTTCCAGCACGACGGGGACAAGATCGTGTTCCACATCCCGGATGCCCAGGCGGGCATCTACAATGTGAACATCCGCTACAGCTCTCCAAGCGGGCAAAAGGGCTATGATCTGGTGGTCAACGGGGCCACGTTTTCCGGCATGTTCGCGCAGAACGGGGATGTGTTCGCCACCCAGCGGGCGGGCAAGGTGGAATTACAAAATGGGCCGAACACGCTGGAGATCCGGAAGGGGTGGGGGTATTACGACATTGATGCGGTGGACCTCGTTCCCGCGCCCCCGGCTCCGAGGCTGAAGCCTGTGCCCACGACCCCGGTGGACCCACAGGCGACCGCCCCCGCGCGTGCCCTGCTGGCCTCGCTGGTGCGCCTGTACGGGCAGAAGACGCTCTCCGGGCAGTATGACCAGTCAGACGCTGACTACGTCCGCGAGGTCACGGGCAAAACGCCGGCTATCCTCGGCGGCGACTTCATGGACTACTCCCCCTCCCGCCTCGCCAACGGCTCGGACCCTAAGGGCGAGACGGAGCATATGATCCAGGCGGCGAAGGCGGGCGAGATCGTCACGATGTCCTGGCACTGGAACGCGCCGACGGACCTGAAGAACACCCAGGCGCAGCCGTGGTGGCGGGGCTTCTACACCGACGCGACGACATTTGATGTGCAGAAGGCCCTGGCCGATCCCCAGTCGGAGGATTACCGTCTGCTGCTGCGCGACATGGACGCCATCGCGGCCCAGCTCCAGAAGTTCGCCGATGCGGGCGTGCCCGTGCTGTGGCGTCCGCTCCACGAGGCCGAGGGCGGATGGTTCTGGTGGGGCGCGAAGGGGCCGGAGCCGTTCAAGGCGCTCTGGCGGCTGATGTACGACCGCTTCACGAACAC